>NZ_QQAT01000013.1:0-160628 GCF_003350365.1 Rhodococcus sp. AG1013
TGCGCCTTCCCCGGCTGCGGCGCACCACCCGCACACTGCGAAGGCCACCACGTCAAACACTGGGCCGACGGCGGACCCACCGACCTCGACAACCTGGTGCTGCTGTGCCGCTACCACCACCGACTACTCCACCACTCGCACTGGGACGTCGAGATCGGCCCCGACCGGCAACCGTGGTTCACACCACCGAGTTCGGTCGACCCCTACAAGAAGCCCATCCCGGCACACAACCGGGCCGGACCACGCGCAGCATAGGCGCGTGTTTCCCGAGAGCCGTCCGTCAGGCGCGGAAGGTCTACTCCCGCGTGATCGACAGCGTCACCTTCGTGCCCGCCTTGAGCGTGCGGCCGACGGTGCAGACCTTGTCGACCGAACGCTCGACGAGTGCGATGAGGCGTTCCTGTGCCTCCGCGTCGAGTTCGCTGAGGTCGAGTTCGAGAACCTCGTCGAGCTGCGGGTAGACCTCGTTCTCGCGGTCCGCGGCACCGGAAACCCGAATGGTCGCGTCGTAGTCGTCACCCAGTCGGCGGGAGAGCGGGAAGTCGGAGCTCATCCCGGAACAGGCCGCGAGCGCGATCTTCAGCAGCTCACCGGGGGTGAAGACCCCGTCCACGGATTCCGATCCGATGCGCACCTCGGCCCCGCGGGCACTGCGGC
The DNA here is from genome assembly GCF_003350365.1 of Rhodococcus sp. AG1013. Taxonomy (NCBI): domain Bacteria; kingdom Bacillati; phylum Actinomycetota; class Actinomycetes; order Mycobacteriales; family Nocardiaceae; genus Rhodococcus; species Rhodococcus sp. AG1013. The sequence continues at coordinate 658 of NZ_QQAT01000013.1, forward strand.
CCGTGTAGAGGCGGGTACCGGTGCGCTCCACCCACAGTTCGGTGGGCGCGGGGGCAGGAGTCTGTTCAGCCATGAGTGGAGATCCTGCCATCCGCCGGGGCCTCGTCCCACACCTGGATGCCCGAGATCTCGGGCAGATCGTCACGCTGGAAGGATGGATCCTTGCCGGCCGCACGCTGACTGGTGTAGTGCTTGAAGAGCAGGAACGCGATGCCCGAGAGCGGCAGCAGCGCCGCGAGATTGACGGTCGCCATGACGCCCATGACCAGATCGGCCAGCGCCCACACGAGCGGCAGCGAACCGATGGCGCCGGCGAACACGCACACGACGACCAGTGCGCGGAAGCCGTTGAGCACGCGCCGGGACCCGGTGAGGAACTCGATGTTGGTCTCGCCGTAGTAGTAGTTGCCGATCACCGAGGTGAACGCGAGGAAGAAGATCGCGACGGTGAGGAAGTGCACGGTCCAGCCGCCGAGCTGCGCGCTGAGGGCGTTCTGGGTCAGCGACGCACCCGCCTTGGTGCCGTACTCGGGATTCGACAGCAGGATGATGAACGCCGTCGCCGTGCACACCAGCAGCGTGTCGAAGTACACGCCGAGACTCTGAACCAGTCCCTGCTTGACCGGGTGCGACACCGCCGCGGTGGCGCCCGCGTTCGGCGCCGAGCCCATGCCCGCCTCGTTCGAGAACAGGCCACGACGGATGCCGTTCATGAAGGCTGCCGCGAACCCGCCACTGACCACCTCGCTGATGCCGAACGCGTTCTCGACGATGAGCCGGATCATCCCGGGCACCTCGGTGATGTTGAGCGCGACGACGACGAGCGCGAGCACCAGGTACCCGCCCGCCACCACCGGCACCACCACCTGCGAGACCGACGAGATCCGGCGCACGCCGCCGAAGATCACCGCCGCGGTGAGCGCGGCGACGACGAGTCCGACGGCCACCGCGATGCCGCGGCCCTCCGAGTCGAGCGAGGTCGACACCGCGTCGACGATCGAGTTGGTCTGCACCGCGTTGAAGACGAAGCCGTAGGTCACGGTGATCACGACCGCGAAGATGACACCCATCCATCGGCGGCGAAGTCCGTGCAGCATGTAGTAGGCCGGTCCGCCGTGGAATCCGCCGTCCTCGTCGCGGACCTTGTAGACCTGTGCGAGCGTCGACTCGATGAATGCGCTCGCGGCGCCGATGATCGCCATCACCCACATCCAGAACACCGCGCCGGGCCCACCGACGCTGATCGCAATCGCGACGCCGGCGATGTTTCCCGTCCCCACGCGGGACGCCGCGGAGATCGAGAAGGCGCGGAACGCCGAGATTCCCTTGCGCCCGTCGGGAAGCGTCTCAGCGGGTTCCGCCACCGACCGCAACATGTCCGGCAGCAGCCGCACCTGGACGAATCGGGAGCGAACGGTGAAGTACAGCCCCAACCCGACGAGCAGCGCGATGACGACGTACCAGTACGTGTCGTTGATGTCGGTGACGACGTCCACAAGAGAGTCCACTCCTGGGACTATGAAGGACGACCGTCCCCGACGCCAGTCCGAAACCGACCGGTAGCGCTACTCCTGGAACCGGTATCCCATCCCGGTCTCGGTGAGCAGATGCCGCGGCTTGGACGGGTCCACCTCAAGTTTGCGCCGCAACTGGGCAAGGTAAACCCGCAGGTAGTGGGTCTCGGTGGCGTACGCCGGACCCCACACCTCACGGAGCAACTCCTTCTGCCCCACGAGCTTGCCCTTGTTGCGGACGAGCATCTCGAGCATCCCCCATTCGGTGGGCGTCAAGTGCACCTCGGCCCCATCTCGCGTGACTTTCTTCGCTGCCAGGTCCACCGTGAACGAGTCGGTGACGACCACCGGCTCGCTGGTCTCCGCCGCTGCCGCACCACGCCGGACCGCGGCCCGCAGACGGGCGAGGAACTCGTCCATTCCGAACGGCTTGGTGACGTAGTCGTCGGCGCCGGCGTCGAGGGCCTCCACCTTGTCCGACGAGTCGGTCCGGGCCGACAACACGATGACCGGCGCCGTACACCAGCCCCGCAGTCCGGCGAGGACCTCGATGCCGTCCATGTCGGGCAGGCCGAGATCGAGCACCACCACCTCCGGGTGCCGCTCTGCCGCCGCCCGCAGGGCAGCCGCGCCGGTCGAGGCTGTCGTGACCTCGTAGCCGCGCACACTGAGGTTGATCCGCAGTGCGCGCAGAATCTGTGGTTCGTCGTCGACCACCAGTACCCGCGTCATCGAACGCCTCCCCCTTCATCGGCCGACTCCACCGAGTCTCCCGAGTCTGCCGCCAGTTCGACCACCATGGTCAGGCCGCCGCCCGGCGTGTCCGTCACACCGACCGTGCCCCCCATCGCCTCCACGAATCCCTTGACCACCGACAAACCGAGCCCCACTCCTATCGTGTTGTCCCGATCGCCCAACCGCTGGAAGGCGTCGAACACCTGATCCTCGGTGCCGCGTGCCAGGCCGGGCCCCGTGTCGGCGACGGTGATCGTCATCCGGTCCCCCACTCGGGCCGCACCGATCCGGACGGGTTCGTCGGGTGCATAGCGCAACGCGTTGTCGACGAGGTTCGCCAGGACTCGCTCGAGCAGGCCGGCGTCGGCCATCACCACGGCGTCCCCCACCTCGACCTTCACCTGGTCCCGTACACGTCGCGCCGAGGCTGGCCCGCCGAACCCGGCGCCGACGAGGGCCCGGTGAACCACCTCTTCGAGGTACACCCGCCGCAGCGTCGGCTTCACCACGCCGGCCGCGAGCCGCGACGAGTCGAGCAGGTTGCCGACGAGCGCGGTGAGCTGATCCGTCGACTCCTCGACGGTGGCCAACAGTTCGGCGGTGTCCTCGGGCGAGAACTCGATGTCGTCGCTGCGCAGGCTCGACACCGCCGCCTTCACTGCGGCGAGCGGGGTGCGCAGGTCGTGGCTGACTGCCGACAGGAGCGAGCGGCGCAGCCGATCGGCCTCCGCGAGGGCGTTCGCCTGGCTGGCCTCCTCCGCGAGCTGCCGCTGCCGGATCAGGCCGACAGCCTGGTTGGCCACGGCACCGAGCACCTTGCGGTCCCGGGCGCCGAGTTCACCGCCCGCGAGCAGCAGGGTGTACTCGCCGTCGCCCGCCTCGCACGCCGTTCCGGCCTCGTCGACGGTGCCCGGCGCCGACGTGCCCGCCGAGCTGATGACGCCCTCACCGCGCCGGATGACGCTGACACCGGTCTGCGAATAGGTTTCCCGCACCTTCTCGAGAAGCGCCGGAAGATCCGCGCCGCGCAGCACCGACCCCGCGAACAGTGCCAGCAGCTCGGCCTCCTGCGAGGCCCGACGCGCCTCCCGGGCGCGCTTGGCGGCGGCGTCGACCAGCACCGCGACGGCGACCGCCACCACCAGGAGCACGATCGTGGTGATGAAGTTGTCGGGCTGCGCGATCGTGAAGCTGTAGAGCGGTGCGGTGAAGAAGTAGTTGAGCAACAGCCCCGAGATGAGGGCCGACAGGATCGCCGGCCCCACACCGCCGAGCAGCGCCACCGCCAGCACGACGACGAAGAACAGCGCGTTCTGCCCGCCGACACCGGCCACCCTGTCGATCACGGCCATGAGCACGGCCGCGAGCGACGGCACGACGACGGCGGCCAGCCACGACATCAGCCTCCGTTCACCGCGACCCAGGATCGAGATGCGGTGTCGGGTCGCGGCCTCGTCGTGCGTGACCATGTGGACGTCGATCTTCCCGGACTGCTGGACGATCGACGCACCGATGCCCTCGTCGAGGATGCGGGCCCACCGGGAGCGCCGGGAGGTCCCGATCACCAACTGGGTCGCGTTGACCTCGCGGGCGAACTCGAGCAGCGTCGTGGGGACGTCGTCGCCGACGACGCTGTGCAGGCTCGCTCCGATGCTCCCCGCCAGTTTGCGGACCCTGCCCATCTCGGCTGCGGCGACGCCCTCGAGGCCGTCGCCGCGCACGACGTGCACGACCATCAGCTCGGCGCTGGCCTTGTTCGCGATGCGGCTCGCCCGCCGGACCAGGGTCTCCGATTCGGGGCCGCCGGTGACCGCCACGACCACCCGCTCGCGGGCCTCCCACGTGTCGGTGATCTTGTTCTCGGCACGGTACTTCGCGAGCGCGGCATCCACCTGGTCGGCCACCCACAGCAGCGCGAGTTCACGCAGGGCCGTGAGGTTTCCGCGCCGGAAGTAGTTCCCCAGCGCCGCATCCACCTTCTCCGCGGAGTAGACGTTTCCGTGAGAGAGCCTGCGTCGCAACGCTTCCGGCGTGATGTCCACGAGCTCGACCTGGGTGGCGGCACGCACCACCTCGTCGGGGACGGTCTCCTGCTGCACCACGCCGGTGATCTGCTGGACGACGTCGTTGAGGCTCTCGAGGTGCTGGACGTTGAGTGTCGAGAGCACATCGATGCCGGCGTCGAGCAACTCGTAGACGTCCTGCCAGCGCTTCTCGTTGCGGCTGCCCGGGGTGTTGGTGTGCGCGAGCTCGTCGACCAGGACCACCGCCGGGCGCCGGGCCAGCACGGCCTCGACGTCCAGTTCCGGCATCGCGGTGCCCCGATACTCGATGTACTTGGGTTCGATGACCTCGAGACCTGAGAGCTGCTCGGCGGTACGGGCGCGGCCGTGGGTTTCCACCACGGCCGCGACCACGTCTCCGCCGCGCTCGCGGCGTCGGTGCGCCTCGCCGAGCATCGCGTAGGTCTTGCCGACACCCGGCGCCGCACCGAGGTAGATCCTCAGCTCGCCTCGGCGACGACTTCGCCGCTCACCGAGGGGCGGCGCACCGGGCTTCTCGGAACTGCTCACACCGCCATCATTCACCCGAGGACGCCGCACCGCATCCAGGCGCGGTGAGACCGAGCGCGAGGTTGAGTTCGAGCACGTTCACCCGTTCCGCGCCGAGGAACCCCAGCTGGCGGCCCTCAGTGTACTGGGCGACGAGGTCACGGACGCGGTCCTCGCTCAGACCGTTGGCCGCGGCGACCCGTCGAACCTGCAGCGCCGCATACTGGGGCGAGATGTGCGGGTCGATACCGGACCCGGATCCCGTCACGGCGTCGACCGGCACGTCCTGCGGTGTCACGCCCTCGCGCTCGGCGACCGCGGCGCGCCGCTCCTCGACGAAGCGCGCGAGCACCTCGCTGCTCGGCCCCTGATTGCTCGGCAGGGCCGCGGCCGGGTCACCGGGCGCGAAGGGATCGTCGTTCGCGACCGAGCCGACGACCCGGTTGTGGAAGAACGGATCCGGCTCACCGGCCGCCACCTGCGGGTCGACCCCGATCCAGCGACTGCCCACGACGCAGCCTGACGCGTCGGACACCGGCGAGCCCTCCGACGATCCTGAACTGATTCGTCCGACGCCCCACACCGCGGCCGGATACAGCACACCGACGATCGCGGTCAACGCCAGCAGGACCAGCAGTCCCGCCCACACCTGCTTGAGAAATCCGATTGCGAATCTCATTGGTCGATCACCCGATTCCAGGAACGAGACGGACGAGAAGGTCGATCAGCCAGATGCCGACGAAGGGGGTGATGACACCGCCGAGACCGTATATCAACAGGTTTCGTCCGAGCAGCTTCGACGCCGCCGCCGGCCGGTAGCGAACTCCCCTGAGGGCCAGCGGGATCAGGCCGACGATGACGAGGGCATTGAAGATCACTGCCGACAGGATCGCGGACTGCGGGCTCGCGAGGTGCATGATGTTGAGCACCGCGAGCTGTGGGTAGATGCTGCTGAACAGCGCCGGCAGGATCGCGAAGTACTTCGCGAGGTCGTTGGCGAGGGAGAAGGTCGTCAGGGCGCCGCGGGTGATCAGCAACTGCTTGCCGATCTCGACGACCTCGATCAGCTTGGTGGGATCCGAGTCCAGATCCACCATGTTGCCGGCCTCCTTGGCCGCCGACGTCCCGGTGTTCATCGCGACACCGACGTCGGCCTGCGCCAGCGCCGGGGCGTCGTTGGTGCCGTCGCCGGTCATCGCGACCAGGCGCCCGCCCTCCTGTTCCGCGCGAATCCGTTCGAGCTTGTCCTCCGGCGTGGCCTCGGCCATGAAGTCGTCGACCCCGGCCTCCTCCGCGATCGCCCGAGCGGTGAGCGGGTTGTCACCGGTCACCATGACCGTGCGAATACCCATGGCCCGCAGTTCCGCGAACCGCTCCGCGATGCCCGGCTTGACCACATCGGTCAACGCGATCACGCCGAGAACCGTCGCGGTTCCCTGCTCGGCCACGGCGACGACGAGCGGCGTGCCGCCCCCGAGGGCCACCTTCTCCACGGAATCGGTGACAGCGGGATCGACCACGGCGCCGTAGCCGGCCACCCAGGCCAGCACCGCGTCGCCGGCGCCCTTGCGGATCTGCTGCGAACCGACCGGGGTCGCGAGATCCAGTCCGCTCATCCGGGTCTGCGCGGTGAAGGGCACGAACTCGCCCCCACGCTCGTCCTCCGACGAGTCGGCCGCGAGCCCGAACCGGTCGGCACACAGGTCGACGATGCTGCGCCCCTCGGGAGTTCCGTCGGCGAGACTCGACAGCCTTGCGGCCGAGGCCAGTTCGATGTCCGAACGGCCCGGTGCCGGGTACAGCGCCGTCGCGCGACGGTTGCCGAAGGTGATGGTGCCGGTCTTGTCCATCAGCAGCGTGTCGATGTCGCCGGCTGCCTCCACCGCCCGACCTGACATCGCCAGGACGTTGCGCTGCACGAGGCGATCCATGCCCGCGATACCGATCGCGGACAGCAGCGCACCGATCGTGGTGGGGATCAGGCACACCAGCAGGGCGATCAGCTTGATCGGATCCTGCTCCTGACCGGCGTACTGCCCCATCGGGCCGATCGCGACCACCGCGAGCAGGAAGATGATCGTGAGCGACGCCAGCAGGATGTTGAGCGCGATCTCGTTGGGCGTCTTCTTCCGGGACGCCCCCTCGACCAGTGCGATCATCCGGTCGACGAACGACTGGCCGGGCGCACACGTGATCCGTACGACGATCCGGTCCGAGAGGACCGTCGTGCCACCGGTCACCGCACACCGGTCACCTCCCGATTCCCGCACGACGGGAGCGGATTCGCCGGTGATGGCGGACTCGTCGACGGTCGCGATGCCCTCGACGACGTCCCCGTCGCCGGGGATCGACTGTCCGGCCTCGACGACGACGGTGTCGCCGATCGCGAGCTGGGTGGCGGATACCTCCTCGATCGCCCCGGACAGGGTCAGCCGTCGAGCAACCGTGTCCTGCTTCACCTTTCGTAGGCTCGCCGCCTGGGCCTTGCCGCGGCCCTCGGCCACCGACTCGGCGAGGTTGGCGAACAGCACGGTGAACCACAGCCAGGCGGTGATCAGCCACGAGAACAGCGTGGGCTGCGCGATCGCCATCACCGTGGTCACGACGGACCCGACCAGGACGACGAACATCACGGGGTTCCGTGCCTGATGGCGCGGATCGAGCTTGCGCACCGCACCCGGGAGCGACGTGATCAACTGGCGCGGGCTGAAGATTCCCGCCTTGACGGGCGAGCGTCCGTGAGCAGCGTCTTCGAGGGTCACGTCGGGTACGACGTCGATCGGTTTCACGTTCATGTCAGTCCGCAGACTCATTGCAGGGCCTCCGAGATGGGCCCGAGTGCCAGGGCCGGGAAGAAGGTGAGGGCCGCGACCAGCACGACGGTGCCGGTGAGCAGGCCCGCGAACATGGGGCCGGACGTGGGCAGGGTGCCGGCGCCGGCAGGTGTCTTGCGCTGTGCGGACAACGATCCCGCGAGCGCCAGGACGAAGAGGATCGGCAGGAAGCGGCCGAGCAGCATACACACACCGAGGGCCGACTGGAACCAGTCGCTGGTCACGGTGAGGCCACCGAAGGCACTGCCGTTGTTGTTCGACGCCGACGCGAACGCGTAGAGCACCTCGCTGAATCCGTGGATGGATCCCGGCGTGCCCGGATCGCCGCTGTTGCCGAGGTATCCGACGGTGGATCCGAGGATCACGGTGATCCCGGTGCCGATCAGCACCAGGGCGGGCATCACGAGCACGGACAACGCCGCGAGGGTGATCTCACGCTGTCCCAGCTTCTTGCCGAGGTACTCGGGCGTCCGGCCGACCAGCAGGCCACCGACGAACACCGCGATCAGTGCGAGCACGAGGATGCCGTAAAGACCCGTACCGACACCGCCGGGAGCGATCTCACCGAGCAGCATGTTGAGCAGCACGGCGCCGCCGCCGAGCGGCGACATACTGTCGTGCGCAGAGTTCACCGCGCCGGTGCTGGTTCCGGTCGTGGTGACCGCGAACAGCGCCGATCCGGGGATTCCGAACCGCACTTCCTTGCCCTCCATCATCGAACCGGCCGCGGTGGCCGCGACACCGCGCGCCCCGGACTCGGCGGCCAGGGTGACCGCGAGCAGTCCGAAGTACAGGGTCGACATGACAGCGAGCAGCGTCAGGCCCTGCCGGCGATCACCGACCATGGTGCCGAACGTGCGCGTCAGGCTCACCGGGATGAGGAGGATCGCGAGGATCTCGACGATGTTGGTGAGCGGGGTCGGGTTCTCGAACGGGTGCGCCGAGTTGGCTGCCAGGATGCCGCCGCCGTTGGTGCCGAGTTCCTTGATCGCTTCCTGTGACGCGACGGGCGCCAGCGCGTTGGTGACGCCGTTTCCGTCGAGCCCGGTCGACGCGAATCCGGTATGGAACGACTGGATCACGCCCTGGCTCAGCAGGATCAGCGCGATCACGAACGCAATGGGCAGCAGGATCCGCAGGCAGCCGCGGGTGAGGTCCACCCAGAAGTTGCCGATTTCACCGCCGCGCGAGACGCGGACGAATCCACGGATCAGGGCCGCGGCCACCGCCATACCGACCGCCGCGGAGACGAAGTTCTGCACCGCCAGGCCGGCGGACTGGGTGAGGTGGCTCATCGTCGTCTCGGGTACGTACGACTGCCAGTTGGTGTTCGCGACGAAGGATGCCGCCGTGTTGAAGGCCACGGCCGGACTCACACCTTCGAGCCCGCCGTTCAGCGGTAGTACTCCTTGCACGCGCTGCAGGAAGTAGAGGAACACGACGCTCGCGGCCGAGAACCCGAGCAGGCTTCCGGCGTAGCCGTACCAGGTCTGTTCGGCACGGGGGTTGATCCGGCAGAGCCGGTACAGCAGGGACTCGATGCGCAGATCGCCCGATCGGAGATCTGTGTCGGTGGTGTAGACCTTCGCCATGTAGTCACCGACGGGGACATACAGAATCGCAAGCACGGCCACGACCAGTGCTATCTGCAGTCCCGCTGCGAGAGCGGGATTCATGTGGGTATGACCTCTCGGAGACTAGAACCGCTCGGGGTTCAGGAGCGCGATGAGCAGGTAGATCACCAGGGCAGCGGCGATCACGACGACGGCTACGGTGACCGTCCCCGCGACGGTCACCGCATGCTCCGCGCCTGAAGACCTCGCAGCACGAGCGCGCAGACGGTGAAAACACCGATGATCAACCCGACGTAGGCCATATCAGCCATGGCGTTCCTCTTCGACTTCCTCATGGATCAGGGCGCCGCATCTCGACGCTCACTGTGGAGCGTGCACCCGTTTCTGCCATGCAGCCGTCGCTCTTACGCTCTACTGACGCCGCCATCCGAGGTCATTGACACGATCTTTACACGCCCTCGTGCCTCGCTGTGAGCGCGCGCACCGACGCCGGGACCGGCACGTCGTCACGGACCCAGGTCGCCCGGACCGGCTCTGCCGCAATCGTTCGCATCGGAACCAGTCCCGCCCAGACGTCAGGATTCCCATCGCCCGGGCCGGGCGGGCCGGAACGGGCCTTGACCGTCCACTGCCCCGGATCGATCGGCAACGCAATCGTCAGGGTCGCCGCAAGCTCCTTGCGGGTGGATTCCCGGACCTCGCCGCTGCGCCCGGGTATGAGGGCGTCGGACAGCGCGACGAGGGCGGTCTCGGCCACGTCGTCGGGAACCCGCTCGAGGTTTCCCCGCACCACCGCCGACCTGTAGTTCGCCGAGGAGTTGAAAAGGTTGTCGGCCACCACGATCGCGTCGAGCAGCGTGATGCTCAGGGCGGCGGGTGCGCCGGCCGCGACATGCCTGAGTGCACCGGCACCGGTCGATCCGTGCAGCAGGATCCGGTCACCGACGCGCGCGTACAGCATCGGCACGGCCCACGGGAGGCCGTCGACGACCGTCGCGAGGGTGCCGACGGCCGCCGCGTCCAGCACGGCGTCCAGGTCGGCGCGGTCGGGGCGGGAGCGTTCGGGAAGTCGGCGGATTCGCCCCAGTTCGGGGGTAGTTGTAGTCACGGTTCCAGCCTGGCCCAATTCCGGTCTCGTATACAGAACCAGAATCGGCGATCATTGCAGACCAGTATTGTGACGGCATGGCCCGCACCTCGCGCGATGTACACCTGCATCTCGAACTCGCGCCGGCCGGCGAACCTCTGCGCCGGCGCGTCGCCGCCGCGATCGTGGAGGCCGTGCGCACGGGCGCCCTCGGCCCGGGAGACGTCCTCCCCGCCTCACGGTCCCTGGCCGCCGATCTCGGGATCTCACGGACGGTGGTCGTCGACGCCTACGACGAGTTGGCGGCCGCGGGCTACGTGCTCACCCGGGCCGGGTCCGATACCCGGATCGCTCCCGGCGCCGACGCCGCGGCCCGTGCCGGCGTCGGTTCGCACGTCGCGCCGACCGTCCTTCCCGACGAGAATGCGCCGAACGACCACCGGGACAACACGATCGATCTCTCCCCCGGATACCCCGACACCGGCCTCATCTCGGACCGGGACTGGCGCAGCGCGTGGCGCGGCGTGACCTCCGCACCCGTCCCCCACCGCGTTCCGGGGCCGGACGAACACCTGCTTCTGCGCGAGGCGCTCGCGGTGCACCTGCGTCGGACCCGCGGGATCGCCGTTCGTCCGGACGAACTCGTGATCGTGCCGGGAGTGCTGTCGGCACTTCGCGCCCTCGCCGCGGCCCGCGGACTGTCCGGCCGTCATCTCGCATTCGAGGAACCCGGATACTCGAGGGCGCGACACACCCTCGAATCCGCGGGCGCGCTCGTCCGCCCGGTCCCGGTCGACCACGACGGCCTGGACCCGGCGCTGATCCGGCAGACCGACGCTGCGGTGTACTGCACACCGGCACACCAGTATCCGATCGGTGCACGGATGCCGGCCGCACGCCGCGCACGACTCGTCTCCGATGCACTCACCGCGGATCGCCTCCTGATCGAGGACGACTACGACGGCGAATTCCGATACGGCGTTTCGACACTGCCGGCGCTGCGGTCGATCGACGGGGGCCACGACTGCGTGGCGTACGTCGGTACCGCATCGAAGATCCTGTCCCCCGCCCTACGGCTCGCGTGGCTCGTCCCGCCGAGACCGATGCTGACCGCGGTCCGCCAGGCGCTGCAGATCAGCGGGGAATCCGCCTCCACGATCACCTCCGCCGCTCTCGCACGGTTCATCGAATCCGGCTCGCTCAGCAGGCATCTGGCCCGTGCCGCGCGAACCTACTCGGCCCGCAGACGGTCGTTCGTCGACAGCCTGCGCAGACACCTGCCCGACGTCGAGCCGAGCGGCGTCGAGGCAGGATTGCACGTGGCGCTGCGCCTGCCCGACGGGGTCGACGATGCCGCGATCGCGGCGGAACTGGAACGACGGGGAGTGACGGTTCGGGGGCTGGGGGCGTATCGGATACGCGACGACGGCCCGCGCGGACTGTTGTGCGGCTACGCGCGGTTGCCCGAATCGCGGGCCGATGCCGCGGCGAGGGTGATCGCCGATGTCATCCGCGAATCGACCGGGGCCGCGGCCGGCACTTGGGACAGCTGCACGACGAACGGTTCGTGAACCTGCCCTGGTCGTACAGGTAGTCGCGTGCTCCCAGCGCATGCGTCCGCACTGCCCTACTCGGAGTCGAGTCCACTTGCCGGGGCCCGCACGACAATCGGTCGGGACGGTGTGCCCGCCTCCGTCATCGGCTCCCGAAGCCCGAGCCGCTCTTCCTCGGCAGCAGATTCGGTCACGGCGGATATCGCCTGTTGCAGCCGAAGGAAATCCGCCCATCCACCGTCGCACTCGATCGAGGGCAGCCCGAAGCTCTCCGCTCGTCGCGCCCAGGTCAAATGCACCTCGGTGAAGCGTTCGGGATCCTCCACGTGCTGGCAGAGAACGTCGTCGAAGGCGACATCGTGCGCTACCACCTCAACCGCCACCCCGAACAACGGATGCTCGGCTGACACTTCTACAGCGACTTCCTCTGCGATCCCCGAGTGCGACATGTCGCATTCTTCACTGGGCCGGGCAGTGGCGCACCAGCCTTCGGGCAATGCGGAGAGCTGTGACTCGGTCAGGGGCATGCGCTTCATCCGCGAACGAGGCGGGGCCGCGGCTGGCACTTGGGACAGCTGTACGACGAGCGGTTCATGAACTTCTCGCGCCGGATGGGCGCACCGCATCGCCGGCACGGCAGATTCTCCTGCCCGTATGCGGCGAGCGAGCGGTCGAAGTAGCCGGACTGCCCGTTCACGTTGACGTACAACGCGTCGAACGACGTGCCGCCCTGTGCGAGCGCCTCGGTCATGACGGATTCGACCGCCTCGAGGAGGCTGCGCAGTCGCGGTCCACTGATCTTGTCCGTCGGGCGATTACCGTGAATTTCGGCGCGCCACAGGGCCTCGTCGGCGTAGATGTTCCCCACGCCCGACACGACCGTCTGGTCAAGCAGGGCCCGCTTGATCTCGGTGTGCTTGCCCCGCAACACCTTCACGACCCGGTCGGGGTCGAATCGCGGATCCAGTGGGTCGCGGGCGATGTGCGCCACCGAATCCGGTAGTTCCGTGCCGTCGACCGTGACGAGATCGGCGAGCGCCCACCCACCGAATGTGCGCTGATCGACGAAGCGCAGGTCGGTTCCCGACGCGAGCCGGGCCCGGATCCGCAGGTGCTTCTCGTCGGCGGCCGAGGGTTCCTGCACGAGCATCTGGCCGCTCATCCCGAGGTGAACGACCAGCGCGACGTTGCTCGGCTCGAGGATCAGCCAGAGATACTTGCCGCGACGCTCAGCGGCGGCGATGGTCTCGCCCTCGATCCGACGGGCCATGTCGATCGAACCGGGCAGGTGCCGACGGACCGCACGGGGATGCAGCACGTCGACCCTGTCGACGGTGTGGCCGACGACGTGAGCCTCGAGGCCACGTCGGACGACCTCGACCTCGGGAAGTTCGGGCACGGTCCGTCTCGCTCGATTCGAAGGGTTACTTCTCGGCGACGGACTCGTCGGCCCCGGCAGGTCCCGAAGACTGGGCGGCCTCGGTGGACCCGGCCGCCTCGGACAACGCACTCCAGGCCGTGCTGGCGGCCTTCTGCTCCGCTTCCTTCTTGGAACGACCCACACCCACACCGAGGGCACCACCGGCGACGACGACCGTCGCGGTGAATTCCTTGTCGTGGTCCGGACCGGTCGCGGTGATCTCGTACACCGGCACGCCGACTCCGCGTTCCGCGGTGAGTTCCTGGAGGCTGGTCTTCCAGTCCAGGCCGGCACCCAGTTTCGGAGCGCGGGCGAGCAGATCGGCGAACAGGTCGAGCACTACCCGACGGGCGGTGTCGATGCCGTGTTCCAGGTGGATCGCGCCGAGGAGCGACTCCATGCCGTCGGCGAGGATGCTGGGCTTGTCACGGCCGCCCGTCATCTCCTCACCCTTGCCGAGGAGTAGATGCGCACCGAGCCCGCCCGGGCCGAGACCACGCGCGACCTCGGCCAAGGCATGCATGTTCACGATGCTGGCGCGAATCTTCGCGAGTTCGCCCTCGGACTTCTCCGGGTGCGCGAGATAGAGCCGCTCGGTGATCGTCAGTCCGAGGACCGAGTCGCCGAGGAACTCGAGACGCTCGTTGGTGGGCAACCCGCCGTGCTCGTACGCGTACGAGCGGTGCGTGATCGCCAACGTCAACAGCGGCTCCTGCAGAGGCACGCCAAGAGCGGCGAGGAGCGATGCGTGATCCCCCTCGCCGCCGGCGGGTGCTGTATTGCTTTTTATGCTGGTCACAGCGCCACAGAACAGACTAGACCGCGGCGGTAACCTGACGGCCCTTGTAGGTGCCGCAAGACGGGCACGCGACGTGGGGCAGGGTCTTCTCGCCACAGCCACGGTTGGGGCAGGTGATGAGGGTGGGCGCAGTGGTCTTCCACTGGCTCCGTCGCGACCTCGTGTTGGACCGCGACATTCTGCGCTTGGGAACAGCCACGTCTACTTCTCCTCGTTGATCTTGCTGGCATCAGCATGTGCATTGCTGGCTTCGGATCCTGCACCGAATTTGGCTGCGAGCCCAGCCCAGCGAGGATCCATTGTCTCATGACTGTGTCCCGATTCGGCAATCGCCAGGCGAACGCCACATTCGGGGCACAGTCCCTCACAATCGTCGCTGCACAACGGCTGGAGCGGAAGCTCCAATCCGACGGCATCGACGATCACCGACTCGAGGTCGATCTCGTCGTCCACGATCCGGTAGACCTCATCCTCCTCGGTGGTCTCCTCGGTGGCGCTGTCCGGGTACGCGAACAGTTCCGTGAGGTGAAGATCCACCGTGTCGGTGAACGGCTCGAGGCACCGTGAGCACTCGCCCACCGTGTCCGCGTGAACGGACCCGGTGACGAGGACACCCTCGGACACCGACTCGAGCCGTAGGTCGAGCTCCACGTCCGTGCCCTTTTCGATCGCGACCAGGTCGAGACCGATCCGATTGGGAGCCGGTACCACCCGCGACACAGTGTGCATCGAACCTGGACGACGGCCCAGCGAGAGCGTGTCCAGCACGAAACCCGCGTCCCGAGTGGGGCGCGAGGAACTGCGATGATGGGAAGGCAACGAATTCTCTTTCAGGAAGCACATGGAACGGGCAACCATTCCACGGTACGCGATCAGGTGCCCAGGAAGGAAATCGGTAGGAAATCGGCCGGAAATCGGCCGGAAACCAGTAGAAAATCGGCCGGAAGACGGCCGGATTCGGGGTCGCCGGAAAGGCCGGTACTACGGGCCTACTACCGCCGACGTTCGCCGTAGCCGGCGTCGTAGTCCGGAACCCCGGTACCGGTCCGCAACTGCTGCCGACCCCGTCCGACCGACCGGATGGTGCCGTTCAGGAAGTCCTCGAACTCGGCGAGCTTGGTGTCGACGTACAGGTCGCACTCCGAACGCAGGCGATCCGATTCCGCGTGGGCCGCATCGATCACCCGCGCCGACTCGGCGTTGGCGGCCTGTACGACCTCGGCCTGCGAGACGAGCCGTTCCTGCTCGGCGACACCGTCGGCGACCGACCGCTCGTACGACGCCTTGCCGGACTCGATCATGCGGTCCGACTCGGCCCGCGCACGGCCTGTCACCGAGTCGTACTCGCGCTGGCCCTCGGCCACGGTGGCGTCCGCCTCGTCGCGGGCGTCGTGCACCAACTGTTCGGCGTGCGACCGCGCCTCGGCGACCATCCGGTCGGCCTGCGCCTTGGCATCGGCGAGGATGCGGTCCGCGTTCTCGCGGGCATCGGTGACCGTCTCGTGCGCCTGCGCGTTCGCGCTCGACACGGTCTGCTCCGCGTTCTGGCGTGCGTCGCCGACGAGCTTGTCCCGGTGGTCCAGGACGTCCTGCGCGTCGTCCAGCTCGCCAGGAATCGCGTCCCGCACGTCATCCAGTAGCTCGAGCACGTCGCCACGCGGAACGACGCACCCCGCGGTCATCGGAACTCCACGCGCCTCCTCGACGATCGCGACAAGCTCGTCGAGTGCCTCGAATACCCGGTACACGCACAACCCCAATCGTCAGTGCCATCGCTGGTGCTGGAATCCAGTCTGCCCCAGTTGCGGCGGCTCAGCCGCCGCGGCTGCCGGTGTGTCGGCCGTTGTGTTGCGCTCGACAGCCGGACGGCGCGGCCGAGCGGGACCGTCCGACCCGTTCAGGAGTTCTCGGCGGCCCGTTCGGCGATCCTGCTCATCAGCCGCGCATGCACCTTCTCGGGGACCATGTCCGCCACGTCGCCACCGAACGTCGCGACCTCCTTGACCAGCGAGCTGGACAGGAAACTGTAGGTGGGATTGGTCGGGATGAAGAGGGTGTCGACACCCGAGAGCTTCTGGTTCATCTGCGCCATCTGCAGCTCGTAGTCGAAGTCGTTGGCACCGCGCAGGCCCTTGACGATCGCCGAGATCCCTTGCGACTTGGCGTAATCCACCAGCAGTCCGTGCCACGACGCGACCCGCACGTTGGACAGGTGGCTGGTGGCGTCCTCGAGCATCTCGATGCGCTCGTCGACGGTGAACAGACCACGCTTGCTCTTGTTGATCATCACGGTCACGATGACTTCGTCGAACAGCGCCGCGGCGCGTCCGATCACGTCCAGGTGACCGTTCGTCACGGGGTCGAAGGATCCAGGGCACACAGCGCCAGTCATGAATCCAGACCGTAGCAGGTGGCGACCTCGATTCTGGTCTCGCCGTAGCGCTTGACGCGCTCGGCGCGCATGCCCTCGGGCCACGACGTCTCCGGCGAGCGCGACGACCGTTCGACGACCACGATCGATCCCTCCCCGACCCAGCCGTTGTCCAGCAGCGCGGCGAGGGCGGCAGTCACCGCGTCCTCGCTCACGGCGTACGGCGGATCGGCCAGTACGACGTCGTATTCACGTTCCGCCGTGCCGCCCACGACGGCCGCGACCGGTGCGGTCCGCACGACCGCACCGGACAGGCCGACGTCCGCCACGTTCTGCTTGATGACGGCGGCCGCCTTCGTATCCGACTCGACGAGCAACACGTGCTCGGCGCCGCGGGAGAGCGCCTCGAGCCCGAGGGCGCCGGAACCTGCGTACAGGTCGAGCACGGCGGCGCCCTCGAGGTCGATACGGCTGTCGAGCGAACTGAACAGGGCCTCGCGGACTCGTTCGGACGTCGGCCGGGTCCCGCTCGCGGGAACCTTCAAACGTCTGCCTCCGGCACGGCCGGCGACGATTCTTGTCACGCTGCAGTCCTGTTCACTCGCCTGGTCGTCAGTCGTTGCCGGCGGTCTCCCGTGTCGAGACGACCGCCAGGAGGTCGCCGCCCTCGACCTGCTGGACGCCGCCGATGGCAACGCGCGTGACGATACCGCTGCGGGGTGCTGTGATCGCCGCCTCCATCTTCATGGCCTCGATCGTCGCGACGGTGTCGCCCGCGGTGACGTGCTGCCCCTCGCCGACGACGAGGGTGACGACGCCGGCGAACGGCGCAGCGATGTGGGCGGGGTTGTTCTTGTCGGCCTTCTCCGCGGCCGGGACCTCGCTGGCGATGGAGCGGTCACGGACCGACACCGGGCGGAGTTGGCCGTTGAGGATGCACATGACGGTGCGGTAGCCGCGCTCGTCAGGTTCGGAGATGGCCTCGAGTCCGATGAGCAGTTCGACGCCCTTACCGAGCTTGACACGGTGTTCCTCGCTGCGGCGCAGGCCGTAGAAGAACTGGTTGGCCGAGAGCTGCGAGGTGTCGCCGTACTTGTCGCGGTGCTCCTCGAACTCCTTGGTGGGGCCGGGGAACAGCAGCCGGTTGAGCGTGGCCTGGCGTTCCTTCGACGACCCCGACAGACCCTTCTCGTCCTCCGCGGTCAGCGGGGTTTCCGGCTTCGCGGCGCCGCGGCCTTCGAGGGCCTTGCTGCGGAACGGTTCGGGCCAGCCGCCGGGCGGGGTGCCGAGTTCGCCGCGCAGGAATCCGACGACGGAGTCGGGGATGTCGAACTTGGCGGGGTCGGCGGCGAATTCGTCGGCCGCGACGTCGGCGCCGACGAGGTGCAGGGCGAGGTCGCCGACGACCTTGGACGACGGGGTGACCTTGACGAGGCGGCCGAGCATGCGGTCGGCGGCGGCGTACTTGGCCTCGACCTCCTCGAACCGGTCACCGAGCCCGAGGGCGATGGCCTGCTGGCGCAGGTTCGAGAGCTGCCCGCCGGGGATCTCGTGGGTGTAGACGCGTCCGGTCGGGGCCGGCAGGCCGGACTCGAACGGCGCGTACACCTTTCGCAGGGCCTCCCAGTAGGGCTCGAGGTCGCACACGGCCTGGAGGTCGATGCCGGTGTCGTGTTCGCTGTGCGCGGCGGCCGCGACGATCGCCGAGAGCGCGGGCTGGCTGGTGGTGCCGGCGAGCGGGGCGGCGGCGCCGTCGACGGCGTCCGCACCGGCCTGCCAGGCGGCGAGGTAGGTCGCGAGCTGGCCACCGGGGGTGTCGTGGGTGTGCACGTGCACGGGCAGGTCGAAGTTTGAACGCAGCGCGGACACGAGCTTCGCCGCGGCCGGGGCGCGCAGCAGTCCGGCCATGTCCTTGATCGCCAGGATGTGCGCACCCGCCTCGACGATCTCCTCGGCCAGGCGGAGGTAGTAGTCCAGGGTGTAGAGGTTCTCGTTCGGGTTCGACAGGTCGCCGGTGTACGAGAGCGCCACCTCGGCGACGGTGGTGCCGGTCTCGCGGACGGCCTCGATCGCCGGACGCATCTGGTCGACGTTGTTGAGGGCGTCGAAGATCCGGAAGATGTCGATACCGGTGTCGGCGGCCTCCTGCACGAAGGCGCGGGTCACCTTCTCCGGGTAGGGGGTGTAGCCGACGGTGTTGCGACCGCGCAGCAGCATCTGGAGGTTGATGTTCGGCACGGCCTCCCGCAGCGCGGCGAGGCGGTACCAGGGGTCCTCGTGCAGGAAGCGCAGCGCCACATCGTAGGTCGCGCCGCCCCACGCCTCGATCGAGAGCAGTTCGGGGGTCATCCGCGCGACGTGGCCGGCGACGTCGAGCAGACCGGAGGTACGAACGCGCGTCGCGAGCAGCGACTGGTGGGCATCGCGGAATGTGGTGTCGGTGACCGCGAGGGCCTTCTGCTCGCGCAGTGCCTTCGCGAACCCCTCGGGACCGAGCGCCAGCAGCCTCTGGCGGGAGCCGTCCGGGGCCGGAGCGGACAGGTCGATCGCCGGCAGTTTGTCCTGCGGGTACACGGTGGTCGGCCGGGCGCCGTGCGGCTTGTTGACCGTGACGTCCGCGAGGTAGTTGAGGATCTTGGTGCCGCGGTCAGCCGAGCTGCGCAGGGTCAGCAGCTCCGGGCGCTCCTCGATGAAGGAGGTCGTGACGCGTCCCGCGCGGAAGTCCGCGTCGTCCAGCACCGCCTGCAGGAACGGGATGTTCGTCGACACACCGCGAATACGGAACTCGGTGACGGCGCGACGGGCCCGCGCGACGGCGGCCTCTAGATCGCGGCCGCGGCAGGTGAGCTTGACGAGCATCGAGTCGAAGTAGGCGCCCACCTCGGCGCCCAGGTTCGCGCCGCCGTCGAGTCGGACGCCCGCGCCGCCCGGGGTGCGGTACGCGGTGATGCGGCCGGTGTCGGGACGGAATCCGTTGGCCGGGTCCTCGGTGGTGATGCGGCACTGCAGGGCCGCGCCGCGGATCGTGATCGCGTCCTGGGACAGGCCCAGATCTTCGAGGGTCTCGCCGGACGCGATGCGCAGCTGCGCCTGCACCAGGTCGACGTCGGTGATCTCCTCGGTGACCGTGTGCTCCACCTGGATCCGCGGATTCATCTCGATGAACACGTGATTGCCGCGGGTGTCGAGGAGGAACTCGACGGTGCCGGCGCACTGGTAGCCGATCTGCTTCGCGAACGCGACCGCGTCCGCGCAGATCCGATCCCGCAGTGCCGGATCGAGATTCGGTGCCGGCGCCAGCTCGATCACCTTCTGGTGACGGCGCTGGACCGAGCAGTCCCGCTCGAAGAGGTGGATCACCCCGCCCTGGCCGTCGGCGAGGATCTGCACCTCGATGTGGCGAGGGTCGATCACCGCCTGCTCGAGGAACACCGTCGGGTCACCGAACGCCGACTCGGCCTCACGCGAGGCGGCCTCGATCGATTCGCGCAACTGTGCCCGCTCGGCGACCCGGCGCATGCCGCGTCCGCCACCGCCGGCGACGGCCTTGACGAAGACCGGGAACTCCATGTCCTCCGCGGCCGCGAGCAACTCCTCGACATCCGCCGACGGCTCGGACGACGCCAGCACCGGCAGGCCCGCCGCCTTCGCCGCCGCGATCGCGCGCGCCTTGTTTCCGGTCAACTCGAGGATCTCCGCCGACGGGCCGACGAAGGTGATGCCCTTCGCCGCGCACGCCGCCGCGAGGTCCGGGTTCTCCGACAAGAACCCGTAGCCCGGGTAGATCGCGTCCGCGCCGGCCCGCTCGGCCGCCGACACGATCTCCTCGACCGACAGGTACGCGCGGACCGGGTGGCCGACCTCGCCGATCTGGTAGGCCTCGTCGGCCTTCAGACGGTGCACCGAGTTGCGGTCTTCGTACGGGAACACCGCGACCGTTCCGGCGCCCAGTTCGTAGGCGGCACGGAACGCGCGGATCGCGATTTCGCCGCGGTTGGCGACGAGAACTTTGGTGAACATGGGAAGAAAAGTACCGTGCCGCAGGCCACTCCGCGGAGGCACCCTCTCACGATGCGGGATGCTTCGCAAGCTTCACAAATCTCGCCCCTGACGTGCAAAATTGGCAAGTTTGCAAACAAGAGAAGAACCGTGCTGGACAGACACCCGCCAGACCGTTCGTGCGGTTCCGCGTGGCCGGATCCTGCACGGTTCTCCGGCTAGGACTTCTCCAGGAATTCGATCTTCTCGGCGTCCAGCGCGGACGTCACCATCGCCGCCAGTCCGGGATGCTCGGTGAGGTCCGGATCGGACTCGGTGACCCGGCGCGCAAATTCCTGCGCAGCGGCGATGACGTCCTCGTGCTCGAGGAGCGAGAGCAGTCGTAGTGTCGTGACACTGCCCGACTGCGCAGACCCCAGGATGTCGCCCTCGCGCCGCTGCCGCAGATCGAGCTGGGCCAGTTCGAATCCGTCGTTGGTGCCTGCGACGGCACTGAGCCGCTCGAAGGCAGGTGACCCCGGAAGCATCTCGGTGATGAGGATGCACAGCCCCTGATGGCCACCGCGGCCCACACGGCCACGCAACTGGTGCAACTGGCTCACGCCGAAGCGGTCCGCGTCGACGAGCACCATGACCGTGGCGTTGGGGACGTCGACACCGACCTCCACCACCGTGGTGCAGACCAGCACGTCGATCGCGCCTTCCGAGAAGTCGCGCATCACCGCGTCCTTCTCGTCCGACGGCAGCCGCCCGTGCAGCAGACCGACCCGCAGGTCGCGCATGGGACCGGACCTCAACTCGTCGAACAGCTCGACCGCGGACTTGGTGTCCGGCGGCTCCTTGCCCGCCTTGATCATGTCGGCTTCGCTGTCGCCGTCACCGATCCGCGAGCACACGACATACGCCTGGCGGCCGTCCGCGACCTCCTCTCGGATCCGCTCCCACGCCCGGGCCACCCACTGCGGTTTCTCCCGCGCCGCGACGACATTGCTCACGATCGGCGAGCGGCCGCGCGGCAGCTGCCGGAGCGTCGACGTCTCGAGGTCACCGAGCACCGTCATCGCGATGGTGCGCGGAATCGGCGTCGCGGTCATCACCAGCAGGTGTGGGCTCAGTCCGTCACGGGCCCGGGAGCGCAGTTCGTCACGCTGTTCGACGCCGAACCGATGCTGCTCGTCGACCACGACGAACCCGAGGTTGAAGAACTGGACATTGTCCTGGATCAGCGCGTGCGTACCGATCACGATGCCGGCGTCGCCGGTCACGATGTCGAGCAGGGCGGCGCGCTTGACGGCCGTCGACATCGATCCCGTCAGCAGGGTGACTTTGGTGGCAAGGTCCTCGGCGCCGAGTTCACCCGCGATCCCGAGCGGTCCGAGCATCGCGCGCAGCGACCGGTCATGCTGCGCGGCGAGCACCTCGGTGGGTGCGAGCAGCGCGCACTGGTACCCAGCGTCGACGGCCTGCAGCATCGCCCGCAGCGCGACGATCGTCTTTCCCGAGCCCACCTCGCCCTGCAGCAACCGGTTCATCGGATGTGGGCAGGCCAGGTCGGCGGAAATCTCCTGCGCCACCTCCTTCTGCCCGTCGGTCAGCTCGAACGGCAACCGCCGGTCGAACTCCGCGGCCAGGCCGTCCGGCTTCGCCGGACACTGCGGCGCGACGCGGGCCGCGACGTCCCGCCGACGCCGGGCCAGGACCAGCTGCAGCGCCGCGGCTTCGTCGAACCGGAGACGCTCCTGCGCCCGCGCGATGCCGTCACGGGTGTCGGGGAGGTGGACCGTGCGCAACGCCTCGTCGAGCCCGATCAGCCCGTGCTCATCCCGGATCGATCGCGGCAGGGGATCTTCCACCTCGTCGAGCTGATCGAGCACCTGACGGACGCACCGCAGCAGGGTCCAGCTCTCGACCTCACGAGTGGCCGGGTAGAGCGGAATGAGTTCGCGATCGAAGATGGACATGTCCACCGCCGCCCCGGAATCCTGCGTGGCGCGCGCCAACCCGGCCAGCGCCCCGGCGCCCTGCACGTGTGCCATGGGCACGATCGGATCCTCGGACTCTTCCGGCTCCGGCAGGATCAGGTAGCTGGGATGGGTCAGGCTCCACTTGCCCCGGAAGTACTTGACGGTGCCCGAGAACATCGCGCGCACCCCCTTGCGGACCGCGTGCTTGACCTTGTGCGGATTGAAGAAGGTGACGTCGACGCTCTGCGACTCCGCGGCGAGTACGACCTTGAGCATCTGCCCGCGTCGGCTCTTCATGTTCACGACATCCGCGGACACGACGCGGGCGATGATCGTGACGTGGGAGCCCTCCTCGGGTTCCTTCTCCGTCAGTTCCCGACCCTGCGCCGCGTACCGGTGCGGATAGTGCCGCAGCAGGTCCTCGACCGAACGGATGTCGAACGCCTCACCGAGGGCGTCGGCGGTCTTCGCACCCAGCAGGTGGTCGAGCCGGTCGCTCAGCGTCGCCATGCCAAGTCCTCCTGACCGCGCGCATCCCGTTCCGTCGCCCATCGCATCCCCGTTGCCCATCGCATCGACACAGTCGCCATCCACTCGCCCTCTACTCGACCCCGAACTGCAACAGGTCGCGGCTCTGCCCGCCTGTATAAACCATGACCTCGACACCGGGGTGCCGGGACGTGATGTAGCCGGCGACCCGCTCCCCCAGCTCGTCGGTGGCCTTTGCGCCCAACAGAATGGTCACCAGTTCGCCGCCGGCACCCAGGACGAGATCCACGAGACGACATCCCGCCGCCGCGACGTCCCGCTCGATCACCACCACCTCGTGACCGACCAGCCCCAGCCCGTCGCCCGGCTCGCAGGTCCCGACGTAGGTGAGCGCGCGTTCGTCGGCGATCCGCAGCGAGCCCCACCTCGTGGCCGCAGCGGCCTCCGACATCGCGAATGCGTCGTCGACCGCGATCCGATCGGCGTCGTGGACCGCGATCGCCGCCAGCGCCTGGACCGTCGACGAGCTCGGCAGGAACACGACCTCCCGGTCGTCCGCACGCGCCTGGGCGCCGACCGCGACCAGGTCCTGGGCGGCGAGTGCGCCGTTGGGCAGCACCATCACCTCACCGTGACCGGTGGCGCGGATCGCGGCGAGCAGTTGCGCCCGCGTGATCGTGCCGTCGGACCGCAGCACGTGCGCACCCTCCTGCGCGAACAGTTCCGCCGCACCCTCACCCTCGACGACCGACAGCACGGCGCGCGGAGCCGCCCCCAGCTCACGCGGTCGTTCGGTGCGGGTGGCGTCGAGCACGAAACACGTGATCCGGACACCGCGCAGGCGGCCGGCGTCCAGCCCCGCCTCGACCGCGGCACCGGCGTCGCTGCAGTGCACGTGCACCGACCAGGTGGCCGAACCGTCGCTGCCGTCACTGACGATGACCACCGAGTCGCCCAGTTCGCACAGCCGCGCGCGCAGTCGCGCGATGTGGTCCGCGTCCGTCTCCGCGACCAGGTACATCACCTCGTAGTCCTGGCCCGACACGGCATGCGCGACGTGGTCGACGACGCAGGTGTTCTCGCCGTCTCGCTCGTCCGCGCCCGGAGTCCGGAACGGGGCACGCTCCGGGGCCTGCCCGGTGACGACCTCGACCAGGGCATCGAGGATGACGACCAGCCCGCGGCCGCCCGCATCGACCACACCGGCCGCACCGAGGACGTCCAACTGCGTCGGCGTGCGCATCAACGCTTCGGCGGCCGCGTCCGCGGCCAGCGTCGCGATCTCGGACAGCCGCGCGTCCGCGTGCCCCTGCTCGGCCGCGTCGGCGGCCGCCGCCAGAACGGTCACGATCGTGCCCTCCATCGGAACACTCACGGCCTCGAGCGCGAGGGCCGCGGCATGCCGCAACGCCGAGCGCAGTGTCCGGGCATCGATCAGATCGGTGTCCGCGGCCTCGGCCACCCCGCGCAGAACCTGGGAGAGGATCGCCCCCGAGTTTCCGCGGGCACCGGTCACCGCGCCGCGCGCGAGCGCCTTCGCGACGCCGGACGCGCTCGCCGCGGCACTGCCCAGAGAAGACAGTGCGTCGACCGCCGACCTCATGGTCGCCAACAGATTGGTTCCGGTGTCGGCGTCCGGCACGGGGAAGACATTGAGGTCGTTGATCTCGTCGCAGTGCTTCTCGATACCGGCGGCACAGGCGCGGGCCCATCGGTGCAGCGCCGTGCCGTCCACCGTCTCCAGGACCTCGAGCAATCGCCTGTCCTCTCCCTGCACCGGTTCCACACGCTGACGGGACGCGCTCCCTATAGAAGAGGTGGCCCCGGCAGCCAAGCCTAGCGGTGGGTCCGACATACCCGTGGTGGCCCGAGCGCGGCGACCGTGTACGTTCGTTCGCGTCCTTCGTTCTTGGGCCCGACGGTGTGTGTTTTCTCCGTGGGTCCGATGATTTGGCCAATCCGTGCAGATGCGGTTACCCTTGCAGGGTTGCCTCGCACGAGTGGTTCTACTTCGCGTGTTCGTAGGCAAGCACAAGACAATGTTTCACTATCACAAGGAGTTCGCGACTATGGCTGCCGTCTGCGACGTATGCGCCAAGGGGCCCGGCTTCGGTAAGTCGGTCTCGCACTCGCACCGGCGTACCAACCGTCGCTGGAACCCGAACATCCAGACCGTTCGCGCTCAGGTTGCCCCCGGCAACACCCAGAAGCTGAACGTCTGCACCTCCTGCCTCAAGGCAGGCAAGGTCGTCCGCGGCTGATTCGGCCACCAGGACAGTCTTCGACTGAACCCCCGACACCCTCGGTGTCGGGGGTTCAGTCGTCTTCGGGGCAGATCAGGCAGGTCGGGTACGGATCCGTCGCGGTAGGTGGGACCGAACTTCCGGTCGGTTCGGGTCCGGCGGCTACTGTGCTCACGTGACTGCAACTGACGCACCGAGCAATGTCCGCATCGAGGACGGTGTCCTGCGGGTGGCCGTGGCCACCTCCGCGAACGGAACCTCTCTCGACATCGACGGAATCACCGAAGCCACCACCGCCCTGCGCGAGGCCGGCAGCGAGATCGGCGCCGTGCTACTCGCCGGCGACGGCGCGAACTTCTGCGCGGGCGGCAACGTACGGGCATTCGCGTCGGCGGAGAAGCGTGGCGAGTTCGTCGGCGAGGTGGCGGCCGCGTTCCACGAGTTCGTCCGCGCGCTCGACGCGACGACCGTTCCGATCGTCGCGGCCGTCCACGGGTGGGCGGCCGGCGCCGGCATGAGCATCGTGTGCCTGTCCGACATCGCGATCGGTGGAACGTCGACCAAGCTGCGTCCGGCGTACCCGTCCATCGGGTTCACCCCGGACGGCGGCATGTCGTGGACGCTCCCCCGGGTCGTCGGCGCGTCCCGGGCCCGCGAGATCCTCCTCACCGACGCGGTGCTGAACGGCGAGGAAGCCGTGCGTCTCGGAATTCTCAGCCGCCTCGTCGAGGACGATCAGGTGTACGACGAGGCGCTGCGCGTGGCGCGCACCCTCGCCGCCGGACCGACCGCTGCATACTCGGGCATCAAGACACTGTTCACGAGCAGCCGCACCAACACGCTGTCCGAGCAGCTCGACGCCGAGACCGCGTCGATCTCCGCGGCCGCCGACGGCCCGACCGGACGCGAGGGCGTCGACGCGTTCGTCGAGAAGCGCCGCCCGGACTTCTCGTCCGTTCGCAACGCGTAGTTGCGATCTGCGGATCCCGGTCGCCCGTCAGGCCTCCACGGTCACGGCGACCGGGGTCCGGTCCGCACGAAGGTGCACCTTCGGCCAGTAGCCATCCATGAAGGCCTGCTCGAACAATCCCTCGTCGTCGGAGAGATCGATCCCGAAATCGCCCGAGTGGTAGACGGTGACGGCCTCCACGCCGAACCCGGCGACGAACCGCGCACGATCTTCGTCGGTGTCGCCTTCGTCACGCCCCCACTCCCACAGGTAGCCGACGGCCGCATCGTGAACCGCCGTCAGATCCGCCAGGATGTCACGCACCACCGGTAGCAACTCTTCGATCCGCGCGCGGCTCACGCCGTCGAACAGCACCCCGACGGGCCGACCGCCGAACCTGCCGGCCTCCGGGATCTCCGCCGTGTAGCCCATGACCGACGGCACTCGCACGACGATCTCACCCAACACCGGATCGCTCAGCGGCACGTCCGAACCCGACACCTCGATATCGGCGGCCGGAAGGTTCGGAGCATCGAGGAAGGCCCGCTCGTCCTGCTCCTCGTAGTGCGGATTTTCCTGGGCCGGCACGAGGTACGGGACGATGGACAACTGCCCGGGCGACGCGGCGAGGATCCGGCCGTCGTCGGAGTGCAGGTGCACTCGGTTCGCCTCGTGGGCGACCGTCGCGACCCGGAACCGGCGGGGAACCGGGCGCGACCGCCTGCCGATCTCGAGGACCTGACCGTCTTCCGTGTCCAGCACGCGGACGGATTCGACAGGTGTGGTCATGATCGACACCCTGACGACGAACCGGTCCTCAAGGCAGCCGCCAATCCACCGGGTCCGCACCGAGATCCGCGAGCAGTTCGTTGGCGCGACTGAACGGGCGCGACCCGAAGAATCCGCGCCGCGCCGACAGCGGCGACGGGTGCGCCGACTCGATGGTCGGGACGTCGCCGAGCATGGGCTTCAGCGTCGACGCATCGCGCCCCCACAGGATCGCCACCATTGGCGCCTGCCGTTCCACCAGTGCCCGGATTGCCTGTTCGGTCACCGTCTCCCAGCCCTTGCGACGGTGCGAGCCGGCGTCACCGGGCGCGACGGTGAGCACCCTGTTGAGTAACAGCACGCCGTGCTCGGTCCACGGCGTGAGGTCGCCGTTGGACGGGGTCGGGTAGCCGAGGTCCTCGGTGTACTCGGCGAAGATGTTGTTCAGGCTCCGCGGCACCGGCCGGACGTCCGGCGCCACCGAGAAGCTCAGTCCCACAGCATGACCCGGAGTCGGGTACGGATCCTGACCCACGATCAGCACCCGCACGTCCTCGAACGGGTTCGTGAAAGCTCGCAGGACGTTCTCCCCGCTGGGAAGGTAGCTACGACCGTCCTCGATCTCCGCGCGCAGGAACTCCCCCATCTCGGCGATGCGATCCTCGACGGGCGCGAGGGCCTTCGCCCATCCGGGATCGACCAGATCGGCCAGCGCCTTGGCCCCCATCAGTCGAGCCTGCGCAGCGCGTCACGGTAAAACGCGGCATTGGCCTGGTACAGCTTGACGTTGAGGTCGAGGTGTCCCTCGGGAACCTCGTACCCCTCGCGGACCTTCGCCGGCACGCCCAGCGCCATGCTGCGCGGCGGCACCTCGAACTTGAACGGGACCACCGCTCCCGCACCGATGACCGAACCCGCGCCGACGACGGATCCATTGAGGACGACCGATCCGGACGCGATGAGGCAGTTGTCGCCGATCGTCGCACCCTCGATGTGCGCATTGTGTCCGACGACGCACCCGGCGCCGATGATCGTGGCGTCGATCGACGTGCAGTGGACGATCGTGCCGTCCTGGATGTTGGTGCCCGCACCGACACTGATGGTGCCGTAGTCGCCGCGCAGGACTGCCTGCGGCCAGATCGAGGCGCCCGACCCCAGCGTGACGGCGCCGATCACGACGGCGTCGGGATGGACGTATGCGTCCGGCGCGATGTCCGGCTCGCGATCACCGAGTGCGTAGATAGCCATGCCTGCAACCTATCCCGCGTCGAAGCTCTGCCAGCCGCCGGACACCGTCCACGGGTGTCCGTCGACGAGCACCGCGGGACCGTCCTCATCGCCGGCGACCTCGCCGATCACCGTCCACCCGTCGGGCGGGGCCGTCCCGGCGGGGAACGTCGCGGCGAGGGCGTGGTCCTCGCCGCCGGTCAGGACCCAGTCCCACGGATCGACCCCCACCCGCTGCGCCGCGGCGACCAGCATCCGATCGAGCTCGATCCGGTTCCGGTCGATCCGGATCCGGACTCCGGACGCCTCCGCGATGTGACCCAGATCCGCGACGAGTCCGTCGGAGATGTCGGTCATGGCCGACGCGCCACCGCGGGCGGCCTCGATGCCGGCGCGGTACGGCGGCGTCGGCACCCGGTGTGCGGCGACGAGCGCAGCAGACACCTCGTCGGTGTCCTCCCCCGGACGCGCGAGATCGGCGAGCAGCAGCGCGAGCCCCGCGGCCGACCGCCCGAGCGTGCCCGCAACCGCGACGACATCGCCCGGAACGGCTCCCGACCGGAGAACGGGCGCGCGCCCCTCGAGGTCCCCGAGCACCGTGATCGACACCACGACGTGGTCGGACTGCACCAGGTCGCCGCCCACCACTCCGGCACCCAGCGCCTCGGCCGCGAGCCCGATTCCTTCCGAGATCCCTGCAGCCACCGACACCGGGGTGTCGGAGGGACAGCCCAGCGACACCAGAAAGGCCGTCGACCGGGCACCCATCGCGGCGATGTCCGCGCCGTTCTGCGCCACCGCTTTTCGACCCACCTCCTCGGGAGTGGACCAATCGAGGCGAAAGTGCCGGCCCTCGACCAGCATGTCCGCCGACACCGCGACCCTGCCGTCGGCCGCGCGCACCACCGCGGCGTCGTCCCCCGGCCCGAGGAGCGTGGTCGCCGGCTGCCGGCGGCCCTCGACCGCCCGTCCGATCACCGCGAACTCGCCGATGTCGGCGACCGTGCGATCGGCGTCGTCGCGCCTGGGTCCTGCGGTGTCGATGATCGGCCTCCCAGCGTCGGTCCCGGTGGTGGATGGGTCCAGCCGTGCCGGGTCACGGGTTCGAGTCCCGCGACTGCGGTACCTTTTAATTTGCGGCCGGTATCCCGGCACGGAATGCCGGAGGCGGCGTTCCGGGGTCCCGGATCTCTCGAGACTCTACCGAGATACCGGCGCACGACGACGGGAAGGGACGGACCCGCGGTGCAGGCTTTCGTACTGATTCAGACCGAGGTCGGCAAAGCCGCTGCAGTCGCGGCCACGCTCTCGCGCATCCCGGGCGTCGACTCCGCCGAGGACGTGGTCGGACCCTACGACGTGATCGCCCGCGTGGGCGCACACGGCGAGAACGGACTGTCCGACGTCGTCGACGACATGAAGAAGGTTCAGGGCATCACCCGAATCCTGACCTGCCAGATCGCGGCACCGACCGCACCGACCGAGAACTGAGATGTCCGAACCCGAACACACCCCATCCGAGCAGACCGAACAGCACCGTGCGGAGCCGCAGGAGAAGGAGAAGCGCAGCCCCGCACTGATCGCGACAGCCATCGCGCTTCCCGTCGCCCTCGTCGTCGGCGTGATCGCCGCAGCTGCCATCGCCGGCCGCACACCGGTGACCGAGCCCGTCGGCCTCGGCCCCGTCCAGGCGCCCGCCGCGCAGTCGGCCGAGTGCAACGCATTGATGGAGAACCTGCCCGAGGACATGGGCGACTACACCCGTGCCGAGCTGCGCGATCCCGCACCCGAGGCCACCGCGGCGTGGCAGCCGTCCGAGGGCGAGCCCGTCGTGCTGCGGTGCGGTCTCGAGCGCCCGCCGGAGTTCCACCAGGCGTCCGTGCTCAACGTCGTCGACGGCGTGCAGTGGTTCGAGATCTCGGGCGCCGCGCAGGGCATCGACGCGAGCACGTGGTACGCCGTGGACCGCGGCGTCTACGTCGCGCTCACGGTTCCGAACGGATCCGGCCCGACGCCGCTGCAGGACGCCTCCGCCGCGATCTCCGCGTCGATGCCGCAGAAGCCGCTCGACCCCGCCCCGGTTCCCAACCCCTAGAAGTACCCTGCCAGGGCGAGTTCGGCTCGAGCTGAGCTCGGGCCGAACTCGCGTGTCGGTCGGGCGCCGGCCTCAGCGCAGTCCCGTCCCGCGGGCGAGTGCGGTGTCGACGAGGGTGGAGACCAGCGTCGCGTACTCGACGCCCGCGGCGTCCCACATCCGCGGGAACATCGAGATCGACGTGAAGCCGGGCATCGTGTTGATCTCGTTGATGACCGGCCCGTCGGCGGTGACGAAGAAGTCGACACGCGCCAGGCCCTGGCAATCGAGGGCGCGGAACGCGCGGACGGCGAGTTCTCGGATCTCCGCGCTCACGTCGTCGTCGAGCTTGGCCGGGACGTCGAACTCACAGATGTCGTCGAGGTACTTGGTGTCGAAGTCGTAGAACGCGGACTCGTCGCCGTCCGTGTCGGGCATACGGATCTCGGCCACGACGCTCGCACGCACGTCGCCGTTCGGGAACTCGAGGACACCGCACTCGACCTCGCGGCCGACGACACCGGATTCGACGATCACCTTGGGATCGTGCGAGCGCGCGTGCTCCACGGCGGCGTCCAGCTGCGACCAGTCGGCGACACGGGTGATCCCGATCGACGAGCCGCCCCGCGCCGGCTTGACGAACACGGGCAGACCGAGCCGCTCCTTCTGTTCGTCGGTGAGCGTCGGGGTGCCCGGGCGCAGCACCACCTGGAAGCCGACCGGCAGACCCTCGGCCGCGAGCAGCTTCTTGGTGAACTCCTTGTCCATGCCCGCCGCGCTGGCCAAGACGCCGGGGCCCACGTAGGGAATGCCAGCGAGCTCGAGCAGCCCCTGGATCGTGCCGTCCTCGCCGTACGCGCCGTGCAGGACGGGGAACACGACGTCGACAGAGGCGAGCGCCTGGCCGGCCTGCGTCTCGTCGAGGCTCACCAGCGCGCCCGCACGAGTGGGGTCCGCGGTCAGTGCCAGGGCGGTACCCTCCGCGTCGACCGTCGGCATCGACCGGTCCCGGATCGCGAGGTCCGCGGGATCCGTGGAGCCCAGGACCCAGGCGCCGTCCGTGGTTATGCCGATCGGTACCACTTCGTACCGGTCCGGGTCGAGGTTCCTCAGGACGCTGCCGGCGGAGACACAGGACACCGAATGCTCGTTACTGCGGCCACCGAAGACGACGGCGACCCTGGTACGCGGATTGTTCACGCCCCAAACCGTACCGTCGAGGGCGGCATCACATCGAACCGACCGAGTATGCCGATTGCGGTCGCCCGAGAGCTATTCGGGTTTGATGCGGCGACCGAGCAGGAGACCGACCGCGTCGTGCACGGACATCCCCTCGTGGCACACCCGGTGGACGGCGTCCGTCAGCGGCATCTCGACGCCGTGCGCGGCCGCCAGCGCACGCACCGAGGTGCAGGACTTGACGCCCTCGGCGATCTGCCCGTTGGTCGCGGCCTGCGCGCTCTCGAGGGAGCCGCCGAGCCCCAGGCGCTCACCGAACGAGCGGTTGCGCGACAGCGGCGATGCACACGTCGCGACCAGGTCGCCCACCCCGGCGAGTCCGGCCAGCGTCGCCGCGTTCGCGCCGAGCGCGACACCGAGACGGATGATCTCGGCGAGCCCCCGCGTGATGAGCGTCGCGATCGTGTTCTCGCCCAATCCGATTCCCGATGCCATCCCGCACGCCAGGGCGATGACGTTCTTGCACGCGCCGCCGATCTCGCAACCGATCACATCGGTGTTCGTATAGGGCCTGAAATACCCTGTAGCACAAGCCTTCTGAACTGCGAGCGCGCGAGCCTCGTCGGAACACGCGACAACCGTGGCGGCAGGCTGACCCAACGCGATCTCCCGCGCCAGATTGGGCCCCGACAGGACAGCGACGCGGGACGGATCCACCTGGGCGACCTGCGAGATGACCTCGCTCATCCGCAGCAGCGTCACGCTCTCGATGCCCTTCGCGAGGCTGAGCAGCGTGGCGTCCGAACCGATCGCCCCGGCCCAACCCTGCAGGTTGTCCCGCAGCGACTGCGACGGCACCGCCAGCACCACGATGTCGGCGCCGTCGAGAGCCGCCTCGTGATCGGCGGTCGCGGACAACGTCGACGGAAGGACGATCCCGGGCAGATAGTCGGGATTCTCGTGCCGGGACACGATCGCGTCGGCCACCTCGGGCCGCCTCGCCCACAGGGTCACGTCCGTGCCCGCGTCCGCGAGCACCTTCGCGAACGCCGTCCCCCACGACCCCGCCCCGAGTACCGCTGCTCTGCTCACGCCGTCCCCTCCGATCTGCGCTCACCGCTCGTGCCGTTCACTGCCCACACCGTTCCGCCACCGACCCTGCCCACGCCGCACACTGCTTTGGAACACGATATCTCCCCGGCTCCCCAGCTCGCCGGTCGCGAGCCACCCTCGACACGACTGGCAAGATTGCGTCCCATGAAGGCGGAGCACCGATCGCAGCGGCCGGTGCACACCCATGTCCTGATCGCGGTCAAGGAATTACGGCTCGCGAAGTCGCGGCTCGCCGAATCCCTGTCGGCCGCCGACCGCACCGACCTCGTCGTCGCCATGCTGCACGACACGTTGGCGACCCTCGTCGGCGCGGGCGTCGGCCCCGGACCCGACAACTCGTTCTCGGGAATCACGGTCGTGACGCCCGATCCGATGGTGGCGACGATCGCGGATCAGTACGGCGTGAGCCACCTCCCCGACCCTGTCCGGGCGGTCCCCGGGGAGTCGAGTCTCAATGCCGCGCTGGCCGCGGCGGAGTCCTCCGTGCAGACCGATCCCGACCGGACGGATCTGGTGGCGCTGCAAGCGGATCTGCCCGCGCTGCGCGCCGACGAGTTGCTCGAAGCGCTCGCTGCCGCCCGGAAGGTGGGGCGCGCGATCGTCGTCGACCACACCGGCACCGGCACGGCAGCCCTCTTCGCGTGCGGGCCGGGCAACGCGCTGGATCCACGTTTCGGCACCGATTCCGCGGCCCGCCACATCGCCTCCGGCGCGTACGCACTCGACGGTGACTGGCCGGGATTGCGCCAGGACGTGGACACGGTCGCGGATCTCGCGGCGGCCGCGCGACTGGGGCTCGGGCCCGCTACACGCGCAGCGCTCGAGCACATGAGGTGTACGCCCGGTGTCCGGCGGCTCTGAATACTGTGAACTGCGCGTGATCGATTGTCGCGCCTGCAATTCTCGAGGGATGATCGGAGAGTGAGCAACGGGAGAGCACTCGAACGACGCACAGACTCCGATCGGGCGACCGAGGACGGCTCCGGCGCGGACCGCAGGGTTCCGGCCGGCGGCCCGGACAGCGGCCACCGGCCGAGCATCCCGACCGCGCCGCCGGCCGCCACGCCGGACGGCACAGAGGACGTCGGACTGCCCGTGGCTCGCTACCTCAATCGCGAGCTGAGCTGGCTCGACTTCAACTCTCGCGTGCTCGCGCTCGCCGAGGACACGTCGCTGCCGCTGCTCGAGCGCGCGAAGTTCCTCGCGATCTTCGCGTCCAATCTCGACGAGTTCTACATGGTCCGCGTCGCGGGCCTCAAGCGGCGGGACGAGACCGGCCTGTCCGTACGGTCCGCGGACGGACTCTCACCGCGCGAACAGTTGGCACTGATCGGAACCCGGACGCAGGAGATCTCGTCCAAGCACGCTCAGGTCTTCCTCGACTCGGTGCGTCCGGCGCTCGCCGAAGAGGGAATCTCGATCATCGGCTGGCCCGAACTCGACGCCGAGGAACGCGGACGGCTCTCGGATCATTTCCACGAGCAAGTCTTCCCGGTCCTCACCCCGCTGGCCGTCGATCCCGCGCACCCGTTCCCCTATATCAGCGGCCTGAGCCTGAATCTCGCGGTGACGGTGAAGGACGCCGCCACCGGTGGCGAACACTTCGCCCGTGTGAAGGTGCCCGACAACGTCGACCGCTTCGTACGCGTCAAGCGCACCAGCGACGCACCCGGTGCGATCGCGGCGTTCCTGCCCACCGAGGACCTCATCGCAGCGCACCTCGACGTGTTGTTCCCCGGCATGGAAGTGGTGGAGCACCACGCCTTCCGGGTCACGCGCAACGCGGATTTCGAGGTGGAGGAAGATCGCGACGAGGACCTCCTCCAGGCACTCGAACGCGAACTCGCACGCCGCAGGTTCGGCTCCCCCGTCCGACTCGAAGTCGCCGACGACATGACC
This sequence comes from Rhodococcus sp. AG1013, assembly GCF_003350365.1. Lineage (NCBI taxonomy): Bacteria > Bacillati > Actinomycetota > Actinomycetes > Mycobacteriales > Nocardiaceae > Rhodococcus > Rhodococcus sp. AG1013. The sequence continues at coordinate 35,001 of NZ_QQAT01000013.1, forward strand.
GAGCACATGCTCGAACTGCTGTTGCGCGAGCTCGATGTCGACCCCGGAGATGTGATCCAAGTTCCTGGGCTACTTGATCTTTCGTCGCTGTGGCAGGTGTACGGCGTGGATCGCCCCAACCTCAAGGACGCCCCGTTCGTCCCGGCGACCCACCCCGCTTTCGGTGAGCGAGAGACACCGAAGAGCGTGTTCTCGACGCTGCGCGACGGCGACGTCCTGGTGCAGCACCCCTACGATTCGTTCTCGACCAGCGTCCAGCGGTTCATCGAGCAGGCCGCCGCCGACCCGCAGGTTCTCGCGATCAAACAGACGCTCTATCGCACCTCGGGTGACTCGCCGATCGTCAACGCGCTCGTCGCCGCGGCGGAGGCCGGCAAGCAGGTCGTCGCTCTCGTCGAGATCAAGGCCCGCTTCGACGAGCAGGCCAACATCAAGTGGGCACGCAAGCTCGAACAGGCCGGCGTCCATGTCGTGTACGGACTGGTCGGTCTCAAGACGCACTGCAAGACCTGCCTCGTGGTCCGCCGTGAAGGTTCGACGATCCGCCGGTACTGCCACATCGGCACGGGCAACTACAACCCCAAGACCGCGCGCCTGTACGAGGACGTGGGCCTGTTGACCGCCGCACCCGAGATCGGCGCCGACCTGACGGACCTGTTCAACTCGCTCACCGGTTACTCCCGAAAGTCGCAATACCGCAACCTCCTGGTCGCCCCGTACGGCGTCCGCTCCGGAATCATCGAGCGCATCGAAGCCGAGATCGAGCACAAGAACGCCGGACGGGAGTGCGGGGTCCGGCTCAAGGCCAACGCCCTGGTCGACGAACAGGTGATCGATGCGCTCTACCGCGCGTCCCAGGCCGGTGTTCCGGTACGCGTCGTCGTCCGCGGTATCTGCGCCCTCAAGCCGGGAGTTCCCGGGCTGAGCGAGAACATCGAGGTTCGCTCCATCCTCGGACGTTTCCTCGAACATTCCCGGATCATGCACTTCCGGGGCGCCAACGAATTCTGGATCGGCAGTGCCGACATGATGCACCGCAACCTCGATCGTCGCGTCGAGGTGATGGCACAGGTCAAGGACCCTCGACTCGCCCGACAGCTCGACGAGATCTTCGATTCCGCACTGGATCCCACCACCCGGTGCTGGGTTCTGCAGTCCGACGGAAGCTGGCTGGCAGCGCCTGCCCGCGGCGAGAAGGTCCGCGAACACCAGGAGGAGATGATGCGCCGTCGGCGGTCCTTCAGCTCCTGAGCAGGATCCACCACAGCCTCCGTGTGCCGCAAGAGCCGTGGCCGAAGGAAGGAACGAAGCCCTTGAGTCGCGAGAAGCCGAGTCCCGAGAAGCCCAACCCTGACAGACCGGTCAAGGCGAATATCTTCGCGGCGGGCGCAGTTTTGTGGCGTAAGTCTCCGACGAATCCGTATGAGATCGAAATCGCTCTCATACACCGGCCCAAATATGACGACTGGTCATTTCCCAAGGGCAAGCTCGACCCCGGCGAAACGTCGATTGTGGCAGCAGTTCGTGAGATCGGCGAAGAAACTGGCATAACAGCGCAATTGGGGCGACATCTATCACGTGTGACATATCCGATACCCGGTCATCGCAAGCTCAAGAGAGTCGAGTACTGGGCGGCGGAGGCCGCATCCGGCGAGTTCACCGCGAACGACGAGGTCGACGAACTTCGTTGGCTGCCACCCGATCGCGTTCCCGACCAGCTGTCCTACCCGATGGATCGGACGATCCTGAGGCGATTCATGCAGGTCCCGCCCGATACCACCACCGTCCTCCTGGTCCGGCACGCCAAGGCCGGCAGCAGCAAGAAGTACACCGGGGACGACACTGTCCGTCCACTCGATGCGAAGGGGCTGGTCCAGGCGGAAGCTCTTGTCCCTCAACTGCAAGCCTTCGGGGCCACCGCGATCTCCTCGGCCGACCGCACCCGGTGTACACAGACCATGGAGCCCCTCGCCGAAGCGCTCGGGACACCTATCCGCATCGAGCCGCTCCTCTCCGAGGAGGGCTACGCAGCCGATCCGGCGGGCGCGCGTGCCCGAGCCCGGAAGATCGCGGCGCTGGGGGGCGTCCAGGTGATCTGCAGCCAGGGCGGCGTCATCCCCGACCTCATGGAGTGGTGGGCGGAGCGGGACGGCATCCAGCTGCCGCCGGCTCGAAACCGTAAGGCGAGCACCTGGGTGTTGTCGCTGTCCGGCGGGCGTCTCGTGGCGGCCGATCACATCGACAGCCCCCTGCCGGTCATCCGTACGACCGACTGACGCGAACCCCGATCTGGTACAACCGAAAACACAACACGGCGGCCACGGGAAGATCCCGTGGCCGCCGTGTCAGTTACGGAGAATTCCGTGGGCGCCGAGGCGCCGGCGGTGTCACTTACGCGCAGTGCGCTTGGCCGGAGCCTTCTTGGCCGCAGTCTTCTTCGCCACGGTCTTCTTGGCGACGGTCTTGGCCGGAGCCTTGGCCGCCGTCTTCTTCGCGACAGTCTTCTTGGCGACGGTCTTGGCCGGAGCCTTGGCCGCCGTCTTCTTCGCGACAGTCTTCTTGGCGACGGTCTTGGCCGGAGCCTTGGCCGCCGTCTTCTTCGCGACAGTCTTCTTGGCGACGGTCTTGGCCGGAGCCTTGGCCGCCGTCTTCTTCGCGACAGTCTTCTTGGCGACGGTCTTGGCCGGAGCCTTGGCCGCCGTCTTCTTCGCCACGGTCTTGGCCGGAGCCTTGGCCGCAGTCTTCTTCGCCACGGTCTTGGCCGGAGCCTTGGCCGCAGTCTTCTTCGCCACGGTCTTCTTGGCTGCGGTCTTCTTGGCCGCAGTCTTCTTGGCCGCCTTCTTCACCGGCTCAGCAGCGCCACGCTTGACGGCCGGACCCGAAGCCGGAAGCTTCTGGCCACCGGCGATGAGCGCCTTGAACTGTGCACCCGGACGGAAAGCCGGAACCGAGGTCGGCTTGACCTTGACCGTCTCACCGGTGCGCGGGTTGCGTGCGACGCGGGCCGCACGGCGACGCTGCTCGAAAACGCCGAATCCGGTGATGGTGACGCTCTCACCGGAGTGCACGGCGCGCACGATGGTGTCGACGACATGCTCGACGGCCTCGGTGGCGGTACGCCTGTCCGAACCCAGTTTCTCGGTCAGAACATCGATGAGCTCTGCCTTGTTCATGGAAATTCCTCCGCAAACTAATGGTCCACCGTCGGACCGACTACGAACTACGGTAAACCCGAAATCGGCAAGAGTCTATGTGCCACGCCAATTCTCATCAAGCGCGGCCCCCCCATCTGTGGTAGATGAGGGGGCCGAGCCAGTTATCAGATTGGGTCAATTGTCGTTCGCGACACGGGCCGGAAGCGTCTCAGGTTTCCAAGAAGGCCTTGACTTTTCGAACTCGGAAATCGCGTCTACCTGGCGCAATGTCAGCCCGATGTCGTCCAGGCCCTCCAGCAGACGCCACCGCGTGTAGTCATCAATCTCGAACGGCACCACCGTCGTTCCAGCGGTCACGGTCTTCTTCTCGAGGTCGACGACCAACTCGAGACCGGGCTGCTCGTCGAGCAGCTTCCACAGCAACTCGACGTCGCTCTGATCGACCTGCGCGGCCAACAGACCGGCCTTGCCGGCGTTCCCGCGGAAGATGTCCGCGAACCGCGACGCGATGACGACGCGGAAACCGTAGTCCGACAACGCCCACACAGCGTGCTCGCGTGACGAACCCGTGCCGAAGTCCGGTCCGGCGACCAGGACACTGCCCTTGTCGTACGGCGCGGTGTTGAGAATGAAGTCCGGATCGGTGCGCCAGGCCGCGAAGAGCCCGTCCTCGAATCCGCTGCGGGTCACACGCTTCAGGTACACCGCGGGGATGATCTGATCGGTGTCCACGTTGGACCGGCGCAGCGGAACACCGATTCCCTTATGGGTGGTAAAGGCTTCCATCGTTTTTCTCCTAGTTCCCTTGCGCCCTATGCCAGATCTGCCGGTGCCGCCAGCGTGCCCCGCACGGCCGTGGCTGCGGCGACGGCCGGAGAGACGAGGTGCGTACGCCCGCCCTTGCCTTGGCGGCCTTCGAAATTGCGGTTGGACGTCGACGCGGAACGCTCACCGGGGGCGAGCTGATCCGGATTCATACCCAGGCACATCGAACATCCGGCCTGACGCCACTCGGCTCCCGCAGTGGTGAAGATCTCGCCCAAGCCTTCCTCTTCGGCCTGTGCGCGAACGCGCATCGAACCCGGGACGATCAGCATCCGGACGCCTTCGGCGACCCGACGGCCATTCAGGACATCCGCAACGGCACGCAGATCCTCGATGCGCCCGTTGGTGCACGAGCCGACGAAGACGGTGTCCACGGACACATCCCGCAGCGGCGTTCCGGCCTCCAAGCCCATGTACGCCAGCGCCTTCTCGGCCGCGTTCCGCGCGCTCTCGTCGGCGATCTCGGCCGGATTCGGGACCGAATCTCCCAGCGGAGCGCCCTGTCCGGGGTTGGTGCCCCACGTGACGAACGGGGTCAACGAGGCCGCGTCGATGTGCACCTCGGCGTCGAAGACGGCGTCGTCGTCGGTCTTCAACTGTTCCCAGGCCGCTACTGCGGCATCCCAGTCGGCACCCTGCGGCGCGTGCGGGCGACCCTTGATGTATTCGTAGGTGATCTCGTCCGGCGCGATCATTCCGGCGCGAGCGCCGGCCTCGATCGACATGTTGCAGATCGTCATCCGGGCATCCATCGACAGCTTGCGGATTGCCTCGCCGCGGTATTCGAGGACATACCCCTGTCCCCCACCGGTACCGATCTTCGCGATCACCGCGAGGATGAGGTCCTTGCTCGTGACACCGGACGGCAACTCACCGTCGACCGTGATCGCCATCGTCTTGAACGGCCGCAGCGAGAGCGTCTGCGTCGCCATGACGTGTTCGACCTCACTGGTACCGATTCCCATTGCGAGAGCACCGAAAGCGCCGTGCGTCGAGGTGTGGCTGTCACCACACACGACGGTCGTACCGGGCTGGGTCAGGCCGAGCTGCGGGCCCACCACGTGCACGATGCCCTGGTCGAGATCGCCCATCGGGTGCAGGCGGACGCCGAACTCCTCACAGTTCTTCCGGAGAGTGTCGACCTGTGTGCGGGAGACCAGGTCCGCGATGGGCTTGTCGATGTCGATCGTCGGGACGTTGTGGTCCTCGGTGGCGATCGTCAGATCCGGCCGACGCAGCTTGCGGCCCGCGAGCCGGAGCCCGTCGAATGCCTGCGGGCTGGTGACCTCGTGAACGAGATGCAGGTCGATGTAGATGAGGTCCGGCTGCCGCGCCGCACCCTCACCTTCGCCGCGCACGACTACGTGCTCGTCCCACACCTTCTCGGCCAGAGTGCGTCCTCTGTTCGCCATCTTCTCCACCTCTGTATCCGGATGTCGCGCCGCCGGGCTTCAGGGCCGGCCCGTGTCGCGTGATGTGCCGAACCGTCGCTCGCGAAATCGGCTATGATCCCAATATGCGAGAACGGAGTATCGACCTATGAGACAGCATAGCGGCATCGGAGTGCTCGACAAAGCAATGGGCGTCCTGCATGCAGTGGCCGAACAACCTTGCAGCCTCACCGAACTGTGCAACCGCACAGGACTCCCCCGCGCTACCGCCCACCGTCTCGCCGTCGGGCTCGAAGTGCATCGGCTCCTCACTCGCGACGCGGACGGGCTGTGGTGCACGGGCCCCGGTCTGGGCGAACTCGCTGCGAGCGCCAGCGACACCCTCGTCGATGCCGCCACGCTCGTCCTGCCACGGCTGCGCGAGATCACGGGCGAGAGCGTGCAGTTGTATCGACGCGAAGGCACGCACCGGGTGTGCGTCGCCTCGATGGAACCGCCCACCGGCCTGCGCGACACAGTCCTCGTGGGCGCGCGCCTGCCGATGACGGCCGGCTCGGGCGCCAAGGTCCTTCTCGCATGGGCGGACCCCCAGACGCAGCGGGCGATCCTGCCCGACGCCTCGTTCGGTGAACGCGTCCTCGTCGAGGTGCGCCGCCGCGGTTGGGCGCAGAGCGCGGCAGAACGAGAGCCGGGTGTCGCGAGCGTCGCCGCACCCGTCCGGGATGCCGCAGGCAACGTCGTCGCCGCAATCTCGGTGTCCGGGCCGATCGACCGGATGGGTCGCCGCCCGGGCGCACGCTGGGCCGCCGATCTCCTGGCGGCGGCGGACGCCTTGCACAAGCGCCTCTGAATTCCACGACGCACCCCACTCGGCGGTCCGTGTAGTGATTCGTGGCACAGTTCTCGCCAGAACGAATTCCAGCCGAGTGGAGGAACTGCAGTGGGAACCAACCAGCGCGGTCAGATCACGATGACGGATGCCGAGATCACCGAGTTCGTCGAGCGGAGCCGGGTGTCGACCATGGCAACGGTCGGACCGAACGGCATGCCGCATCTCGTGGCCATGTGGTACGCGGTGATCGACGGTGAATTGTGGTTCGAGACCAAGGCCAAGTCCCAGAAGGCCGTCAATCTTCGCCGCGACGGCCGGCTCACCATGATGATCGAGGACGGCGACACGTACGACACCCTGCGCGGAGTCTCGATCGAGGGTCGCGGCGAGATCGTCGACGATCCGGAGGCGCTGTTCAAGGTCGGCATCAGCATCTGGGAGCGCTACACCGGCCCCTACTCCGAGGACGTCAAGCCGGCCGTCGAGATGATGCTGCACAAGCGCGTCGCGGTCCGAGTGGTCCCGGAGCGGGTCCGGTCGTGGGATCACCGCAAGCTCGGCCTGCCCGCGATGCCCGTCGGCGGATCCACCGCCGCGTATCTGTAATCGCAGGGGAAAACCACGCGACGTCTCCCCCTCCTCGGCGGTAGATTCCGACAGACGAGTCACCACCGAGGCAGGGAGGAGGACGACGTGAGCGAGCCCCGCAACGACGAGATCAAGCGCAAGTTCCGCGAAGCACTCGATCGCAAGAATCATCAGCAGTCGAATTCCGCAGCGCATCTGGACGGACAGTCGAAGGTCCACGACGCGCACGGCAGCGCCGAGCACAAGCGCGAGTTCCGCCGGAAGAGCGGCTAGGAACTCTGGACAACCCCCGAGAGCCCCAGAGAGCCCCAGAACTCCCAGCGAACGAAAAAGACCCTCCGATCAATGATCGGAGGGTCTTGCTTTGTAGCCCCGACGGGATTCGAACCCGCGCTACCGCCTTGAGAGGGCGGCGTCCTAGGCCGCTAGACGACGGGGCCAGGAACTTTGTTCTTTACATGCTGTGCACCAGGATAAATGCTCTCACCGAAAGAGAACTCCCTGATCCAGGATCGGAGGGTGCTTCCCTTGGTAGCCCCGACGGGATTCGAACCCGCGCTACCGCCTTGAGAGGGCGGCGTCCTAGGCCGCTAGACGACGGGGCCAGAACATTTTCAAGGTGTGCCGCCGCATGCGTGCGACACGATGGAACGCTTCCAATTTCGATCCGACCCTTTCGGATCCGATCTGCGATGGAAGCTCGGCCAGCTGAACTAACCGGAGTTCGGAGTGAAATTCACTCGAACTCTCCGCTGGGGTACCAGGACTCGAACCTAGAATGGCGGTACCAGAAACCGCTGTGTTGCCAATTACACCATACCCCAATGCTCTTCCGGGCTTCCCTGACCTTGCGGCCGGGGGCTTGCCTTTCGAACGAGGAGAACAATATCAAAGCCCCCCACTGTTTCTCCAAATCGGCTGGTCAGAGGGCTGAAATGGCCCTCTGACCGCCGACGGGAGGCTAGCTGCTGACCTGAGCGCGGGCGGAACGCAGGCGCGCGAGCGTCGCCTCCCGACCGAGCAGTTCCATCGACTCGTACAGCGGCGGGCTGATGTGCGAACCGGTGACCGCGACGCGCACCGGTGCGAACGCCTTACGCGGCTTCAGTTCCAACTTCTCGATCAGCGCGGCCTTGAGCGATTCCTCGATATCCGCGGTCACCCACTCCGACAGGGAGTCCAGCGCCTCGATCGTGGCATCCAGGACGGGCGCCGCGTCCGCACCGAGGTTCTTGGACGCGGCAGCGGGGTCGATCGCGAAGTCCGCGTCGGACACCAGCAGGAACTTCAGCAGGTCCCACGCGTCCGACAGGACGACGATGCGCGTCTGGACCAGGTCGGCTGCAACAGCGAACTGATCGTCGGTCAGCGCGTCGACAGGATGCCCGTGCGTCGTGAGGAACTGGCGCAGCCGCGCAGCGAAGTCCGCCGGCTCGAGCAGACGGATGTGCTCGGCGTTGATCGCGTCGGCCTTCTTCTGGTCGAAGCGCGCGGGATTCGAGTTCACCTTGGAGATGTCGAATGCGGCGACCATCTCGTCGAGCGAGAAGACGTCGTGGTCGTCGGCGATGCTCCACCCCAGCAGCGCGAGGTAGTTGAGCAGGCCCTCCGGAATGAACCCGCGGTCCCGGTGGATGAACAGGTTCGACTCGGGGTCACGCTTGGAGAGCTTCTTGTTGCCCTGCCCCATGACGAAGGGGAGGTGTCCGAACTCCGGGGTGAAGTCGGCGACGCCGACGCGCTGGAGCGCCTCGTAGAGGGCCAACTGGCGCGGCGTGGACGACAGCAGGTCCTCGCCACGCAGGACGTGGGTGATCTTCATCAACGCGTCGTCGACCGGGTTCACCAGCGTGTAGAGCGGGATGCCGTTGCCGCGCGTGAGCGCGAAGTCCGGCACCGTGCCGGCCTTGAACGTGGTCTCGCCGCGCACCAGGTCGTTCCACGCCAGGTCGTGGTCGGGCATGCGCAGGCGGACAACGGGCTTACGTCCCTCGTCCAGGTACGCCTGACGCTGCTCGGGAGTGAGGTCCCGATCGAAGTTGTCGTAGCCCAGCTTGGGATCGCGTCCGGCCGCCTTGTGCCGCGCCTCGACCTCCTCGGGGGTCGAGAACGACTCGTAGGCCTCGCCCGCGTCGAGCAGCTTCCGCACGACGTCGAGGTGCAGGTCGCGCCGCTGCGACTGCCGGTACGGCTCGTACGGGCCGCCGACCTCGGGCCCCTCGTCCCACGACAGACCGAGCCAGCGCAGGGCATCGAGGATCGCCTGGTACGACTCCTCCGTGTCGCGGGCGGCATCGGTGTCCTCGATGCGGAACACGAACTTGCCACCGTGGTGCCGCGCGAAGGCCCAGTTGAACAGGGCGGTTCGGACGAGCCCGACGTGCGGGGTGCCGGTGGGTGACGGACAGAAACGGACGCGTACTTCGCTGGTGGTCATGGCTCACTTCGATACACGCTGCTAGGCGCTGGGAAAGGACCCCTACAGGCTAGTACCGCGCCGGTTCCGTGCACACCCGGAAGGCGATCCGATCAGCGCTTGGCGGCAACCGGATTGGTCAGTGTGCCGATCCCCTCGACGGTGACACTCACTGTCTGGCCGTCGACGATCGGCCCGACGCCCTCGGGCGTGCCGGTGAGAATCACGTCGCCCGGCAGGAGTGTCATGACACCGGAGATCCACTCGATGACCTTCGGGATGTCGTGGAGCAGCAGCGAAGTGCGGCTGCGCTGCTTGATCTCGCCGTCGACCTCGGTCCTGACCTCGACGTCCGAAACGTCGAGGTTCGTCTCGATCCACGGTCCCAGCGGGCAGAACGTGTCGTACCCCTTGGCCCGCGTCCACTGGCCGTCGTGACGCTGCTGATCGCGCGCCGTGACGTCGTTCGCGACGGTGTAGCCGAGGACCACGTCGAGGGCCTTCGCCGCGGGTACGTCCTTGCACGGACGGCCGATGACGACCGCGAGTTCGCCCTCGTAGTGGACCTCGTTCGACGACGGCGGCAACAGGATCGGCGCGCCCGGCCCCACGATCGACGTGTTGGGCTTGATGAAGATGACCGGATCCTCCGGCGCCTCGCCGCCCATCTCCGCAGCATGCGCCGCGTAGTTCTTGCCGATGCAGATCACCTTGCTCGCCAGGATCGGCGCCAGCAGGCGAACGTCGGCCAGCGGCCAGCTGCGACCGGTGAAAGTCGGTGTGCCGAAAGGATGTTCGGCGATCTCCTTCGCGGTCTGCGCGTCGCCCTCCCCTTCGATCGACACGAAGGCAACTCCATCGGGACTGGCAATTCGACCAAGGCGCATGTGCCCGAGTCTATCCACCCACCGGCCCCGCGTGCGGGACACCCGGCACCGGCGGCCCCCGAAGAGGTCTACACTCCGAACAGTATCCACACTATAAGACTCTCATTTCACATACTGGGATGGCAACGTGAACCAGGCAGCACAGCAGGAAACGCAGGCGAGCACGCTGCACCGCTGGTCGATGCTGGCGCTCGGCGTACTCGCGCAGGCAGCGGGAGCCATGTTCGCCAACGCGCCCGCTTTCCTGATCCCGACCCTGCAGAGCGACTATGGCGTGAGCCTCAGTCGCGCCGGACTGATCGCCGCGGCCCCGACGCTGGGCTTCCTCGTGAGCCTCATGGCCTGGGGTGCCGTGGTCGACCGCATCGGCGAACGGCGTGTGCTGGTGATCGGTCTGTCCGTCACCGCGCTCGCGAGCGCCGGCGCGGCACTGAGCCAATCGTTCGCACTGCTGGGCGTATTCCTCGTGCTGGGCGGCATGGCCGCGTCGAGCGCCAACGCCGCGAGTGGACGCGTCGTCGTCGGATGGTTTCCGCCCGAGCGCCGCGGCCTGGCGATGGGCATCCGGCAGATGGCGCTGCCGCTCGGTGTCGCTTTCGCGGCACTGACCGTCCCGCAGATCGCCGAATCACACGGTGTGGGTTGGGCGTTGGCACTTCCGACCGCCGTGACCATCATCGCGGCGGCAGCGTGCCTGCTGATCGTCGACCCGCCCCGGCCGACGCGCGCAGCCGCGAAGGAGAGCGGGCTGCTCGACAACCCGTACCGCGGCCGCGGAATGCTCTGGCGGATCCACGGCGTCTCGGTGCTGCTGGTGGTCCCGCAATACCTGGTGTGGACGTTCATGCTGGTGTGGCTGATGACGGATCGGAACTGGTCCGCCGCGTCCGCCGGCATCCTCATCACCTTCACGCAACTCCTCGGCGCGGCCGGTCGGATCGGCGCAGGCTTCTGGTCCGACCGGGTCCGCAGCCGAATGGGCCCCATGCGGTGGGTTGCGGTGGCCGCCGCCGTCTCGATGCTCGCGGTCGCGCTCACCGACTGGCTGGACTCCCCCGCGGCGGTTGCGCTCATGGTGATCGCGTCCGTGATCACCACCGCCGACAACGGGTTGGCCTTCACGGCGGTCGCGGAGATCGCGGGGCCGTACTGGAGCGGTCGTGCACTGGGCGCCCAGAACACCACCCAGTATGTGGCCGCGACACTGGTCCCCCCGATCTTCGGCGGGTTGATCGGCCTCGTGAGCTTCCCTCTCACGTTCGCGATCGCGGCACTGTTCCCACTCGCTGCGGTACCGCTGGTGCCGGAGGACCCACCCGAACGTGTGTGAGAAACAACACGACCGCCGCCCGGCTACCGGGCGGCGGTCGTGTCGTGTGGAACTCGATGAACCTAGACGGCAGCCGCGATCCGGTCGCCCACCTCGGCGGTGACGATCGGGGCGTCGCCACGCGAAGCCAGATCAGCCTCGACGGCAGCCTCGATGCGGACGGCGTCGTCCTCACGGCCCAGGTGACGCAGCAGCATCGCGGCCGACAGGATCGCTGCCGTGGGATCGGCGATCCCCTGGCCGGCGATGTCGGGTGCGGAGCCGTGGACGGGCTCGAACATCGACGGGTTCGTGCCCGACGCATCGATGTTCGCGCTCGCGGCCAGGCCGATGCCACCGGTGACGGCACCCGCGAGGTCGGTGATGATGTCGCCGAACAGGTTGTCGGTGACGATCACGTCGAAGCGCGTCGGGTCGGTGACCATGTAGATGGTCGCCGCATCGATGTGGCAGTAGGCCGTCTCGACATCCGGGTACTCGGCGCCGATGGTCTCCATCGCGCGGGTCCAGATCCGGCCCGCGTTGGAGAGCACGTTCGTCTTGTGGATGAGCGTCAGGTGCTTGCGGCGGGTCCGCGCCAGCTCGTACGCGGCGCGGACGACGCGCTCGGCGCCGAACCACGTGTTGACCGAGACCTCGGTCGCAACCTCGTGCGGGGTGCCGACGCGGATCGACCCACCGTTGCCGGTGTACGGACCCTCGGTGCCCTCACGGACCACGATGAAGTCGATGTCCGGGTTCGCGGCCAGCGGCGAGCTCGACCCCGGGTAGGTGCGGGCCGGACGCAGGTTCACGTGGTGGTCGAGCAGGAACCGCATGTTCAGCAGGAGCCCGCGCTCGAGGATGCCCGGCGCGACGAACCGCGGATCGCCGATCGCGCCGAGCAGGATCGCGTCGTGCTGACGGATCGCGTCGAGCTCGGCCTCCGGCAGCAGGTCGCCGGTCTCGTTGTAGCGCTTGGCACCGAGGTCGAACTCGGTGGTCTCCACGTCGGGAACCAGCTTCCGCAGCACCTTCAGCGCTTCCGCGGTGACCTCGACACCGATGCCGTCACCGGGAATGACCGCAAGCTTCATGGACACACTCTCTTCTCGTAGAACCGACAGCGGGAGAATCCGACGGTGGCCGCGACCGTCCTCGACGATCGCGGCCACCGGTACAGACTGGGAAGATCAGGACAGGTCGACCTGCGCGACGCGGGCGTCGAGCTGCTCCACGATCTGGGCGACCTCGGCGTCACCGACGACCTGGTTGACGCGCAGGATGACGGTGGCACCGGTGCCCTCGACGTCCTGGCTCAGGGCGGCGGCCTGGATGTCGATGCCGGCGTTGCCGAGCACGGTGCCGAGCACACCGAGAACGCCCGGGCGGTCCGCGTAGTGCACGACGATGTTGTGGCCCTCGGCGCGCAGGTCGAAGCTGCGGCCGTTGACGTTGACGATCTTCTCGACCTGCTGCAGGCCGGTCAGGGCGCCCGCGACGGCGGTGACGGTGCCGTCTGCGGCAACCGCGCGGACCTCGACGGCGCTGCGGTGCGTCTGTGCCTCGCTGTGCTTCTCGACCTCGACGCTCACGCCGCGCTGCTCCGCGAGCTGCGGGGCGTTGACGAACGTGACGGCCTCGTCGCTGCTCGCGGAGAACAGGCCACGCAGGGCGGCCAGGCCCAGGATCTCGACGTTCTCGGCGGACAGCTCACCGCTGACGACGACCTGGACGTTCTGGACGGCCTCGGGCGACAGGGTGCCGGCGAGCAGACCCAGCTTGCGGACCAGCTCGAGCCACGGCGCGACCTCTTCACCGACCGGGCCGCCGGAGACGTTGACGGCGTCCGGCACGAACTCGCCGGCCAGGGCCAGCAGGACGCTCTTGGCGACGTCGGTGCCGGCGCGGTCCTGGGCCTCCGAGGTGGAGGCGCCGAGGTGCGGGGTGACGACGACGTTGTCGAGGTCGAACAGCTTGGAGTCGGTGCACGGCTCGGTGTTGAACACGTCGAGGCCGGCGGCGCGGACCTTGCCGGAGACGAGCGCATCGTACAGCGCGTCCTCGTCGATCAGGCCACCGCGAGCGGCGTTGACAATGATGACGCCGTCCTTGGTCTTGGCCAGACGCTCGGCGTTCAGGAGGCCCGCGGTCTCCTTGGTCTTGGGCAGGTGCACCGAGATGAAGTCGGCGCGCTCGACGAGCTGGTCGATGTCGACGAGCTCGATGCCCAGCTGCGCGGCGCGAGCGGCCGGCAGGTACGGGTCGTACGCGATGATCTCGGTCTCGAACGCGGCGAGGCGCTGCGCGAACAGCTGACCGATGCGACCCAGGCCGACGACGCCGACGGTCTTGCCGAGGATCTCGGTGCCGTTGAAGCTCGAGCGCTTCCAGGTCTTCTCACGCAGCGTGCGGTCCGCGGCCGGGATCTGACGCGCGGTCGACAGCAGCAGCGAGACGGCGTGCTCGGCGGCCGAGTGGATGTTGGAGGTCGGTGCGTTGACGACCATGACGCCACGCTCGGTGGCGGCCGGGATGTCGACGTTGTCGAGGCCGACACCGGCGCGGCCGACGATCTTCAGCTTCGTCGCGGCGGCGAGCACCTCGGCGTCGACCGTGGTGGCGGAGCGGACGAGCAGCGCGTCGGCCTCGGGCACAGCCGCGAGCAGAGCGGGACGGTCGGGGCCGTCCACCCAGCGCACCTCGACACCGTCACCGAGCGCATCGACGGTCGATTGTGCGAGCTTGTCGGCGATCAGGACAACGGGACGGCCATTCTGGCTCACGAGGAACTCTCCTGTGTTGGGTGCGGGCTGTTTCAGGTCGAGCAAATGTCCACGGCCGGGCACCTCGAGGGCGCACACGGATGGCCGTAGTCGGGATCAGTTTAGTTGGCACGGCGCAGCTATTCCGCAGGGCGGGTATCCGCTACCACATAGTGGACACCGAAGGGAAGCATTTCGGAGATCCACGCCACAATCCGGAAACGACTTCGGCCCGAGGCCGTGCGCACAGAACGCACGGCCTCGGGCCGAAACTGTCAGCTGTGGATCAGGCCGTCTCGGTGATCGGGCGATCGACCCAGCTCATCAGGTCGCGCAGCTTCTTGCCGGTGACCTCGATGGGGTGCTCGGCGTTGGCCTTGCGCAGGCCCTCGAGCTCGGTGTTGCCGTTCTCGACGTTGGCGACCAGGCGACGGGTGAACTCACCCGACTGGATGTCGGCCAGGATCGCCTTCATGCGCTCCTTGGTGCCGGCGTCGATAACGCGCGGGCCGGACAGGTAGCCACCGAACTCGGCGGTGTCGGACACCGAGTAGTTCATGCGGGCGATGCCACCCTCGTACATGAGGTCGACGATCAGCTTGAGCTCGTGCAGCACCTCGAAGTAGGCCATCTCGGGGGCGTAGCCCGCCTCGACCATGACCTCGAAACCGGTCTTGACCAGTTCCTCGGTGCCACCGCAGAGCACGGCCTGCTCACCGAAGAGGTCCGTCTCGGTCTCTTCCTTGAACGTGGTCTTGATGACGCCGGCGCGGGTGCCACCGATGCCCTTGGCGTAGGACAGAGCCAGGGCCTGGCCCTCACCCTTCGGGTCCTGGTGGACGGCGATCAGGGCCGGGACGCCCTTGCCGTCGACGAACTGACGACGCACCAGGTGGCCGGGGCCCTTCGGGGCGACCATGCCGACCGTGACGTTCTCCGGAGCCTTGATCAGGTCGAAGTGGATGTTGAGGCCGTGGCCGAAGAACAGCGCGTCGCCGTCCTTCAGGTTCGGCTCGATGTCGTTCTTGAAGATCGACGCCTGAGCGGTGTCGGGGGCGAGCACCATGATGACGTCGGCCCACTCGGCAACCTCGGCCGGCGTGCCCACGGTCAGGCCCTGCTCCTCAGCCTTGGCGCGGGACTTCGAACCCTCCTTGAGGCCGATGCGCACATCGACACCGGAATCGCGCAGGCTCAGCGAGTGCGCGTGGCCCTGGCTGCCGTAGCCGATGACCGCGACCTTGCGGCCCTGGATGATCGACAGGTCTGCATCGTCGTCGTAGAACATCTCGACTGCCACAGTTCTTACCTTCCCTCTGGGTTCTATGAACGCTTGATTGTCTGTTGTTGTCGGGTGTGACGGTACTAGCGGGTGGCCGTGATGGACTTCGGCCCACGGCCGACCGCCACCACACCGGACTGCACGATCTCGCGGATGCCGAACGGATCGAGCATGCGCAGGAGCGCATCGAGCTTGGAGTGGGTACCCGTGGCCTCGATCGTGACGGCCTCCGGCGCGACGTCGATCACCTTGGCGCGGAACAGGTTCACCGTCTCGATGACCTGCGTGCGCACGCTGGCATCTGCGCGCACCTTGATCAGGATCAGCTCGCGCGCCACCGACGCGTCGGTGTCCTGCTCGACGATCTTGATCACGTTGACCAGCTTGTTGAGCTGCTTCGTAACCTGCTCGAGCGGGAACTCGTCGACCGTCACGACGATCGTCATGCGCGAGATGTCGGGGACCTCGGTGCCGCCGACGGCGAGCGACTCGATGTTGAATCCCCGGCGGGAGAAGAGTGCGGCGACGCGCGCCAGCACGCCCGGCTTGTCCTCGACGAGAACACTGAGGGTGTGACTGGTGCTCACTGGCGATCCTCTCCTGCTGCGGCCTCGCCGGCACGCTGCTCGCGTTCCATGGCCTCGTGGATGGCGGCGGGCTCGGACACAGCCTCGTCGTCGTCGAACAGCGGCCGGATTCCCCGGGCCGCCATGATCTCGTCATTGCTGGTGCCGGCGGCGACCATCGGCCACACCTGGGCGTCGGCGCCCACGATGAAGTCGATGACGACGGGCTTGTCGTTGATCGACTGTGCGGTGCGGATCGCGTCCTCGACGTCCTCCTCGCGCTCGACCCGGATGCCGACACAGCCGAGAGCCTCCGCCAGCTTCACGAAGTCCGGGATCCGCACCGCGCCATGGGTGCCCAGGTTCGTGTTGGAGTAGCGCTCGTCGTAGAACAGGGTCTGCCACTGGCGGACCATGCCGAGGTTGCCGTTGTTGATCAGCGCGACCTTGATCGGCACGCCCTCGACGGCGCACGTGGCCAGTTCCTGATTGGTCATCTGGAAGCAGCCGTCACCGTCGATTGCCCACACCTCGGTGCCGGGCATGCCCATCTTGGCGCCCATCGCGGCGGGCACCGCGTAGCCCATGGTGCCCAGGCCGCCCGAGTTGAGCCACGTGCGCGGCTTCTCGTAGTTGACGAACTGCGCGGCCCACATCTGGTGCTGGCCGACACCGGCACAGTAGATCGCATCGGGGCCCGCGAGGCGGCCGACGGTCTGGATCACGTACTCGGGCGAGAGCGCGCCATCCGCCGGGCGGTCGTACGCCAGCGGGTAGGTGCGCCGGATGCCGTCGAGGTACGCCCACCACTCGGTGAGGTCGAGGGTGGTGCCCGTCGCCTGGTCGGCACGGATCGCCTCGATCAGCTCGGTGATGACCTCCTTGCAGTCGCCTACGATCGGGACGTCCGCATGGCGGTTCTTGCCGATCTCGGCAGGGTCGATGTCCGCGTGGATCACCTTGGCGTCGGGCGCGAACGAATCGAGCTGCCCGGTGACGCGGTCGTCGAAGCGAGCGCCGAGCGTGATCAGCAGGTCACTCTTCTGCAGCGCCGCAACGGCGGCCACGGTGCCGTGCATGCCCGGCATGCCGCAGTTGAGCTGGTGGCTGTCCGGGAACGCGCCGCGCGCCATGAGCGTGGTGACGACGGGGATGCCGGTGAGCTCGGCCAGTTCGAGCAGCTCGGGCGAGGCGTCGGCCTTGATCACGCCGCCGCCGACGTACAGGACCGGCGACTTGGCGTCGGCGATGAGGCGCGCAGCCTCACGGACCTGCTTGCCGTGCGGCTTGGTGACCGGGCGGTAGCCGGGCAAGTGCATCTCCGGCGGCCACGAGAACGTGGTCTGCGCCTGCAGGATGTCCTTGGGGATGTCGACGAGAACCGCGCCCGGGCGGCCGCTCGACGCCAGGTAGAACGCCTCGGCCAGGATCCGCGGGATGTCGACGCCGTCGGTGATGAGGAAGTTGTGCTTGGTGATCGGCATGGTGATGCCGGAGATGTCGGCTTCCTGGAAACCGTCGGTCCCGATCAGCGAACGCGCCACCTGGCCGGTGATCGCGACGACGGGGACCGAGTCCATCTGAGCATCGGCGAGCGGGGTCACCAGGTTGGTCGCACCCGGACCCGACGTCGCCATGCAGACGCCGACCTTGCCGGTCGCCTGGGCGTAGCCGGTCGCGGCGTGACCCGCGCCCTGCTCGTGACGCACCAGGACGTGCCGAACCTTCTGCGAATCGAAGAGCGGGTCATACACCGGCAGAACGGC
Source organism: Rhodococcus sp. AG1013 (assembly GCF_003350365.1). Lineage (NCBI taxonomy): Bacteria > Bacillati > Actinomycetota > Actinomycetes > Mycobacteriales > Nocardiaceae > Rhodococcus > Rhodococcus sp. AG1013. The sequence goes on from NZ_QQAT01000013.1 coordinate 52,783, forward strand.
ACCACCCGGGATACCGAACACAGTGTCGACCTCGAGCTCCTCGAGGGCGCGGACCACGGACTGCGCGCCGGTGACCCGCTCGGGGGCGACCTGACGACGGTTACCGGTCGGCGTGGCGGCGGCCGCGGTTGTCGGGCTGGCTGCTCCCGACTTGCGCGGCGTGGGTTGAGGCCGTGCGGTTGGTGCGCTCACTGGAAAGTCCTCTGATTCTGGCTCCGGGCAACAAAAAACCCTCGTCAGCATCCGCTGTACGAGGGTGGCGCGTCGTTATCTGGCGAGTTGTAAGAACCGGCTCAGGCGACGACGCGCCGGCCGATTACGAGCAACTCATTCTGCTTCACGCGCTCGACGGTAGGCGCGTCAATGGTAGACAGTCAACTTTGGTGAGTGCGCTGTCCCAGAATGTAAGATGCCTCGGCTGCAGTGCGAAGATGTAGAGGTGTCATCTCCTCAGCAGCCCGTGCCACCGGTGCCATCATCCCATACGCCCTCAGACGACCGACAGGTCATCCGGATTTCCCCACTCGCCCTGATGGCGTGCTTGTTCCTGTTGTTCTGCTTGAGCTTCCCGGTTCTCGGATGGCCGGCCGCGTTCGGCTGGACGCTGGTGATCCCGTTCCTGATCGGGGCCTGGGTCCTGCGCGTGCGGACCACTGTCGGCCCGGACGGCCTCGAGCTGCGCCGAGCCTTCTCTTCGCAGTCCATATCGTGGGATCAGATCAAGGGCTTCCGCTTCCCCAAGCGCGGCTGGGCACGCGCCGAACTCCTCGACGGCAACGAGGTCTCCCTGCCCAACGTGACCTTCGGACGCCTCCCGCAGCTCGCGTCGGCGAGTGGCGGCCGCGTCACCGACCCGTACGCCGCAGCCCGCGAGGCACAGGCGGAGAAGTCTCGCGCCGAGGCCGCGGCGGCCGACGAGGCCGCCCAGTCCGTCGAATCTCCGGGGGCCGCGAAGCCCGAGTCCGCCGGCGATTCGGAGCCGGATACCGACTAGCTCGCGCGCGGGGGTAGCGTCCAACCAGGATGTCTCTCGCTCCCACCGGAGATGACGAGGCTGCCACACCAGCCGAAATCGGGTCCAGCGACCAGCACCTTCACGGACCCACCAGTTCACGTATTACGCCGCGCTCGGCGAGCACAGCCCGCCGCCGAGAACCGCTGATCGACGAAGGAATTCGCCCATGCCCCCGCTGAGGTCACGCACCACCACCGTCGGACGCAACGCTGCCGGAGCCCGTTCGCTCTGGCGCGCAACCGGTATGACCGACTCCGACTTCGGTAAGCCGATCGTCGCGATCGCGAACTCCTACACGCAGTTCGTGCCCGGCCACGTTCACCTGAAGAACGTCGGCGAGATCGTCGCCGAGGCCGTCCGCGCAGCGGGTGGCGTGCCGCGCGAGTTCCACACCATCGCCGTCGACGACGGCATCGCGATGGGCCACGGCGGCATGCTCTACTCGCTGCCGAGCCGCGAGATCATCGCCGACTCCGTCGAGTACATGGTCAACGCGCACACCGCCGACGCCCTGGTGTGCATCTCGAACTGCGACAAGATCACCCCCGGCATGCTCAATGCCGCGATGCGCCTGAACATCCCGACAGTCTTCGTCTCCGGCGGCCCGATGGAGGCCGGCAAGGCCGTCGTCGTCGGCGGCGTCGCGCAGGCCCCCACCGACCTGATCACCGCGATCTCGGCGAGCGCCAACGACTCCGTGTCCGAGGAGGGCCTGGACGAGGTCGAGCGCAGCGCGTGCCCCACGTGCGGTTCGTGCTCGGGAATGTTCACCGCCAACTCGATGAACTGCCTCACCGAGGCACTCGGACTCGCACTGCCCGGCAACGGTTCCACGCTGGCCACCCACGAGGCGCGTCGCGCCCTCTTCAGCAAGGCCGGCACCACCGTCGTCGAGGCGGCGCTGCGCTACTACCGCGACGAGGACGAGTCGGTTCTGCCCCGGAACATCGCCTCCCCCAAGGCGTTCCGCAACGCGATGGCACTCGACGTCGCGATGGGCGGCTCCACCAACACGGTGCTGCACACCCTCGCGGCCGCGCAGGAAGGCGAGGTCGACTTCGACCTGAGCACCATCGACGAGATCAGCCGTCGCGTGCCGTGCCTGTCGAAGGTCTCCCCCAACTCGGACTACCACATGGAGGACGTCCACCGCGCCGGTGGCATCCCCGCTCTCCTCGGTGAACTGCGCCGCGCGAACCTACTCGAGACCGACGTCTCGACCGTCCACACCAAGAGCTTCGACGAGTGGCTCGACACGTGGGACATCCGCTCCGGCAAGGCGTCCGACGAAGCACTCGAACTGTTCCACGCAGCCCCCGGCGGTGTGCGCACCACCGAGCCGTTCTCGACGAACAACCGCTGGTCCGCGCTCGACACCGACGCCGAGGGCGGCTGCATTCGCGACCTCGAGCACGCGTACACCGTCGAGGGCGGCCTGTGCGTGCTGCGCGGCAACATCGCCGTCGACGGCGCGATCCTCAAGACCGCGGGCATCGACGAGGAGCTGTTCTCGTTCCAGGGTCCGGCCGTCGTCGTCGAGTCCCAGGAGGCGGCGGTCTCGGTGATCCTCCAGAAGCAGATCAAGCCGGGCGACGTCATCGTCGTGCGTTACGAGGGCCCCAAGGGTGGTCCGGGCATGCAGGAGATGCTGCACCCCACTGCCTTCCTCAAGGGTGCCAGTCTCGGCAAGGTGTGTGCACTGGTCACCGACGGTCGCTTCTCGGGTGGCACGTCCGGCCTGTCGATCGGGCACATCTCCCCCGAGGCTGCGTCGGGCGGTGTGATCGGTCTGGTCGAGGACGGCGACCAGATCCGCATCGACGTCGCGACCCGCACCCTCGAGGTCCTCGTCGACGACGAGACGCTCGCGCAGCGCCGCGCCAAGATGGAGGCCTCCGAGCGCCCGTGGCAGCCGGTGGATCGTCAGCGCTCGGTCACCACCGCACTGCGCGCCTACGCGGCGCTGGCCACGTCGGCCGACAAGGGCGCCGTCCGCCACGTGCCGTAAGAGGTCCTGCCGCTCCGCTTTTCGCTGTGCCGCGTCCCCGATCGGGGGCGCGGCACAGCCGTTTCCGGAGCGGCAGATCTGTGGATACCGAGAAATCCATCCACAGATCGCGGATCGAGCACCGTCGACGGCTCCGGCGACGTCAGGCTCGATACATGGATTTCGACGGCACACCACTGGTGTTCAGGTCCGACGCACTCGGTCGCGGCTTCACCGACCACGAACTACGCGCGGCCCGACGGTCGCGGGAACTGCTCGCGGTCCGACCCGGGGCGTACGTCCGCGCCGCCGACCTCGCCCGACTCGATTCCGTCGCGCAACACAGACTGGCGGTCCTCGCCGCGGCGTCGTCGTGCCCGGATGCCGTCGTCAGCCACGTGTCGGCGGCGGTACTGCACGGGATCGCCGTGTGGGCCGTGCCGCTGCGGCGGGTGCACTCCACCCTCGACCGCGCCTCCGGCGGCAAGATCACCACTCGTCGACATGTGCACGTCGCACGCTGCCCGCCGAGGACATCGTCGTCGTGGACGGTGTGCCGGTCACAGCGCCCGCCCGAACGATCGTCGACCTCGCGCGGACGACGCCGTTCGAGAGCGCGGTGGTGTCGGGTGACAACGCGCTCGCCACCGGACTGGTGACGCCCGAGGATCTCGACGACGCGCTCGTCCGGTGTCGTGGCCGACGCGGGGCGGCACAGGCGGCGCGGGCGGTCGCGTTCATGGACGGTCGGAGCGAGAGTGTCGGCGAATCCCGCAGCCGTGTACTGATCCACCGCGCCCGGCCGCCGGCGCCGGAACCAGCGGGACCTGTTCGACGGCGATTCCTGGATCGGCCGTGTCGACTTTCTGGTTCGAGGGCGAGCGCGCGGTCGGCGAGTTCGACGGGCTCGGCAAGTACGCCGAGCATCTGCGCCCCGGTCAGACCACCGAACAGGCGGTCATCGAGGAGAAGCTGCGCGAGGACCGGATCCGCACGGCCGGATACGGCGTCGCGCGATGGGGTTGGCGGGAGCTGAGCACACCCGAGGAGGTGGTGCGACGGCTGCGGCGCGCATTCGGCTGAGCCCGCCGCCGCTCCGGAAATGGTCGTGCCGCTCCCCCGATGGGACGAGCGGCACGACGAGAACCGGAGCGGCAGGCGTCAGATGACGGGGTTGGCCCCGTTGAGGAAGATCCACACGCCGACACCCACGGCCGCACCGAGGATCAGGATCACCGTCGATCCGACGTACGGGCGGGTGGCCCACTTGCGGCGGCCGTCCAGGGAGATCCGGCCCGGACCGGTCAGGATGATCGCGGCCGCGGCCGCACCGAGCACCGTCTCGTACTCGATGCCCTCGGGCGCGAAGTACTCGAGGCCGGGCACCATGGACTGCTTGAGGCACCACGCGTTGATCATCACGGCGACCACCGTGGCGGCCGCGATCGGAGTGAGCAGGCCGAGGATCAGCAGTGCACCGCCGGCCACCTCGCCGACCGCGCCGGCCACCGCGAGAACCCGCGCGTGGTCGAAACCGGAGTCCACCAGGATGTCCCGGTAGCCGCCGAGGCCCGGCCCGTTCCACCATCCGGTGAGCTTCTGCAGGCCGTGCGCGAGCAGCGTGCCGCCGACCACGAGTCGCAGGACCAGCAGACCGAGATCCAGCGTGCCGCGCCGGTTGTCCGCCCCGCCGTCCGAGCCCGGCATCGGCGGGACCGCGACCGGGGCGGCGACCGTCGACGCATCGCCGATCGGCTCCGACACGATCGGCTCGGACACGATCGGCGGGGACAGGGTCGGCGTCGGCACGGTGGCGTCGTCGCGCTGGATCACGGTGGTGGGCTGGTCCTCGATGCCGGTCGGCGCGGGAGCGGGGCGGAAGGCGGGAATCTGCTCCGTCGGCAGACTCGAGGCGCCCCTGTCGTCGAAGTCGAGGTCGTCGTCGGTGTGCGCCAACGGTCGGCTCCCCCGGTCGACGGACTGCGCGGCGAACCTCTCGGTCGGCTGATCGAACGGGCTCGGCGCGGACCCCGCGCCGGTGGACTCGGTGTGATCTTTCGACTTGTCAGTCACGCATGGCAGCCTAGGACGGTTCGTGGAGCTTGACCGGGTAGCGAGGCCCGGCGCGCCGGTCACACCGCGCCGCGTGGCGCACCCCGCCCGGCCTTCCGTAACGTCTGCACCATGACGAAGGGTGTACCGGGCCGGAAGGTGCGAGGGGCGGCCACGGCAGCCATCTGTTCGATCGCTGTGGTGGCGGCCGCCGGATGCGCGCGGTTCGACGACTCCACATCGTCGCCGTTCACCCCCGAGCCGACGTTCGGTTCCGGTGCGGAGGTGCAGCCTCGCGAACCGTCCGCACCCTCGTCGGTGCTGCCCGAGCCGTCGACGCCGAACGACCCCTGCTTCGACCGCGACCCCAATGTCATTGCCACGTGCCTGGATGCGACCGGCGGGCTGGTGATGCTGCCCGACGGCGGCTCCGCATTGGTGGCGGAGCGTCGCACCGGGCGCATCGTGCGGGTGGCGCCGGGTGAGAAGCCGACCGAGTTCGCCAGGATCCCCGTCGATTCCGGATCCGACGGCGGCCTGCTCGACATCGCGCTGTCCCCCACGTACACCGAGGACAACCTCCTCTACGCCTACATCACGACGGGCAGTGACAACCGGGTGGTCCGCATCGCGCCCGGGGACACGCCCAAGGACGTCCTCACCGGAATTCCGCGCGGCGACGTCGGAAACACCGGCGCACTGACGTTCTCGACGCCCGGCGAATTGATGGTCCTGACGGGCGACACCGGCAATCCCGCGGCTGCGGCCGATCCCGCGTCGCTCGCCGGGAAGCTGCTCGGTGTGACCGCGCTGTCCTCGACCCCGAATCCGCCACGGCCCGCCGTCGTACTGTCCGGGCTGGGTCGGGCGGGCGACGTGTGCGCGGATCCCGGTGGTGGCGTGTGGGTCACGGACCGTACGGCACTCGAGGATCGGATCCAGCGCGTCCGACCGGACGGAACCGTCGGGGCGCCCGCGTGGACGTGGCCGGACAAGCCCGGGGTCGCCGGATGCGCCGCCGCACGGGGCGCGGTCGCGGTCGCCCTGACCGACGCGCAGGCGATGGCGGTCCTGGCTACCGAGCACGACACCGGTGCCGTCACCTCGGCGCCGGCCCTGCTGGCGCAGAAGCTCTACGGCCGTCTCGGTGGGACGGTGATCAGCGGTGCCGGCGAGATCTGGGCGGCCACGGTGAACAAGTCCGGCGGGGAGCCCGGTCCCACCGACGATCGTGTCGTGAAGCTTCCGCTGCCGAGCGGTGGCGGCGGGACCGACTGACGCTCAGGCGCTCGCGGGTCTGGCCGTCTGCGGGTCTCGCCGATCTCCGTGCTCGCCCCGGTCGCCGTGTGCCAGCGCGCTCGCGAGCATCGGCAGCACCAGCACCGTGATGGCTCCGGCCGCGACGAGGATCGACGCCGTCGCATTGGACATCTCACCCGCCGACACCGCGACGCCGGTGACCGCGACGATGAGCGGAAGACCCGTGGTCGAGTACAGCGCGATCTGGAGTTGCTCGCGGGTGTCGAAATTCGCGCCGGCCGGTCCCCGGTCGTAGCGCGACGCGACGAACACCGGGAGACCGCGGGCCACCAGCAGCAGGCCGAGGAAGGCGAGCAGGACCACCGGCTCGCCCGCCACCGCGGACACGTCGATCGCCATCCCGGACGTGACGAAGAAGATCGGGATCAGGAGCCCGAACGCCAGGCCCTCGAGTTTCGCCTCGAGCTGCTCGTTGCCGTCGGGCACCGCGCGTCGCAGGATGAATCCGGCCGCGAAGGCGCCGAGGATGACGTCGAGGTCGAACACCGCCGCGACGGCGATCAGCGCCACCAGCAGGAGCATCACCAGGCGAACCGTCGTCTGGGCCGTGGTGTCCGCGCCGCGGCGGATCACCGCGAGCAGGTCCGAGCCCTCGCGCAGGATCCTGGTCGGCAGCATCGCGACGACGACCGCCACCACCGCGAACGCCGCGAGCACGACGAGGGACATGATCGCGCCGCGGGCGCCGAGCAGCACGGCCATCGCGATCACCGGGCCGATCTCGCCGACAGCGCCGTGGTTGAGCACCGCCTTGCCGATCGGCGTCTCGACGAGCCCGCGATCCTTGAGGATCGGCAGCAGCGTGCCGAGTGCCGTCGACGTCAGCGCGATCGCCACGGCGATCTCCGAGTGCACCAGACCCGCCGCCCCCAACGCGGCGACGATCCCGAACGCGACGGCCAGGCACACCAGCCACGTGACGAGGGCGCGCCGACCGCCGCGGCCGGTCAGCTCCTCACGGTCCACCTCGTATCCGGCGAGGAGGAACAGCATGCCCAGTCCGAGTTCCCGCAGCATCTCGATCTCGCTGCCGGCGTCGGCAAGTTCGAGCACGTAGGGACCGATCACGATCCCGGCCACGAGCAGCAGCACGACCTCGGGCACGAGCTTGCGGGGCAGTGATCCGGCGACCAACGGCGCGACCACGGCCGCGACGGCGATCCAGAACAGTGAGGTGGCGACGGCGGCGTCCATGCGCCGCTACATTACTGCCCGATCAGCTGCACGCCGCGATGACGAGCTCCTTGACACGCGCCGGGTCGGCCTGCCCGCGAGTTGCCTTCATCACGTCGCCGACAATCTTGCCGGCCGCCGCGACCTTGCCGCTGCGGATCTTGTCGGCGATGTCGGGGTTCGCGGCCAGGGCCTCGTCGACCGCGGCCTGCAGCTTGCTGTCGTCACGCACGACCACGAGCTCCGGGTGCGCGGCGAGGATCTGTGCGGGATCGCCCTCACCGTCGAGCACGTAGTCGACGACCTTGCGGGCGAGCTTGTTGGTGAGCTTGCCCTCGGCGACGAACCCGATGACCTCGGCGACCTGCGCGGGCGTGATGGGCAGCGCGGTGAGCTCGACGCTCCGGGTGTTCGCCTGCTGGCTCAGGTAGGCGACCCACCACGAGCGGGCCTCGGACGCGGGCGCGCCGGACTCGGTCGTCGCGATCACCAGGTCGAGTGCGCCGGCGTTGACGAGGTCGCGCATCTCCTCGTCCGAGACACCCCACTCCTGCTGGATGCGCGCGCGGCGCAGCCACGGCAGCTCGGGCAGCGTGCCGCGGAGTTCCTCGACCCAATCGGCGTCAGGCGCGACGGGCTCGAGGTCGGGCTCGGGGAAGTAGCGGTAGTCCTCGGCGGTCTCCTTGCGGCGACCGGCGGACGTGGTGCCGTCGGCCTCCTGGAAGTGCCGGGTCTCCTGGATGATCTCGCCACCGGAGACGAGGACGGCGGCCTGACGGCGCATCTCGTAGCGGACGGCGACCTCGACGCTCTTGAGCGAGTTGACGTTCTTGGTCTCGGTGCGGGTGCCGAACACCTCGGCGCCGATCGGCATCAGCGAGACGTTCGCGTCGCAGCGCAGCGAGCCCTGGTCCATGCGGACGTCGGAGACGTCGAGGGCCTTGAGCAGATCACGCAGGGCGGCGACGTACGCGCGGGCCACCTCGGGCGCGCGCTCACCTGCACCGGTGATGGGCTTGGTCACGATCTCCACGAGCGGGACGCCGGCGCGGTTGTAGTCCAGCAGCGAGTGGCTCGCACCGTGGATTCGGCCGGTGGCGCCACCGACGTGCAGCGACTTACCAGTGTCCTCCTCCATGTGCGCGCGCTCGATGTCGACACGCCACGTGCTGCCGTCGTCGAGCACCACGTCGAGGTAGCCCTCGGTCGCGATGGGCTCGTCGTACTGCGAGATCTGGTAGTTCTTCGGCTGGTCCGGGTAGAAGTAGTTCTTCCGCGCGAACCGGCCCCACGGGGTGATCGAGCAGTTCAGCGCCAGGCCGATACGGATCGCGGACTCGACGGCGGCCTGATTGACCACCGGCAACGCTCCGGGCATGCCGAGGCACACGGGGCACACCTGGGTGTTGGGCTCGGCACCGAACTCGGTGGGGCACGGGCAGAACATCTTGGTCTTGGTGTGCAGCTCGACGTGCACTTCCATGCCCAATACGGGCTCGAACTTCGCGAGGACGGCGTCATAGTCGAGAAGGTCAGCGGACACGGCGGCAGTCATGGCCATGAGTTTATGCGCCCCGTCACCCGAAGAACGCGGCCGCCTCCCGGTAGCGCTCGACGGGCACGGTCTTGAGCTGTTTGGTCGCCTCCGACAGCGGCACCAACTCGATGTTCGTGCCGTGCAGCGCCACCATCTGACCGAACTGGTTGCTGTGCGCGGCGTCGGTCGCGTGGACGCCGAATCGGGTCGCGAGGACCCGGTCGTACGGGGTCGGCGTCCCGCCGCGCTGCACGTGCCCGAGCACCGTCGTGCGCACCTCCTTGCCGATGCGGTGTTCGATCTCGACGGCCAACTGCTGCGCGACACCGGTGAAGATCTTGTGTCCGAACTCGTCGATGCCGCCCTCGCGGAGCGTCATCGACGCCGGGTCGGGCGAGGCCCCCTCCGCGACCACGCAGATGAAGTGCGAGTCGCCGCGCTGGAAGCGCTTCTTGACCAGCGCGCACACCTCGTCGACGTCGAACGGCTCCTCGGGCACCAGCGTCAGATGCGCGCCCGACGCCATGCCGGACTGCAACGCGATCCAGCCCGCGTGCCGGCCCATCACCTCGACGAGCATCACCCGCTGGTGTGATTCGGCGGTGGTGTGCAGCCGGTCGATCGCGTCGGTGGCGATGGTCAAGGCGGTGTCGAAGCCGAACGTGACGTCGGTGCAGTCGATGTCGTTGTCGATCGTCTTGGGCACCCCGACGACGGGGACACCGCTGTCGGCGAGCCAGCTCGCGGCGGTGAGCGTGCCCTCGCCGCCGATCGGGATCAGCACGTCGATGCCGTTGTCGTCGAGGGTCTGTTTGATCCGGTCGAGGCCGTCGTGCAGTTTCTGCGGGTTCACCCGCGCGGTGCCGAGGATGGTGCCGCCGCGCGCGAGGATCCGGTCAATGCGGTCCTCGTTGCGCATCTGCATCTTGCGGTCCTCGAGCAGACCCCGCCAGCCGTCCTGGAACCCGACGACGGTACTGCCGTAGCGCGCGTCCGCAGTGCGCACGACAGCGCGGATGACGGCGTTCAATCCGGGGCAGTCGCCGCCCCCGGTCAGGATTCCGATGCGCATCACGGCCCCTCTCGGCCATCGCGGAGCAGAGCGGTCCCTTCTCATCTTGCCGCGCCCGCGCCGATCAGGCACGCCGAGTCGATCAACCGGGCGTGACCAGTCCCGTTTCGTAGGCGAGGACGACGGCCTGCGCACGATCCCGCAGCGACAGCTTCGCCAGCACCTTCCCGACGTGCGTCTTGACGGTCTGCTCCGCAACGAACAGGCGTTCGGCGATCTCGGTGTTCGACAGCCCGGCCGCGATGAGTTCGAGGACCTCACGCTCGCGCGGCGTGAGCGACTCCAACCGAGTGTTCCGCGGGCGCGGCGCCGAACGCCGACGGGTGACGTCCGCGATGAGACGACGCGTGACGCTCGGCGCGAGCAGCGCCTCACCGGCCGCGACCACCCGCACCGCCCGGATCAGCTCCTCGGCCGGCGCATCCTTGAGCATGAACCCGCTCGCCCCCAGCCCGAGGGCCTCATAGACGTACTCGTCGATGTCGAACGTTGTGAGCATCAACACCCGAACCGGATGTTCCGTTGTGGCGGAAAGGATTTCACGTGCCGCGTCGAGACCGTTCATCTCCGGCATCCGCACGTCCATCAGCACCACATCGGGGCGCAGGCGCTTGACCTCGCTGACGGCGACCCGCCCGTCCGGCGCGTCACCGATGACACTGATGTCCGGCTGTGCACCGAGCAGCGCGCCGAAACCCTGCCTCACCATCGCCTGGTCGTCCGCAATGAATACCGTGATCGCCACCGTGACAGACTAGGCGGCCGGCCCGGCCGGGGTGCCGGCCACAACCGGGACACTCCCCGGAATATGGGCCCGGACCTCGAATCCCCCGCCGTCGAGTGCGCGGGTGTCGAGTGTGCCGCCGACGGCGCGGGCACGATCCCGCATGCCGGCGATCCCGCTGCCACCCGACGACTCGGGACGCGGTTCGGCTCCCACCGCGGGACCGTTCGTCACGACGAGCGACGTAACGGCGGGCGAGAAGTCGACGACGACCTCCACGTGCGCGCCCGGACAGTGCCGGCTGGCATTGGCCAGCGACTCCTGCAGGATCCGGTACACCGTCAGCCCCGTCGTCTCGGAGATCGCAGACGGCTCCCCGGAGATGCTGCGCGACAGCGACATACCGGCACGGACGCTGCCGTCGAGCAGTTCCTCGATCTGCGCGACGCCGGGCTGCGGGGCCCGCTCGGTGGTGTCCCCGTCGCTGCGCAGCACGCCGAGCAGGCCTCGGATCTCGTTGAGCGCCTCCCGCGCGGTGGCACCGATGGATTCGAACTCCGCCCTCGCCTCGTCGGACACCGAGTCCAGCCGATACGGCGCGCTCTGCGCCTGCACCACGACCATCGACATGTGGTGGGCGACGACGTCGTGCAGGTCACGGGCGATCCGCGCCTTCTCCTCGAGGATCGCGCGGCGGGCTCGTTCGAGTTCGCTGGTCTGCTCCTGGGCGGCGAGCTGGCGCCGCGAGATCACCAGCCAGCGGATCAGCAGCCCGAACAGCACGAGGACCGTGAGACCCACCGCCCAGCCGCGCCCGTCCTGGCCCGGCGTGTCGGCGAGGAAGAGCAGCGTCGTCGCGCCCCACGCGACCGCGACCACCGGGATCGGCGACCGCAGGCTCACCGCCAGCAGCAGCGCCATCAGCACCATCACGTGGACCACCTGCCACGGGAAGTCGTAGTCGTCGGCGCGCTGGTACACCACCGGGATCACCAGCGCGCCCGCCGCCGAGATGGCCCATCCCAGCGCCGGATTAGCCCGGATCAGCAGGAGCGGCAGCGCGGCGAGCCCTCCGATCAGCGGCTGCACGCCGGCGGGCACATGGTGCGTCACGTGGAGCGTGGGCCACGCGATCGCGTACAGCACCGCGGTCACGAACAGCACCACCAGGTCCAATCGCTGCCCCGTGCTCATCCGCTTCAGGCGCGGGGCCGCGGCCGAGACCGCGCCCTGTGCCGCACGGTCGAGTGCACGATTTCGTTTCCTCACACCCGGAAACACTAGGAACCGGGACTCGAAATGTCCTCATACCCAGGGGTGAGATGCGACTGGCTCCGGGGTATCAGGCGCCGGTCGCGATCACTCCCGCGACGTGCCACGGTTCGGCACCGCGGGGTGATGTCGCAGGGTAGCGCCCATTTCTAGCGTCGTTTGTCATGCGAACTACGAGATGGATCGGATCCGTCCTCGCCGTGACGATCGGCGGGATGACGCTCACCGGGACGGTGTCGGCCCCCACCGCCGACGCGCACTCCCCGGCACGGGAGAACCGAGCGGCCGCGGCCGCCGTGACGTTGCTGACCGCCGACGACCACGCCCTCGCCGCGTCCGCGATTCCCGACGACTTCGCCGCCGTCATGGGATATCGGCCGACGGTGATCGACGGCACGGTCGTCAATCCGCTCGGCGCGTGCTCGTCGCCGATACCGCTGCCTGCCGAGTTCGACACGGCCTGCAAGGCACACGATCTGGGGTACGACCTGCTGCGTTACGCACACCGCGGCGGCGGCGACCTCGGGGCCTGGGCGCGCACCGAACTGGATGCGCAACTCGACCGACGGATGCACGCGGCGTGCGACGCCCGGGCTGCAGACCGGACGTCCTGCTTCGCGATGGCGAACACCGCGACGGCCGCCGTGGGGATGAACTCGATGCGTCAGGGGTTCGGCGCACCGGTCGACGAACCGTGGATCCGGTACGGCCTGGGTGGCCTGCTCGGCGCCCTCGGAGCGCTGCTCGTGACCCTGACTCTGCGGAGGATCAGGCCGATGCTCGGCCTTGTCGCTCCCAGCCCGGCGGTGGCGGCATGAGCGCGATCCCCGGCGCGCATGCCGGGAGCGCCCGATTCGCGGTCACCGTTGCGTTGCCGCGGGTGGGCACGTCGGTGGCCATCGCCACCGGAGCCGTCGCCTCGCTGGCGCCGTCGCTACTCCCCCGAACCCCTGTCGCGCAGGGCGTGTTCACCGGAATTCTGGTGGCGCTGTGCTGGGGCGTGGCCGCACTGCTCCGACGGCTGCGACCGGCCGGCGGCAGCCACACGCACGACGCCGCCCGGGCCGGCGCAGCCGTGCTGGCAGGCCTGATCCTCGCGTGGTCGGTGGCGTCGGCAGACCACTGGCAGAACGCGCTCCGCTCGGCGATGAGCCTGCCCGCGATCGGTCCGGGACACTGGGCGCAGGTCGCGTTCTGGGCGGTCGCGGTGTGTCTCGTACTGTTCGGTCTCACCCGGGGATGCGTCACGCTCGCGCGACGCCTGGGATGGGTGCGCTGCGTCGGCCTGCTGGTGGCGATCGTCCCCCTCGCGAGCCTGATCGCGGTACCGCGGGCGGCTTCGGCTGCAGCGCAGCATTTTCGGACCACCAGCTCGGTCATCGACACCAGTCTCGTTGCAAACGAACAAAACTCGATCGTTCCATGGAAGACGCTCGGCGCGGAGGGCCGGCGGTTCGTGGCCGGCGTATCCGATCCGCGGGCCGTCCGCACGTATGTCGGGCTCGACTCGGCGCCCGACGTCGCCGCCCGGGCCGCGCTCGCGGTGGACGAGCTCGACCGCACGGGCGCGTTCTCCCGATCGCACGTCGTGGTCGCCGTCCCGACGGGTTCGGGATGGATCGACGGCGAGGCCGCCCGCGGTATCGAGCGCAGGTTCGCCGGCGACGTCGCGACCGTCGGCATGCAGTACTCGTACGCGCCCAGCTGGGCGACGTTCCTGTTCGGCCGGGCCGACGCGGAGGAATCTGCGCGGACACTGTTCGCGGCGGTGTCGGCACGGATCGCCGAACTGCCCGCCGATGCCCGGCCCGCGCTGCACGTGTACGGCCAGAGTCTCGGGTCGGTGGGCGGCAGCGCGATCTTCGACGACGCCGACGACCAGCGGGCGCGCGCGTGCAGCGTTCTGTGGGCCGGACCCCCGGCCGGGGCGGTGCGCACCGACGGTGCGACGGTGCTCGCGAACAGTTCCGATCCGGTGGTGTGGTGGTCACCGTCGCTGCTGACCCGGGCACCCGACCTCGGCGACGTCCGCGTCGACGCACCTGTGCCGCAATGGATTCCCGGTATCAGCTTCCTGCAGACCGGCGTGGACATGCTGTTCGCGCTCGACGCTCCCACCGGGCACGGGCACCGGTACGGCGCCGATCAGGGACTACAGATGCCGGACTGCGCCTGATCCGAAGACGCCCACGACCGGCGGTGTGCGCTTACCGTGGACACATGACCCCACAGAAGGAGACGGACGCGGCCCGCGAGATCCTGCGGGACAACTTCGAGCGCATCCGGGAACTCGCGGTCGAGGTGTGCGCCGGCCTGACACCCGAGATGTCCGACTACCGGCCGGGGCCGAACGCCAACTCGATCGCGTGGCTGATCTGGCACCTGACCCGGGTCCAGGACGATCACGTGAGCGACATCGCCGACGTGGAGCAGGCCTGGACGTCCCGGGGTTGGCGGGAGCGGTTCGCCCTGCCGTTCCCGGCCGGCGACGTCGGCTACGGGCACAGCAGCGCCGACGTCGGCATCGTGCACGCGGACGCCCGATTGCTCGCCGACTATCACGGCGACGTGCACCTGGCGACGCTCGAGTACATCGACGAACTCACCGCCGACGAGCTGGACCGGATCGTCGATCGCCGCTGGGATCCGCCCGTGACCGTCTCGGTGCGCCTCGTCAGTGTGATCGGCGACTGCCTGCAGCATCTGGGGCAGGCCGCGTACGTGCGGGGGTTGTTCGAGGCGCGGTGATCCGGAAGTCGCGGCGGTCGGGGCGTCGGGTCCGGCGCCGGTAGGCCGTGACCGTGCCCGGCCAGTTGGTGGTGATCTTGCCCGACGCGGTGCGATACCAGCTGCTGCACAGGCTCCACACCGAGTCGGCCAGCTTGCGTTGGATGCGGTCGTCGAATCGGCGCTCGACACCGGCGTCCACCTCGACCGCACACCCCGGCTGCTCGACGAGCCACTCGACGAGTCCGGCGATGTGCCGGGCCTGGGACTCGAGCATGTACACGATCGATCCCGAGCCGAGGTTCGTGTTGGGACCGTACATCAGGAACAGGTTGGGGAACCCGGCCGTCGTGACGCCGAGATACGCGTGGGCGCCGTCGGACCAGGCGTCGTCCAGACTCCGTCCGGCGCGTCCGCGAATCTTCATAGGCGCGAGGAATTCCGTTGCGGCGAAACCGGTCCCGTAGATGATCACGTCGGCCGGGTGCAGGGTTCCGTCGACCGTCCGCACACCGTCGGGTTCGATGCGGTCGATGGCGCCGACGACGACGTCGACGCTGCCGCGCGTCAGTGCCGGGTAGTACTCGTCCGACAACAGCATCCGCTTGCAGCCGGGCTCGTAGTCCGGCGTCAGTGCCGCCCGTAGCGCCGGATCGGTGACCTGCTTGCGCAGGTGCCTGCGCGCCAGTGCGCCCGCGATGCCGCCGCGCCACCTGGTGTCGAGCAGGCCGACGGTGAGCAACTCGAATATCCCCCAGGTGACGAGGCGTTCGCCCCGCAACGTCGCCGGCACCGACCGGAAGATCCGGTGATGCCGGTCCCCGTACACACGATCGGGTTTCGGGAGGATCCACGGCGCCGATCGCTGGAACAGCGTCAGCCGGCCCACGTCGGCGGCGATCGCCGGCACGAACTGGACCGCGCTGGCACCGGTGCCGATCACCGCGACGCGTCGGCCCGCCAGATCGACGTCGTGGTTCCACTCGGCCGAGTGGAAGGCGGGCCCGGCGAACGTCTCGCGTCCCGGAATGTCGGGCAGCGCCGGGCGCGACAACTGGCCGACCGCGGTGACGAGGACGTCGGACTCGACGATCTCACCATCGGCGGTCCGCACCGACCACCGGTTGACGTGCTCGTCGAACTCGGCCTCGATGACCGTGACCCCGAACCGGATCAGCGGCCGCAACTGATGCCGCTCGGCGATGTCGCGCAGGTACGCCAGGATGTCGGGCTGCTCCGAGAACCGCCGCGACCATTCGGGATTGGGCTCCGACGAGATCGAATACAGCGGCGACGGCACGTCGCACGCCGCGCCGGGATACGTGTTGACGCGCCACACACCGCCGACGTCGTCGCCCTTCTCCAGGATCGTGATGTCCGTGAGCCCGGCACGACGCAACTCGAGCGCCATTGCGATTCCGCCGAATCCGGCGCCGATGATCGTGATCGACGGCTTTCCCACTTCGATCCTCCTGGCATCCCGCACACATCCTGCTGCCCCGGAGCCTAGTCCCCCACGACAGCGAACAGCCCGGATCCGAATGTCCGGATCCGGGCTGTTGCCGAACGCGTTCGGTGACGCGCCGGGCGTCAGCTCACGGGCGACGCGATCGGCCCGCGGGCGGCCTCGTAGGCCGCGCCGACGCGGTACAGGCGCTCGTCGGCCAGAGCCGGGGCCATGATCTGCAGACCGACGGGCAGGCCGTCATCCGCGGACACACCCGACGGAACCGACATCGCGCAGTGGCCCGCCAGGTTGGTCGGCAGGGTGCACAGGTCGGACAGGTACATCGCGAGCGGGTCGTCGACCTTCTCGCCCAGCTTCCACGGCGTGAACGGGCTGGTCGGCGAGACCAGCACGTCGACCTTCTCGTACGCGGCGTCGAAGTCACGCGCGATCAGCGTGCGGACCTTGAGCGCCGAACCGTAGTAGGCGTCGTAGTAGCCCGACGACAGCGCGTAGGTGCCGATCATGATGCGGCGCTTGACTTCCTTGCCGAAGCCGGCAGCGCGGGTCGCGGCCATGACCTGCTCGGCGCTCATGTCGCCGTCGTCGACCCGCAGGCCGTACCGCATGGCGTCGAAGCGCGCGAGGTTGGACGACACCTCGCTGGGCAGCACCAGGTAGTACGAGGCCAGCGCGTACTCGAAGTTGGGGCACGAGACCTCGACGACCTCGGCACCGAGGGCCGTCAACTGCTCGACCGCGGCGTCGAACGACGAGATGACGCCCGGCTGGTAGCTGTCGGAGTGCAGTTCCTTGACGACGCCGACGCGCACGCCCTTCAGGTCGCCGGTCGCGCCCTGGCGGGCCGCCTCGACGACGGGGCGGACGGGCTCGTTCAGCGACGTGGAGTCACGCGGGTCGTACCCGGCGATCACCTCGTGCAGCAGCGCGGTGTCGAGGACGGTGCGGCCGCACGGGCCACCCTGGTCGAGCGACGACGCGCAGGCGACGAGACCGAAGCGCGAGACGGTGCCGTACGTGGGCTTGGTGCCGACGGTCGCGGTGACCGCGGCGGGCTGCCGGATGGAGCCGCCGGTGTCGGTGCCGATCGCGAGCGGGGCCTGGTACGACGCGAGCGCCGCGGCCGAGCCGCCGCCCGAGCCACCCGGGATCCGCGTGGTGTCCCACGGGTTGCGGGTGGGCCCGTACGCGGAGTTCTCGGTGGACGAGCCCATCGCGAACTCGTCCATGTTGGTCTTGCCCAGGATCGGGATCCCGGCCTCGCGCAGCTTGGTGGTGAGCGTCGCGTCGTACGGCGACACCCAGCCCTCGAGAATCTTCGACGCGCACGTGGTCGGCATGTCGGTGGTGGTGAAGACGTCCTTGAGCGCGATCGGCACGCCCGCGAGCGCCGACGACGGCGCCTCACCGGCAGCGAGATCGGAGTCGACCTCCTTGGCCGCGACCAGCGCCTGCTCGCCCGCAATGTGCAGGAACGCGTGCAGTTCGCCGTCCACCTGACCGATCCGGTCGAGGTGTGCCTGCGTGGCCTCCACCGACGAGATCTCGCGCGAGTGGATCTTCGACGCCAGCTCCGAGGCGTCGAGACGAGTCAGATCGGTGCTCATTCGCCCTCTCCCAGGATCTGCGGAACGGCGAACCGATCCTGTTCGACGGCCGGCGCACCCGACAGCGCCTGCTCGGGCGTCAGCCCCGGCACGATGACGTCCGGCCGCGTCACGTTCGCGATCGGATTGGGGTTCGCGGTGGGCGGGACATCATCTGCCGCGACCTCGGACACCGCCTTCACGTGGCTGAGAATCGAATCCAGCTGACCGGCGAACTCGTCGAGTTCTGCGTCGGTCAGGGCAAGCCGGGACAGCCGGGCGAGGTGGGCGACCTCGTCACGGGAGATGGCAGGCACCTTCGGTGACCCCTTTCAGGTCGAAGTGAACGTTCCCGACCAGCCTAGAGCGTGGCCGGATCGGTCGTGCAGCCCGTCACCCCAGCGGACGCGAGCCCGGGGTGAAAGGATAGGGAACGGCGGGGGTGCGCACTGTGTCCCGTCTTCGGCGTCGGACCCGGCACCGAACGAACGGAAAGGCAGCACGTGTCCTACCTGCTCCGCGTCCAACTCCCCGACCGACCCGGCAGCCTCGGCGCACTCGCCGTCGCACTCGGCTCGGTGGGAGCGGACATCCTCTCACTCGACGTCGTCGAGCGAGGATCCGGATTCGCCGTCGACGACCTGGTGGTCGACGTCGAGGCCGGGTCACTGCCGGACACTCTGATCACCGCGGCGGAGAAGCTCCCCGACGTCCGGGTCGACTCCATCCGCCCCTACTCCGGCATCCTCGACACCCACCGCGAGCTGGAGTTGATCGACCACGTCGCCACCGCGCACTCCGACCGCCTGCAGGTCCTCGTCGACGGGGCGCCGCGGGTGCTGCGGGTCGGCTGGTCCACCGTCATGGACATCGGCCCGCACGGCTCGTTCCGTGTCGTCGGTAGCCCGGGCGCACCCGAAACGCACGCCGGCGACGCGCCCTGGATGCCACTGAAGAAGGCCACGGTCCTCGACGGCAACGACGACTGGGTGCCGCAGGTGTGGCGCGACATGGACACCACCCTCGCGGCCGCCCCGCTCGGCAGCACCGGCCGGGCACTGCTACTCGGGCGCCCCGGCGGACCGGAGTTCCGCCCGTCGGAGGTGGCGCGACTGGGCTACCTCGCCGGCATCGTCGCCACCGTCCTGGGCTGACGTCAGACGAGTTCGCGCACCAGCGCGGTCAGCTCCATGCCGGGGATCGGCTCCCAGTTGCGCTCGGGCGCGGGAACGAAACCGTTGCGGTCGTAGATGCGTCGCGCGTCGACCATGTCGGGCTGCGTGGAGATGACGACCGCGCGGTCGCCGCGGTCGTACGCGACGTCGAGCACGTGGCGCACCAGCGCGGAGCCGACGCCCTTTCCGCGCGCCGACGCCGCGACCGCGAGCATGCGGAACTCGAGTTCACCCTTCTCGGCGACGTCCGCGAACGGCGACTCCGGCTCGGCGATGGTCACCGAGCCGACGATCTCGCCGTCGACCAGTGCCACCACGACGTCGGCCTGGTCGGCACGGGTCGCGGTGTCGCGCAGTCGCTCCGCGTACATGTCGCTGTCCGATACGAAACCACCGTCGATGTAGACGTCGGCAGTGAGCTCGCCGACAGTGTCGTAGTCGGCAGGTGTGACGGGCCGGATATCGATCATGGCGTCACTATGTCAGCCACTGGCCGCCGTCAGAAAACCGATTCAGATGCCCCGAGCGGCGCAAATGAGACACGCGCCACATTTGGGACGGTCTGCGATCGAGGCCGCCACTGCCCCGGCCGACGCCGCAACTCCGGGCGCACGCCCGCCCCCGAACTATTCCGACCAGCATCGATGGCGCGAAGTTCACCATGCGCACACTCGGCGGTCCGTCGCGAATTTCCGGCCGTCGGAATTCCACCGAAAACGACACCACGTCGTAGCGTGGCGTTCATCACGTAGACAAGCGCGGCGCGACAGTGTGAATGTTCCTGTCGCGCTGCGCTTCTGCCACGAAACGTCAGATGCCGTCCGGTCCGTTTTCGAGCAGACGGCGGAATCCTGCCTCGTCGAGGATCGGCACACCGAGTTCCTCTGCCTTGGCCGCCTTGGAACCGGGGGCGTCGCCGATCACGACGAACGCCGTCTTCTTCGACACCGAACCGGCCGCCTTGCCGCCGCGGATCAGGATCGCTTCCTTCGCCTCGTCCCGGGAGAACCCCTCGAGCGAACCGGTGACGACGATCGACAGGCCCTCGAGGCTGCGCACGATCGACTCGTCACGCTCGTCCTCCATCGACACCCCCGCCGCGCGCCATTTCTCGACGATGTCCCGGTGCCAGTCGACGGCGAACCATTCGACGACGGCCGCCGCGATGGTGCCGCCCACCCCGTCCACCGCCGCCAGTTCGTCGACACCGGCGTTCTCGATGCGCTCCAGGCTGCCGAACTCGCCCGCCAGCGCCCGCGCCGCCGTCGGGCCGACGTGCCGGATGGACAGCGCGACCAGCACGCGCCACAGCGGTTGCTGCTTGGCCGAGCCGAGGTTGTCGAGCAGGCGCCGGCCGTTCGCCGACAGCTTCCCCGCCTTGGTGCGGAACAGCGACGCCTGCATCAGGTCGTCCTCGGTGAGCGAGAACAGGTCGCCCTCGTCGCGGATGACGCCGGCCTGCAGCAGCGCCGTGGCCGCCTCGTACCCGAGGACCTCGATGTCGAACGCGCCTCGGCCCGCGACGTGGAACACGCGCTCGCGCAACTGCGCCGGGCACGACCGCTGGTTGGGGCAGCGGATGTCCGCATCGCCCTCCTTGGCCGGGGCGAGCGTCGTGCCGCACTCGGGGCACTCGGTGGGCATGACGAACTCGGTCTCGGTGCCGTCGCGCACGTCGACGACCGGGCCGAGCACCTCGGGGATCACCTCTCCGGCCTTGCGGATCACGACGGTGTCGCCGATCAGCACGCCCTTGCGCTTGACCTCGGAGCCGTTGTGCAGCGTCGCCAGCGCGACCGTCGAACCGGCCACCAGGACCGGCTCCATGTACGCGAACGGGGTGACCCGGCCGGTGCGGCCGACACTGACCCGGATGTCGAGGAGTTTGGTGGTGGCCTCCTCCGGCGGGTACTTGTACGCGACCGCCCAGCGGGGCGCGCGCGACGTGGAACCGAGGCGGCGGTGCAGGGCCATCTCGTCGACCTTGACGACCAGACCGTCGATCTCGTGCTCGACGTCGTGGCGGTGCTCGTCCCAGTACTGCACCTTCTCGACCACCGCGTCGATGCCGACCACGCGCGACGTGTGCGACGACACCGGCAGCCCCCACGCCGCGAGTGCGGTGTAGGCGTCGTACTGGCCGACCGGGTCGAAGCCCTCGGTGCGGCCGAGCCCGTGACAGATCATGCCGAGCCGCCGCCGTGCGGTGACGGCCGGATTCTTCTGCCGCAGCGAGCCGGCCGCCGAGTTGCGCGGATTCGCGAAGGGCGCCTTGCCTTCCTGGACCAGGGACGCGTTGAGGGCCGCGAAGTCCTCGAGCCGGAAGAACACCTCTCCGCGCACCTCGAGCAGCGCGGGAATCGGGTATCCGTCACTGGGCGTGAGAGTTTCGGGGATGTCGGCGATGGTGCGCGCATTGAGCGTGACGTCCTCGCCGGTGCGACCGTCACCGCGGGTGGCCGCGCGGACCAGCTTGCCGTTCTCGTACACCAGATTGAGCGCGACGCCGTCGATCTTCACCTCGCACAGGTAGTGCAGATCAGGACCGGTCTCGACTTCTACACGCCCGGCCCAGGTGCGTAGTTCGTCGTAGTCGAAGACGTTGTCGAGGCTGAGCATCCGCTCGAGATGGTCGACGGCCTTGAACTCGGTCGCGAACCCGCCGCCGACGAGCTGCGTGGGCGAGTCCGCCGTCCGCAGGTCCGGGTGGCGTTCCTCGAGCGCGTTCAGCTGTCCGAACAGTGCGTCGAACTCGCCGTCGGAGACGACCGGCGAGTCGAGCACGTAGTAGCGGAACTGGTGGTTGCGGACCACCTCGGCCAACTCCTGCCAGCGTTCGCGATCCTCGGCACTCGCAGGCTCCACCGCGGCGTCGGACGGGCTGGTCATGGCGGTAGCGGCTTCGTTCTGGTCCACCTGGGAAGGTTATCGCAGCCAGCTGACAGGTTTCGCCTCGCGACAGTGCTCCTCGAACGGGAACTCCGGTCACGCCGACAGCGCGAAAACGTGCCGCGAACTCCCGTTCAGGCCATGGCGGACGGGTCGGCACCGTCGGCGAAGGCACGGGTCAGCTCGTTCGCCGACCGCAGGGCCGTGCGGGCCCAGTCCGCGTCCGCGCCCGCCAGACCGCACGCCGGGGTCACCGTCACGCGCGACGACAGCAACTCACGCGCGAAGCCCAGGCGATCGAGCAGACGGGTCGCCGGCTCGGCCAGGTCCCGCCAGCCCGGTGTGCGTTCGGGCGCGGTGGTGGGCACCAGGCCCAGCGCCAGGTCGATTCCCGCGTCGAGCAGTTCGCCGATGCCGTCGAGGTCCGCGGTGCGCAGCGTGGTCACGTCGAGGCCCACCATCGACGCACCACTGCGATGCAGCAGACCGAGGGGGGCGTCGGCGGCGCAGCAGTGCACCAGCACGGGCGCGCCGACCCGCTCGATCGCCGACTGCAGCAGTGCCAGCGCCTCCGGTTCGGGCAGCGCACGCGGGGTCTGCAGGATCGACACCCCGGACAGCGAACCCGCGAGGACCGCGGGCAGTCCGGGCTCGTCGAACTGGACCACGACCGGTGAACCGAGGCGCCGCGCCGTGTCCGCGACATGGGCCGCGACACCCTCCGCGAGCGATTCGGTGAGATCGCGCAGCGCACCCCGATCGGTGAGCACCCGGTGCCCGGCGTGCAGTTCCAGTTGCGATGCGAGCGTCAGCGGGCCGACGGCCTGCACCTTCACCGGCTGGTCGGTGCCCCGGCGTCCCGCCAGCTCCCACGCCTCCTCGAGGGCATCGAGGTCGCGGGCCAGCAGATCGCGGGCGGTGCGGGTGGCCGCGCCGACCCGTTGCGTGAGGCGGTAGCCGGTCGTGGAGGTGTCGAGCGGCATGTCGATCAGCAGCGCCGCGGCCCGGCCGATCATGTCGGCCCCGATGCCGCGGGCCGGAAGTTCCACCAGGTGCGGCAGGGCGGGCAGTTCGCCGACGACGATCTCGGCGGCCGCCCGCGGATCGGTCCCGGGCCAGGAGCCGACGCCCGTCGCGACGCCGACGGGAACGCGGGCGCCCGTCACGGACGGTCCGCGGAGGTTCCCGAGATGGTGCCGCTGCCGATGACCACGTCCCCGTCCTCGTCCGGGTGGTACAGGACCACGGCCTGCCCCTTCGCGACACCGGTGAGCGGTTCCGACAACTGCACCGAGATCCCGCCGTCGACTTCCTCGGCCACCGCGCGGGCGGTGCCACCGTGGGCACGCACCTGAACGACGCACTCGATCGGACCCTCGGGCGCCTGCCCGGACGTCCAGATCGCGCGCTCGGCGGAGATGGTCCACACCTTGAGCCGCTCGGCCGAACCGACCCGGACCGTACCGGTTTCGGGCTCGATCGACGTCACGTAGCGGGGCTGACCGTCCGCGGCCGGGCCCTGCACACCGAGCCCCTTGCGCTGACCGATGGTGAACCCGTGGACGCCGTCGTGCTCGGCGAGGACCTCACCGGAGTCGGCGTCGACGACCGCGCCGGGACGGATCCCGATCTTGGCGCCGAGGAACGCGCGGGTGTCACCGGACGGGATGAAGCAGATGTCGTGGCTGTCGGGCTTGTTCGCCACGGCGAGGCCGCGCTCGGCGGCCTCCTCGCGGATCTGCTCCTTGGGGGTGTCGCCGACCGGGAACATGGCCCGCGACAACTGCTCCGAGGTGAGCACCGCGAGCACGTAGGACTGGTCCTTGTCGGCGTCGACGGCGCGGCGCAGGACGCCGTCCTCGAGCCGCGCGTAGTGACCGGTCGCGACGGCGTCGAAGCCCAGCGCGATCGCGCGGTCCGCGAGCGCCGCGAACTTGATCTTCTCGTTGCATCGCAGGCACGGGTTGGGGGTCTCCCCCGCCGCGTACGCCTCCACGAAGTCGTCGATCACGTCTTCCTTGAAGCGCTCCGCGAAATCCCAGACGTAGAAAGGGATTCCGAGCACATCCGCCGCACGCTTGGCGTCGCCCGCGTCCTCCTTGGAGCAGCAGCCACGCGACCCGGTCCGCAGTGTGCCCGGCGCCGTCGACAGTGCGAGGTGAACACCGACCACGTCGTGGCCGGCCGCCACCGCACGGGCCGCCGCGACCGCGGAGTCCACGCCGCCGCTCATCGCCGCCAGAACTCGCATCTACCGATTCCCTCCGTGTGTTCCCCGAGCGCCGGCACTCGCCAGTCCGGCGGCGCGGGCACGCTCGATCACCTGCGGCAGCGCCGACAACAACGCCTCGACGTCCCGCTCGGTCGACGTGTGCCCCAACGAGAATCGCAGTGATCCACGCGCGAGGACGGGGTCGACGCCCATCGCGGTCAGCACGTGACTCGCGCTCGCGACGCCGGCCGTGCACGCCGAACCCGTGGAGCACTCGACGCCGGCGACGTCGAGCAGCATCAGCAGCGAGTCGCCCTCACAGCCGGGAAAAGTGAAGTGCGCGTTACCCGGAAGCCGCCCGGCACCGGTGGCGCCGTTGAGGATCGCATCGGGGACCGCGCGCCGGACGCCGTCGATCAGGCTGTCCCGCAGGGCCGCCAGCTCGGCGCCGCGCACGTCCATGTCGGCGGTCGTGATCTGCAGCGCGGACGCCAGTCCGACGATCGACGCGGTGTCCTGGGTTCCGGAGCGCAGGTCGCGTTCGTGCCCGCCGCCGTGCAGCAGCGGCACACACGACACCTGCCGGCCCAGCAGCAGGGCGCCGACGCCCTGGGGGCCGCCGAACTTGTGCCCGGCGATGCTCAGCGCCGACAGGCCGCTCGCTGCGAAGTCGACCGGCAGATGCGCCGCGGCCTGCACCGCGTCGCTGTGGATCGGGACGCCGAACTCTGCGGCGACGGCCGCGATCTGCGCGATCGGGTTGATCGTGCCGATCTCGTTGTTGGCCCACATGACGGTGACGAGGGCCGTCTCGTCGGCGTGCACCGACAGGTCGGCCCGCACGACGTCGGGGTCGACGGCACCGTCCGCGTCCACGGGCAGCCACGTCACGTGGGCTCCCTCGTGGGCCACGAGCCACTCGACGGCGTCCAACACGGCGTGGTGCTCGACGGCACTGGCGAGGATGCGGGTGCGTTTGGGGTCGGCGTCGCGGCGGGCCCAGTAGATGCCCTTGACGGCGAGGTTGTCGCTCTCGGTACCACCGGAGGTGAAGATCACCTCGGACGGCCGGGCCCCGAGGCAGGCGGCGATGGACTCGCGGGACTCCTCGATCCGGCGCCGGGCCGACCGACCCGATCCGTGCAGTGACGAGGCGTTACCCACCGTGGCGAAGACCTCGGTCATCGCCTCGATCGTTGCCGGATACATGGGTGTGGTCGCGGCGTGGTCGAGGTAGACCGCTGAGCTGGTGGCAGACGAGATCATGACTCGACAAGGATAGCCGTTCACCCGGACCCGTCACGCCGCGGAGACCCCCGTCACGCAGCACGTGCGCGACGACGACCTTCCAGACGCGCAAGGATGCGGTCCGCGCCCACCGCAGCGCCGCGGCGGACCTCGCATTCACACCGCTCGGCCAGCTCCCGACGGTCGCGGCCCGGGGCCTGCAGCGCCCCCAGCGTCACCCGGGCCCGCAGGCCGCGACTCCTGAGCACCCGGCGCATCGAGGCTCCGATCGAGTCGTCGCCCACGAAGCACGGCCCGGTCGTGTGCGCCCCCGCCGCGTCGACATACTCCACCAGCACCGGCTGGACGGGCCGCTGCGCGTCGACCGCGGCCTGGAACAACGCCGGCCGGAACCGACCGAACGCCCGACCACACCACGTGGTCCCCTCCGGAAAGACGATCACCGTGTCCCCCGCGAGCAGCCGATCCCGCGCGGTGGCGACCGTGTCCGGCAGGCCGCGCAGGTTGCCCCGCTCGATGGGGATCACCCCGGCCCGCCGGGCCACGCCACCGAGCAGCGGCCAGGTCAGCAGGTCGGCGCGGGCGACGAACCGACCCGGCAGCACCGCCGCGAGCACCAGGACGTCGAGCCACGAGACGTGCCCGGCCACCACGAGCGTCCCGCCGGGCACTCGGGCCGGCGACGCGGACACGTCGATCCGGATACCGATGCCGCGCAGTGCTGTTCGCGCGAACATTCGATGGCATGCCACCCGCGGCTGCCGCGGGAGCAGTCGCACGATCGGCAGCAGCACCGACGCCGACGCCACCGCCACCAGCGCGATCCAGCGGCCGCACGCGACCGCGACCGGGACCCGCTCGGGGCGCCGCGGCAGGCAGCCGTCGCCGCACGGGCTCGTCGGTAGCCACGAATGACTCATGCCGCGGCCTCGATCACCGCCGACGCGCGCCGCAACCGCTCGAGGTAGCGGGTGTCGGCGTCGTGCAGGCTCTGCAGGGCCACGAAGTCGGCGACACCGAAGTCCGGGTCGTGCGCGGGTTCGCCGCAGATCTTCGCGCCCAGCCGCAGGTAGCCACGCAGCAGCGGCGGCACCGACGGCCGCAGCGGCGCGGCGATGTCGTCGAGGGGACGGCCGTCCACCCGGACCGGACGCAGCGGTCGCGCCCACGTCGACGGATCGGCGGCGTGGCGGCTCAGCAGGAAATCGCGCACGCCGCGCACGTTCGCACCGGCAACCGCGTCGGGGCGGTCCTGCATCGGCACCGACACACAGCCCATGACGGTGTCGTGGCCGGTGAGCTGCAGGTAGTGCAGGATCCCCGCCCACATCAGTGCCAGGACCGAGCCCGAGCGGTGGTCGACGTCCACACAGGCCCGTCCCATCTCGACGACCCGCCGTCTCGCGGGGTCGAGCGCCGACAGGTCGAACTCGGTCGCGGTGTAGTAGCCCCCGGCCGCGACCGCGGCGTCGGGCGGCAGCATCCGATAGCAGCCGACGAAGTCACCGGAGACGTTGTCGCGGACGAGGAGATGGTCACAGAAGTCGTCGAACCGATCGGCGTCGATCCGCTCGGCAGACGGGGGGAGGACGAAGCCGGGTTCGGCGGCGAACACGCGGTAGCGCAGGCGCTGCGCCGCCTCACGATGCTCGCGGTCGGAGGAGACGAGGAGGGAGTAGCGGGATCTGGTGGTCCCTGAAGTCACGGGCGCGGTGTAGACGGTCTCGACGAGTGGCGAAGTTGTCATGCCAGAGGTCTATCGAGCCCGTCCGGCGACGAGGCATCAGCCGCATGTCGACGGGATGCCGGTTCGGTGAACGTCACTGCCGCGCGCGAATTGACGCCCCGCGCGCACGATTGCACGCGCGGGAGACGAATCCGCGCGCGCGGCGGCTGTGGACAACGTCGGAGTTGTCCACAGCAGCGCGAACAGGCGTCGCGCATCGCATCTGCGACGTCGAAGATCGAGGCCATGACCGAGCCTGCACCTCGAACACTGAGACGACGCGATGCGCTCTCCCGAGGCTTCACCGACGCCGAGATCCGCACGCTCTGCCGAAACGGAGGTCTGCGCAGGCTCCGTCCGGGCACATACCTGAGCGCAGTAGCCGATGCCTCGATGGACCCCGCGCAGCGACACCGCGAACTGATCCGGGCGACGCTACCGGGACTGAATCCCGACGCCGTCGTCAGCCACCAGTCCGCCGCGGTGCTGCACGGCCTGTCATTGTGGGACATCCCACTCGACCGCGTACACGTCACGCGGAACCGGACGGGAGGTGGACGGCGCACCCGGCACCTGCACTCGCACAGCGCACCACTCCTCGACGGGGACGTGATCGTGCGCGACGGCATCCAGCTGACGTCCGTCGTACGCACCGTTGCAGACCTGTGCCGAACGGAATCGTTCGAAGCTGCGGTCGTCGTGGGCGATTCGGCGCTGCGCTCGGCGGCCGAGAGCCCCGGCGCGGTGGCCGCAGCGCTCCGGTACGCAACTGGTCGGCCCGGTTATCCGGCCGCGCTGCGGGCCCTCGGGTTTCTCGACGGACGTAGCGAGAGTGTCGGCGAATCCCGCAGCCGCGTGGCCCTCGCTGCGCTGAGGCTACCGACGGCGGATCTGCAGGCGTCCCTCCTCGACCCCGACGGTCTGCTGATCGGACGCGTCGACTTCCTGTTCGCCGCCGCAGGCGTGGTGGGCGAGTTCGATGGGAAGGTGAAGTACGGCAAGTACCTTCGCCCAGGCCAGGATGCCGGCGATGCCGTGTTCGCAGAAAAGCAACGTGAGGACAGGATCCGCGACGCCGGCTGGGAGGTCGCGCGGTGGACGTGGCGAGACCTCGACCGTCCGGACGTGATCGGAGCGAGAGTTCGTCGATCGATGCAGCGGCGCGACGACCGGCCCCGCCCCCTGGGCGCGGTGCTGCGCGCGAATTGACTCCCCGCGCGCACGATTGCGCGCGCGGGAGACGAATCCGCGCGCAGCGGGAAGTGGACGGGCACAACACAAAACCCCCGCCACCGGAACCGGTGACGGGGGCGTGCGAGCCTGGGACCGGGATCAGCCCTTGTGAGCCTTGACAGCCTCGGTGAGCTGCGGTGCGACGTTGAACAGGTCGCCGACGACGCCGAAGTCCGCGATCTCGAAGATCGGGGCCTCTTCGTCCTTGTTGACCGCGACGATGGTCTTCGAGGTCTGCATGCCGGCGCGGTGCTGGATGGCACCGGAGATGCCGAGCGCGATGTACAGCTGCGGCGAGACCGTCTTACCGGTCTGACCGACCTGGAACTGGCCCGGGTAGTAGCCGGAGTCGACGGCGGCGCGCGATGCACCGACGGCGGCACCGAGCGAATCGGCGAGCTCCTCGACGACCGAGAACTTGTCGGCGCTGCCGACGCCACGGCCACCGGAGACGACGACCGACGCCTCGGTGAGCTCCGGACGATCGCCACCGACGATCGGGGCACGCGAGACGACCTTGACGGCGCTCTCGTCCTGAGCCGGAACCTCGACGACGACCTGCTCGCCGGCAGCAGCCTGCGGCTGGGCCTCGACGGCACCCGGGCGGACCGAGATGACCGGAACCTCGCCGTTGGCCTTGGCCTCGACGGTGAACGCGCCACCGAAGATCGAGTGGACGGCGCTGCCGTCGGCCTTGACCTCGACGACGTCGGACAGCAGGCCGGAGCCGATGCGAGCTGCCAGGCGACCGGCAACTTCCTTGCCCTCGGTGCTGGCGGCGGTGACGACGGCGGCCGGGCCGGCGGTCTCGACCAGGCCGGCGAGGACGTCGACCTTGGGGGTCACGAGGTAGCCGTCGATGTCGTCGGACTCGGCGACGTAGATCTTCGCGGCACCGGCGGCAGCCAGCGCGTCGGCCAGCTTCGCGGCCGTACCCGCCGGGCCGGTGACGACGGCAGCCGGCTCACCGAGAGCGCGGGCGGCCGTGATGAGCTCGGTGCTGACCTTCTTGAGTGCACCCTCGGCGTGCTCGACGAGCACGAGTACTTCTGCCATTGCTTACTTCTCCCTGTCTTCTCTGCTGGTCTCGAGGGGGCGCGATCAGATGATCTTCTGGCCCACGAGGTACGCGGCGATCTTGGAGCCGCCGTCGCCCTCGTCGGCGACGCGCTCACCAGCGGTACGCGGGGGCTTGGGGGTGGATGCGGTGACGGTGGTGCCGGCGTTGGCGACGCCCACGGTCTCCGGATCGACGCCGAGGTCGGCCAGGGTGAGGACCTGAACTTCCTTCTTCTTCGCGGCCATGATGCCCTTGAAGGACGGGAAGCGGGGCTCGTTGATCTTCTCGGTGACCGAGACGATGGCCGGCAGACCGGCCTCGAGACCGAAGACGCCCTCGTCGGTCTCGCGCTCGCCGGTGACCTTGCCGTCGGCGAGGGTCAGCTTGCGCAGCTGCGTGAGCTGCGGCAGACCCAGGTACTCGGCGATGATGGCCGGGACGGCGCCGATGCGGCCGTCGGTGGCCTCGTTGCCGGCGATGACGAGATCGGCGGCCTCGCCGTTCTCGAAGCCGATCTGGCCGAGGGCCGCGGCGAGGGTCCAGCCGGTCTGGACGGCGTCGGAGCCGTGCAGGGCGGGATCGTTGACGTGGACGGCCTTGTCGGCGCCCATCGACAGAGCCTTGCGGATCGCGTCGGTGGCGCGGTCCGGTCCGGCGCACAGCACGGTGACCTCGCCGCCCTGGGCCTCCTTGATGAGGAGAGCCTCTTCGACTGCGCGCTCGTTGATCTCGTCGAGCACGGCGTCGGCGGCCTCGCGGTCAAGCGTGAAGTCGCCGTCGGAGAGCTTGCGCTCGGACCACGTGTCGGGGACCTGCTTGATCAAAACGACGATGTTCGTCATGGGTCTTCGTCGACCTCCTGTGTCTATCTACCTGATGATCGCGAGCGGCTCCGCGAGATGCCGAGCTCTCGTAAGTAATTTCGTTGCACGTTGGCTGTGCGACAGATTACCCCACGTTAAGTTACCCACGGGTAACTTAGGCGAAATCCGGTCTCACCATAACCGCCTACCGGGCGTTTCATGCGTGTGATGTGGACCACCCCGACCGCCGTCGACACCGCGGGCACTAACCTCGCTGGGGTGAGCGAATCCACAGTTGGTTCCACCGCCGAGTCCCTCGACACCACGACGCCGTCCCCCGACGACGCCGCGACGCTGCCGTTGACCGGCGAGCGGACCGTGCCCGGAATCCCCGAGGAGAACTACTGGTTCCGGCGCCACGAGGTGGTCTACCGCGACCTGCTCCCCCGCTGCACCGGCCGCACCGTCCTGGAGGCCGGATCCGGAGAAGGCTACGGCGCCAACATGATTGCCGACGTCGCCGCCAAGGTCACCGGGCTCGACTACGACATCTCCGCCGTCGAACACGTCCGTGCCCGGTACCCCCGGGTGGAGATGCTGCACGGCAACCTCGCGGAACTTCCGCTCGCGGACGGTTCCGTCGACACGGTCGTGAACTTTCAGGTGATCGAGCACCTGTGGGACCAGGCGCAGTTCCTGCGCGAGTGCCACCGTGTCCTGACGCCGGGCGGCGAGCTGCTCGTCAGCACGCCCAACCGGATCACGTTCTCCCCCGGCCGGGACACCCCCCTCAACCCGTTCCACACGCGTGAACTCAACGCCGCCGAGCTCACCGAACTGCTCGTCGAGGCCGGCTTCCGGGTGGCGGTCATGACCGGCGTCCACCACGCCGCGCGTCTGCGCGCGCTCGACACCAAGCACGGCGGCTCGTTCATCGACGCCCAGATCGACCGCGCCCTGGCCGGCGAGCCGTGGCCCGAGGACCTCACCCGGGACGTCGAGGGCATCGACGTCGACGACTTCGAACTCCGCGAAGCCGACATCGACGACAGCCTCGACCTCGTCGCCATCGCGATCAAGGATCCTGTGGCATGACCGGCACTCAGGGGGGTCGGGCCGCCGAGGCCCGAGAGCCGGGCATGTTCTGCCTGGTCCTGCACTCGCATCTGCCGTGGCTCGCGAACCACGGCCGGTGGCCGGTGGGCGAGGAGTGGCTGTACCAGTCGTGGGCGGCGACGTACCTGCCGGTGACGGCCGTGTTGCGCCGGCTCGCCACGGAGGGCCGCTCACGGCTGCTGACGCTCGGCATCACGCCGGTGCTCGCTGCCCAACTGGACGACCCGCACTGCCTCGACGGCATGCACCACTGGCTCGGCAACTGGCAGATCCGCGCGCACGAGGCGGCGGGGATGCCGTCGGCGTCACACAAGGAACTCGGTGCGCGCGAGCACCGCGCGTCCGCCACGGCGCTCGCGGACTTCGAAACCCGTTGGCGCCACGGCGGATCCGCGGTGATCCGCGAACTGATCGACGCCGAGGCGATCGAACTGCTCGGCGGCCCGCTGGCCCATCCGTTCCAGCCGTTGCTCGATCCCCGCCTGCGCGCGTTCTCGCTCGCGGAGGGCCTCGCGGACGCGAAGGCCCGCTGGGACCACACACCGTCCGGCATCTGGGCGCCCGAGTGCGGCTACACGCCGGGCATGGAAATCGGTTACGCAGCCGCGGGCGTGTCGCACTTCATGGTCGACGGCCCCGCGCTGCGCGGCGACACGTCGGAGGGTCGGCCGGTGTGGGACTCCGACGTCGTCGCGTTCGGCCGCGACCTCGAGGTCAGCTACCGCGTGTGGTCCCCCAAGACCGGGTACCCGGGCCACGCCGCCTACCGCGACTTCCACACGTACGACCACGACACCGGGCTCAAGCCCGCGCGCGTCACCGGGCGCAGTGTGCCGTCCGAGCAGAAGGCCCCGTACGACCCGGACCTGGCCGCCGCGGCGATCGACAAGCACGTCGAGGACTTCGTCGAGACGGTCCGACGACGACTCCGCAGCGAGTCCGAGCGCATCGGCAGGGACGCACTGGTCGTCGCCGCGTTCGACACCGAACTCTTCGGGCACTGGTGGTTCGAGGGCCCGCAGTGGCTCGAGAAGGTGCTGCGCGCGCTGCCCGAGGCCGGGATCGACGTCGGCACCCTCGCCGATGCACGCGCCCGTGGCTACGTCGGCGCACCCGTGGAACTGCAGGACTCGTCGTGGGGTTCGGGCAAGGACTGGCGGGTGTGGGCCGGCGACCAGGTTTCCGACCTGGTCCAGCTCAACGCGGAGGTCGTGCAGACCGCACTCGACACCATCGACAAGTCGCGCGATGCGAATCCGGGCAGACCGGAACTTCGCAATCGGGTCCACGACCAGATGTTGCGTGAGACGCTGATGGCGGTCTCGAGCGACTGGGCGTTCATGGTCAGCAAGGACTCGGCAGCCGGGTACGCGCGGGATCGGGCCCACAAGCACGCCCACGCGCTGCGGGAAATCGCCGACGCGGTCGCGTCCGGCCGGGACGACGTCGCACGCCGTCTCGCGGACGGATGGAACGCCGCCGACGGCCTGTTCCCCGCCCTCGACGCGCGGCGCCTGCCCGGTCCGCTGACTGATACAGCCGCATTCGCTGGGAGCGTGTGATGAAGATTCTGATCGTGTCGTGGGAGTACCCGCCGGTCGTGGTCGGCGGGTTGGGACGGCACGTCCATCACCTCGCGACCGAACTGGCCGCCGCCGGCCACGAGGTGGTGGTGCTGTCGCGGCGGCCGTCGGGCACCGATCCGACGACGCACCCGACCGTCACGGAGATCTCCGAGGGCGTTCTGGTGGTCGCGGTCGCCGAGGATCCGCCGCACTTCATCTTCGGTGAGGACATGCTGGCGTGGACGCTCGCGATGGGCCACGCGATGGTCCGCGCCGGGGTCGCGCTGTCGAAGGGCGGCATCGGTGAGGGCTGGCAGCCCGACGTCGTCCACGCCCACGACTGGCTGGTGGCGCATCCGGCGATCGCCCTCGCCGAGTTCTACGACGTCCCGCTGGTCTCGACGCTGCACGCGTCGGAGGCAGGCCGGCACAGCGGCTGGATCTCGGGGCGGATCAACCGTCAGGTCCACTCGGTGGAGTGGTGGCTGGCGAACGAGTCGGACTCGATCATCACGTGCTCGGCGTCCATGGAGGACGAGGTCACTCAGCTGTACGGACCCGAACTGCCGCCGATCACGGTGATCCGCAACGGCATCGATGTCACCACGTGGAGCTACCGCCCGCGCGCACCGCGGTCGGGGCCGGCGACGCTGCTGTACGTCGGACGGCTCGAGTACGAGAAGGGCGTGCAGGACGCGATCGCCGCACTCCCCCGAATCCGGCGCAGCCACCCGGGCACGACGCTGGCCGTCGCGGGCGAGGGGACCCAGTTCGAGTGGCTGCAGCAGCAGGCCCGCACGCACCGAGTGGCACGTTCGGTGACGTTCCTCGGCAACCTCGACCACGAGGAGCTGTTGAGCTGGCTGCACGGCGCCGACGCGATCGTGCTCCCCAGCCGGTACGAGCCGTTCGGGATCATCGCCCTCGAGGCGGCCGCCGCGGGCACACCGCTGATCACCTCGACCGCGGGCGGGCTCGGCGAGGCCGTCGTGGACGGCGTGACCGGACTGTCGTTCGAGCCGGGGGACGTGGACGGACTGACCTCCGCGGCCCGCGAGGTGCTCGACGATCCCGCCGCCGCTCAGACGCGGGCGCGGGCGGCTCGCGAGCGGCTGACCGCCGACTTCGACTGGCGCAAGGTCGCCGAGGAGACGGTCCAGGTGTACTCGGCGGCCAAGCGCCGCGTGCGGCATCCTTTGGCACGCCCCGAGATTCCCGAGCGCCCGCTACCCGGTCGGTAGCGGGCCGCCCGGCCCACGCCCGAGCCCACTCACTGTGAGGCGCCGGCGCCGTTCCCGTTGACGGCGGCGGCGCCGTTCATGGTCTTCTTGCGGGCGATGTCCTCGAGCGCGGCGATGTACTTCGCCCGCTCCGCGGCGCCGGCCTCCCAGTCGACGCGACGGTTCTTGACCGCCTTGGCGGGCGAGCCGACGGCGATGCTGAAGTCGGGGATCTCGCCCTTGACGACGGCGTGCGCGCCCAGCACGCAGCCGCGGCCGACGCGCGTGTTCCGCAGGACCGTGACCTTCGCGGCGATCCACGTGTCCGGTCCGATGCGCACCGGTCCCTTGACGATGCCCTGATCCTTGATCGGGACGTTCACGTCGTCCATCCGGTGGTCGAAGTCGCAGATGTAGCACCAGTCCGCGACGAGGGTCGACGCACCGATCTCGATGTCGAGGTACGTGTTGACGACGTTGTCCTTGCCGAAGACGACCTTGTCGCCGATCCGCAGGGATCCCTCGTGGCAGCGCAGGGCGTTGCCGTCACCGATGTGCACCCACTTGCCGATCTCCAGGCGGGAGAGTCCCGGCGTCGAGTGGATCTCCACGTTCTTGCCGAGGAACACCATGCCGCGCGTGATGATGTGCGGGTTGGCGAGTTTGAACTTCGCCAGACGGTAGTAGCGAACCAGGTACCACGGTGTGTACGCCTTGTTCGCGATGACCCACTTCAGCGAGGCCGGCGTCAGGAAACGTGCCTGCTCACTGTCCCGACGTCGGGATCCACGCCACCTCGAGCGCAACGGTGCGCCCCACATGCTCGTCATGACACGTAAGCCTACGGACCGCCACTGTGCGCCCCGTCACGTGCCCCGTCCGGTCAGAGGGCGGCGTGCCTGCTCACGCTGTGGCCGCCCCACGAGTGACCACTCCAGCGCGGCTTGACCCACACCTGACGCCGCCGGGTGCGCCGACGACGCGACGCCCGGACCCAGTCGTCGTCGTGCGCGACCGCATACGCCACCAGCGCCCCACCGAGTGCGGTGACGAGCATCGCGACCACCGACGCCATCACCAACCCGATCGCGCCGGCGATGCCGGCGACGAGCATCGAGGTGACGACACGGCCCGCGGACGGCGATCCGAGGAGGTGGTTGTCGATATCGGAGACCCCAGGACCGGGGTCGACTGTGACCGCTTCGGATTCTGTCCGCGTTCCCGGCTGCATGGATCTATTAGACACAATTCCTCGCCGCGTGTCGCAGCGGATTTCGATAAACGATCGGCAACGATAGTTTCCCCGACGAATTACATCCATGGCGTTCACTCCAACAGGACAATTCAGTCGGGATCAGCCACACAGTGCGGTCTCGACCGAGACGTACGGCAACGCGTGCGCCAGCGCCACCGGCGCGTGCGTCACCTGACCCGACCAGGCATTCAATCCCATCGCCAGCGCAGGGTCGGCGCGCATCGCCCCACGCCAACCCTTTTCCGCGATCACCGAGACAAACGGCAACGTAACGTTTACCAACGCACGGGTGGACGTATGGGGAACAATGCTCGGCATATTGGGAACCGCATAAATAATAGAATTGTGAACCATATAGGTGGGTTGGTCGTGAGTCGTGGGACGCGAATCCTCGAAGCACCCGCCCTGATCGATCGCGATGTCCACCAGCACACTGCCCGGCAGCATCCGGGACACCTGCTCGGACGAGACCAACCGCGGCGCGCGGGCACCGTGCACCAGCACGGCGCCGATCACCAGATCCGCGTCGACCAGCGTCCGCTCGAGTTCCGTCCGGGTCGACACGACGGTCGAGATACGGGCCCCGAAGCGGGCGTGCAGCGCGCGTAGGCGCTCGACGTCGCGGTCGAACACGGTCACCCGTGCGCCCATCCCCACCGCGACCGCCGTGGCGTGGGTCCCGGCGCTCCCGGCGCCGATGACCACGACACCGGCGGGTGGAACGCCGGGCACCCCGCCGAGCAGGATGCCGCGTCCGCAGCCGCCCGCGGTGGATTGCAGCGCGTGCGCCCCGACCTGCGTGGCGAGGCGGCCGGCAACCTCGCTCATCGGCGCCAGCAGCGGGAGCGAGCCGTCGGCGCGTTCGACCGTCTCGTACGCGATCGCGGTGACGCCACTCGACAGCAACGCCTCGGTGCACTCGAGCGACGCCGCGAGATGCAGGTAGGTGAACAGCACCTGCCCCCGTCGCATCAGTTCGAACTCCGGCGCGAGCGGCTCCTTGACCTTCACGACCAGGTCGGCCTCGGCCCAGACGTCCTCGGCGTGATCGACGATCCGGGCCCCCGCGGCGACGAACTCACCGTCGGACATCGACGAACCGTCGCCCGCCCCACGCTCGACGACGACTTCGTGTCCCTGCGCACGCAGTTCGGTGACCGAGAGCGGGGTCAACGCGACCCGCAGCTCACCGCTCTTGATCTCCTTCGGCACACCAATTCTCATGATGCCTCCTCCGCGCGGACCTGCCGGGTCACGGAACTGCCGGGTCCCGACGCGCTGCGGATCGGGCGGGATCGAAGCGCGGATCGGGGACCTTCATCGAGGGTCCCACGAAATGCGCCGGGGCGGTTCGGCGACCGCACATCGCAGCCGGGATAATCTCTGGTCCGAGCAGATCCCTACCCAAGGAGATGTAATGCGGCGTGCCCTACGGTCGTCGGCGGCGGCGCTGACGGCGATCTCGGCCCTCCTCCTCGCAGGATGCGGCGGGGATTCCGGCACCGCGGACGTCTTCGGTGCGGGCGGATGGCCGGGAATGCACGCCGATGCGCGGAGCAGCAACACGAGCCCGGTGACGGGATCCCGGTCGCTCGACTTCCAGTGGTCCCGCCCGATCGGCGGCCCCACCCCCACGAACGCCTCGGTGGCGGCGAACGGACAGGTCTTCCTCACCGCACGCACCGACGAGGGCTGCAACCTCCTCTCGTTCCAGATCGACACCGGCCGCAAGCGCTGGTGCACCCGGATCGGCCCGGGCGCCGCGACCTCGACTCCCGTGGTGGACGCCGCCACCAACATCTACATCGGCGACGAGGGCGCGATGAGCTCGTTCAACGAGCGCGGCCAGTTGCGCTGGCGTACACCTGTGTCCGGCACTCCGCGGTCCGCCCAGTTCACCAGCGACGGCAACCTGCTGTTCATCACGCAGCTCGGCCAGATCAACGTCCTCGATCCGCAGACCGGCTTCAAGGTGGCGCCGTCGTACGACCTGATCCCGCCGGCGTCGTACACGCAGGGTGTGAATGTCGAGCCCGTTCCGAACGACCAGGGCCTCGACGGGTGCCTCGCCGGCGGGCAACAGTGCCCGGTCGCGAACACGCCGGCGATCGATCTGGACAACGGTCGCTTCGTGTTCACATTCTGGCGCCCCTTCGCCCCACAGGCCAACCTGGTCGCGATGCGCTACACCGGAGGTGACGATCCGAGGATCGTCGAGGACTGGTCGACCGGCACGCTGCCGGGCGGCCCCGCCGGCGGCCCGAACCTGTCCGCGGACGGAAAGACCGTGTACACCAACGACAATGCCGGGCACCTGTGGGCCGTCGACGCCGAGACCGGTGAACCGCGGTGGAGCTACGACGTCGGCTACCCGACCCTGGGCACCCCGTCCACGTCCGCCGGCGGACTGATCATTCCCGCCGGCGCGGAGAAGGGTCGGCTGCTGGCGCTGCGCGATCGCGGCGACCACGCCGAACTGGTGTGGGAGCGAGCCGATCTGCTGCAGCTCGGCGTGCCCGCGCAGACCGCCGGCACCACCGGATACACCGTCGTCCGGGACGGCGACGCCGGACTCGCACTGCTGACATTCGACACCGAGACCGGCGAAACGCTCGACCAGGACCCCCTGCCCGGGGCCACCGGGTTCACCGTCGGTACCTCGATCGGACCGGACGGCGAGGTGCTCACCCCGACCCTGATCGGGGAACTGTTCGTCCTGAAGTAGGCGTCAGTCCCGCGCGGCACACACGAAAGCGACGGGCGTCCGGCCGATCCTGGTGAGTACCACCGACATCGGCGTGGTGCCGCGCAGTTTCAGGCGCGGCCGCAGCACCGCCGGATCGATGTCGAGACCACGGACCAGGATCTCCGCCGACCCGCAGTCGCGCGCGGCCAGTTCCTGCCGCAGCGCCTTCTCGGTGTACTTGAGCCGCGCCAGTACCCGGAAACCGCGCACGCCGTCGGGCACGCTGTCGCCGGTGAGGTAGGCGATCCGCGGGTCCAGCTGCCACAACCCGTGCCGGGCCGCGTAGTGGCGCACCAGGCCGGACCGCACGACGGCTCCGTCCGGGTCGATGATCCACTCCCCCGGTTCGCGCTCCGGGATGTCGTCGGGCTCGGCGTCGGTGATCTCCCAGGCCGTCCCGTCCGAACGCAGCACGCTCGCCCGGCGCCGCACGCCTGGGCCTGCCAGCCCCGGCGACCACAGGCACGCCTCGCGCACCCCGCCGTCGAGCGAGACCACCTCCACCTCGCCGTCCCAGTCGAGCCGGTCGAAGTCGAGGCCCGGGGCGCACTTCACCGCGAGATCACGCCCGGCGTAGACGTCGAGCAGGTCCGGCAGCGGCGGCATCAGGGCCGCCGGGTCGTGTGTGCGCCTACCGCCGGAACGTCGTGCGGGGTCGGCGATCACGACGGTGTCGCGGGTACAGGGTCGTAGCGCGTCGGCGCGCACGAGCGTCGCGCCGGGAACGTTGTGGGCCGCCATCGCCAACCGGACGGGGTCGAGATCGCTGCCGATCACGGTGTCCGCCAGCGGAACCAGCGCCGAAAGCTCGGCACCGATCGAGCAGGTGACGTCGTGGACGCGGCGGCCCGCGAGCCGGACGCCGCGGTGCCGCGCCACCACGATCGGCGTCGCCTGCTGCAACGCGTCGTCGGTGAACAGCCAGGACTCGGCACCGTCCAGCTTGGCCTGCGCCTTGCGCCGCAGCAGCACCGTCTCGATCAGCAGTGCCGCGCGGTCACCGAAACGCGCACGCGCCCGGCCGATGTCGGCCAGTCGCGTACGCGTCGACAGCTCCGATTCCGCCGTCTCCGCCAGCGTCGCGATGCCGTCCGCGCTGCACAGGTATCCGACGTCGTCGGTCGTGAAGTCGTATCCCAAAGCTCGTTCGGCTCAGTTCAGTCGGTGGCGCCCGGCTTCACGCCGGTGATCATCACGTTGTAGAAGAAATTGCGCGGAACCACGTGCTGGAGCACCTTGTCGTCCAGCCAGCTCAGCGACTTGAAACCACCGAACGCGAACCTGGCCCAGCCCCAGCCCAGCTTCTCCGGCGGCACGGCGGCCTCGAAGGTGCGGACCGGCCAGCCGAGCAGCGCGGCGGCGAACTCCTCCGTCTTGGCCTTCACCTCGACGGCGCCGGCCGACTTCGCGATGTTCTCGAGGTCGGTGGGATCGAACGTGTGCAGGTCGACGACGGCCTCGAGCGCGGCGGCACGGGACGACTCGTCGAGCTCGGCCTGCGGACGACGCCAGTCGGACAGGAACGGCAGCTTGGTGACGTTCGTGGTCGCAGCCCACGTCGCGCGCCCGAGCCAGCGGGCGTAGAAGTTGCCGATGGTGCTGGGCTCGCCGGCGAAGACGAACCGGCCGCCCGGCTTGAGCACGCGCAGCACCTCGCGCAGCGACTGCTCGACGTCCGGGATGTGGTGCAGGACCGCATGGCCGACGACGAGGTCGAAGGTGTCGTCCTCGTACGGGATGGTCTCCGCATCGGCGACGCGGCCGTCGACGGGCAGCCCGAGGTGCTCCGCGTTGCGCATCGCGACCTTGACCATGCCCGGGGACAGGTCGGTGACCGAACCGGTCTTCGCGACGCCACCCTGCATGAGGTTGAGCAGGAAGAAGCCCGTTCCGCAGCCCAGTTCCAGCGCCCGCTCGTACGGCAGCGGCTGATCGCCCGCGACGGCGTCGAACCGGCCCCGCGCGTACTCGATGCAACGCTCGTCGTACGAGATGGACCACTTGTCGTCGTAGGTCTCCGCTTCCCAATCGTGGTACAGGACCTGGGCGAGCTTCGTGTCCTTCAACGCAGCCTCGACCTCTTCGGCGGTTGCGTGCGGGTTCGGCGCGGGATCGATCCCGTCGTTCGGGCTAGCAGTCATGCAGCGAATCCTACCCAATGGTAAGGAATGAACAAGTTCTAGTTTTGGGCCCCGGGGGGCCCGATTTGCGCACTTGCCGCGGTTCCGGACGACCGGAAACGCCGACAAGTGCGCAAATCGCGGTGAGCTCTACTTGCCGGTGAACTTCGCCTTGCCGGGGCCGTTCTCGACGAACGACTCCATGCCGATGGTGCGGTCCGCGGTCGCGAACAGCGACGCGAACAGGTGCTGCTCGATCTTCAGGCCGGTCGCCAGGTCGGTGTCGAGGCCCTGATCGATCGCGGCCTTCGCGGCGGCGATCGCGCGGCTCGCGGCGCCGGTGAACTGCGACGCCCACTTGCGGGCGGCGTTGTACACCTCGTCGGGAGCGACCATCTCGTCGATCAGGCCGATCTGCAGGGCCTCCTCGGCGCCGACGAAGCGGCCCGTGAACACCATGTCCTTGGCCTTCGCCGGGCCCACCAGGCGGGCGAGGCGCTGCGTGCCGCCACCGCCGGGAATGACGCCCAGCAGGATCTCCGGGACACCGAGCTTGACGTTGTCGCCGGCGATGCGACGATCCGCACCCAGCGCGACCTCGAGGCCGCCGCCCAGCGCGTAGCCGGTGATGGCGGCGACGGTCGGCTTCGGGATGTCGGCGATCGCACCGAGCGCCGACTGCAGGTCGGCGATGATCTCGCTCATCTGCACGAAGTCGAGCTCCGCCATCTCCTTGATGTCGGCGCCCGCGGCGAACACCTTCTCGCCGCCGTAGACGACGACAGCCTTGACCTCCGGATCGACGGTGGCCTGCCGGGCCGCGGCCCGAATCTCTTCCTGCACCTGACGGTTCAGCGCGTTCATCGGGGGGCGCGCCAGACGGATCGTGCCGATACCTTCGGAAACCTCGAGGGTCACAAACTCAGCCATGTGACTGAGGCTACTGGTCGGCGCCCCAGGGCAACGCCCCGGTGTCGTAGTACCCCTCGTCGCCGGGGAAGGCCACCCGCGGCTTGCCGTCCACGAAGCTCAGCTCGGGCAGGATCGGCGAGATCTCCGGCTCCGCAGAAAGAATCGCGTCGACGCCGTCGAACCGGCCGAGCGCGTCGAGCTGACTCCACGTGGGCGGCAACAGGACACTGCGACGCTCACGCCAGTCGTCGACGGCCGCAGCCGGAGTCCGCCACGAGACCTCCGCGGCCTCCGACGTGTCACCGTCCGCCAACTGCCCCTCCGGGAGCACCGCGACGAAGAAGCGCGTGTCGTACCGGCGCCCCTCCTGGACGGGGGTGATCCAGTTGGCCCACGGGCGCAGCAGATCCGTTCGCAGGACCAGGTTCTCGCGCGCGAGGAAGTCCGCGAACGACAGCTCCCGCGACTCGAGCTGGCGACGCGCCTGCGCGTACCCGGTGGTGTCGGCGACGACGGTGTCGACGGTGGGGCCGGCCAGCAGCACGCCGCACTCCTCGAACGTCTCACGAACCGCCGCGCACACGAGGGCCTTGGCACGGGCATCGTCGACGCCGAACCTCTCGGCCCACCACGACAGCGGCGGACCGGCCCAGCGGACGTCGGCGTCCCCGTCGGACGGATCCACGCCGCCGCCGGGAAACACCGTCATACCGCCCGCGAATGCCATCCCCGCCACACGCCGCAGCAGGAAGACCTCGACGCCCGCGTCGCCGTCGCGCACGAGCATCACGGTGGACGCGTCCTTCGGCGCCGGGACGGTGGTGGCCGGTGCGGTGGTATCCGGTGCGACGGCGCCGACGGAAGCGGCGCCCGACTCTCGAGAAGTTCCCATATCCGGAACCTACGCCCCGAGTGACGAACGCCTCACCACCGGTCCGGTCCGCGTGTCAGGCCCGGTGCAGGCCGGGATGCCGCGTGCGGCGGGCGAAGAATCGGCCGTCGACGCGGTCGAGGGTGATCGCCTGGCTGAAAGCCTCGCTCAGGTTCTCGGCCGTGATGACGTCGTCGAGCAGGCCCTGCGAGACCACGCGGCCCTCCGAGAGCAGCATCGCGTGCGTGAAGCCCGGCGGGATCTCCTCGACGTGATGGGTGATGAGCACCGTCGCCGGCGAATCCGGGTCCGCGGCCAGGTCACCGAGGCGCGCGACGAGTTCCTCACGGCCACCGAGGTCGAGGCCCGCGGCAGGCTCGTCGAGGAGCAGCAGTTCGGGGTCGGTCATGAGCGCACGAGCGATCAGCACGCGCTTGCGTTCACCCTCGGACAGCGTCCCGTAGGTGCGGGTCGCGAGATGCTCGGCGCCGAGACTCTCGAGCATCTCGACGGCCCGCTCGGTGTCCATGTCCTCGTAGCGTTCCCGCCAGCGTCCGAGCACCGAGTAACCGGCCGACACCACCAGGTCGCTCACGATCTCGTCGGCCGGAACCCGATGCGCGAGCGCCGACGACGACAGCCCGATCCGTGGCCGCAGCTCGGTGATGTCGACCTTGCCGAACGTCTCGCCGAACAGTCGGGCCACGCCGGCGGTCGGGTGGACCTCGGCGGCGGCCATTCGCAGCAGCGACGTCTTGCCGGCGCCGTTGGGGCCGAGCACGACCCACTTCTCGTCCAACTCCACTTGCCAGGAGACCGGGCCGACGAGGGTCGCTCCGCCACGGCGAATCAGGACGTCTTCGAAATCGATGAGGAGATCAGGATCTGGTTCCGACACAGCGACCATCTTCCCGTACTCGGTTGCGGCCGCATCGACTGGACCCGGACCTGCGTGTCGCCCTGGGGATCAGGGAATCGGGGCGATCACCGTCATCGAACCGGGCGCCACCTCGGTGAACCCCGCATCCCGCACCGCCACAGCGGCACCCCTGCCGACTTCGTCACACAGCGCGGCCCACGACCGCGGGTCGGCGTCCCGGACGGCACAGCGGAATCCGTCTGCCGCCCACTGCCGCACGCGGTCGACGGGCATGGCACCCGCCAGGATCATCGACGCGTGCCCCACCTGGGCGGCGGCCTTGCCGACCGTCATCTCGAGGGACGCGTCGATCCACAGCGTCGGCAGTGCCGGGTCGACCGGTCCCGGCTCGTCGTGGTCCAGGTCGGTGCCGCCGATCTGCAGCTTCTTGATCCGCGGATCGAGGTCGCCCACCCGCCCCGGGACGAGCGCGCGGGCCTGCGCGCCGTCCACGTCGACGGTGACGCCGTCGACGTCGCACGCCGCGAGCCACTGGGCTCCGCGGGCGCGGCGGGCCACCTTGCGGATGCGGGAGTCGGTCCACTCCCGGAGCGCGTGCTGCCACGGCCCCGGCTCGCCGCCGGCGTCCGGCCCGACACGCTCGTCGAGACACAACGCGACGGTCGCGGAGGCGGCCGCGGCGAGCAGCGCGCTCCGCGCGGGCGGTTCGATCTTCGGGATGTGCAGCACGATCGGCATCGCCAGCACCTGAGCCGGATCGGCCGGATCCGGTCGATTACCGTATCCGGCGGCCAGCACGGCGTGGCGTGCCGCGAAACCGTCCCCGGTCAGGGTCATGCGATCGGCACGCGCCGCACGACACCGTCCACCGCGTCGGCGGCCTCGACCTCGTCGCGGGTCACGCCGAGCACGAACAGCACCGCATCGAGGAACGGATGCGACAGCGCGGTGTCCGCGACCTCGCGCAGCGCCGGCTTGGCGTTGAACGCCACACCCAGACCGGCAGCGGTCAGCAT
Source organism: Rhodococcus sp. AG1013 (assembly GCF_003350365.1). NCBI lineage: Bacteria > Bacillati > Actinomycetota > Actinomycetes > Mycobacteriales > Nocardiaceae > Rhodococcus > Rhodococcus sp. AG1013. Next base: position 96,763 of record NZ_QQAT01000013.1, read on the forward strand.
GTCGATGTCGTTGGCGCCGTCGCCGACCGCGACGGTCTGCTCCATCGGCACCCCGACCTCGGCGGCGAACTTGCGCAGCGCGACCGCCTTCGCGGCGCGGTCGACGATGTCGCCGACCACGCGCCCGGTGAGCTTGCCGTCGACGATCTCGAGGGTGTTGGCCTGGACGAAGTCGAGCTCGAGCTCGTGCGCGAGGCCCTCGATCACCTGACGGAAACCACCCGACACGACACCGCAGTGGTAGCCGAGGCGCCGCAGCGTCCGGATCGTGGTCCGCGCACCGGGCGTGAGCTGCAGATCGGCGGCGACGTCGTCGATGACCGACGCGTCGAGTCCGGCGAGGGTCGCGACGCGCTGGTGCAGGGACTCGGTGAAGTCGATCTCGCCGCGCATTGCCGACTCGGTGACCGCGCGGACCTCGTCCTCGACACCGGCCCGCGCCGCGAGCATCTCGATGACCTCACCCTGCACGAGCGTCGAGTCGACATCGAACACGATGAGCCGCTTGGCGCGCCGGGCGAGCCCGCCGCGCTCGACGGCGACGTCGACGTTCTCACCGGCCGCGACCTCGGCCAGGCCGGCACGCAGCTGCGCGTCCGCCTCGGCGCCGGTGCCCGACGCGGTGACCATCAGCTCGAGGCCGGTGACCGGATAGTCGGCGACACCGCGGATGGAGTCGATATTGGCGCCCTGCCGTGCCAGCTCACGCGACAACGAACGGAACGCCCGCGCGCTGACCGGGCTGCCGAGCACGACGACCGCGTGGGTCGACACCTGACGGCTCGCCGCGTCGGCGCCGATCTCGACGTCGACGTTCATGCCGACCGTGTCCATCGCCTCCTCGAGCTCCTCCTGGAGGGCTTCCGGGTCGGCGGGACACAGGACCAGCACGCCGAGCGTGAGGCGACCGCGGATCACCACCTGCTCGACATCGAGCAGGCTCACATCGTGGCGGGACAGTGCCCCGAAGAGCACCGACGTGACGCCGGGCCTGTCCGGACCTGTAACCGTCATCAGAACAGTGGCGTCTGACGCACCCACCGAGAACTCCGTTCGTTTGGGCTCGAACTACGTACAAAGAAATCCGGCCCCCATTCTGCCAAGTCGAGGTGGCGGCACGGGAAAGGCCCCGCCAGCTCCCTCGACATCGGGGATCGGGCGGGGCCTTCCGGTAGAGCAGGGACCTTCCGGTCCGCTAGGACTTGCTGTCTTCCAGGACCGCGGTGGCGTGCTTGCCGCCGTGTCCGATACCGACATGAGCCTCGTCGCGCAGGCGCTCGACCATGTGCGGGTAGTGCAGCTCGAACGCCGGACGCTCCGAACGGATCCGGGGCAGCTCGGTGAAGTTGTGGCGCGGCGGCGGGCAGGTGGTGGCCCACTCGAGCGAGTTGCCGTAGCCCCACGGGTCGTCGACCTTGACGACCTCGCCGTACCGGTAGCTCTTGAAGACGTTCCATAGGAACGGCAGCGTCGAGGCACCGAGGATGAACGAGCCGATCGTGGAGATCGTGTTCAGCGTGGTGAAGCCGTCGCTGGGCAGGTAGTCCGCGTAGCGACGCGGCATGCCCTCGGCACCGAGCCAGTGCTGGACCAGGAAGGTGGAGTGGAAGCCGACGAACGTGGTCCAGAAGTGCCACTTCGCGAGGCGCTCGTCCATCATGCGGCCGGTCATCTTCGGGAACCAGAAGTAGATACCCGCGTAGGTGGCGAACACGATGGTGCCGAAGAGCACGTAGTGGAAGTGCGCGATCACGAAGTACGTGTCGGTGACGTGGAAGTCGATCGGCGGGCTTGCGAGCAGGACGCCCGACAGGCCACCGAAGAGGAAGGTCACGAGGAAGCCGACCGAGAACAGCATCGGCGACTCGAACGTCAACTGTCCCTTCCACATCGTTCCGATCCAGTTGAAGAACTTCACACCGGTCGGGACGGCGATGAGGAACGTCATGAAGGAGAAGAACGGCAGCAGGACGGCGCCCGTCGCGTACATGTGGTGCGCCCACACGGCGATCGACAGGGCCGCGATGGCCATCGTGGCGTACACCAGACCGCTGTAACCGAAGATCGGCTTACGCGAGAAGACCGGGAAGATCTCCGAGACGATGCCGAAGAACGGCAGCGCGATGATGTACACCTCGGGGTGACCGAAGAACCAGAACAGGTGCTGCCACAGCAGGACGCCACCGGTTGCCGGGTCGAAGATGTGGCCACCGAGGTGACGGTCGACGAACAGGCCCATGAACGCGGCGGTGAGCAGCGGGAACGCCAGCAGGATGAGGATGGCGGTGATGAGGATGTTCCACGTGAAGATCGGCATCCGGAACATGGTCATGCCCGGTGCGCGCAGGCACACGATGGTGGTGATGAAGTTGACGCCACCGAGGATGGTGCCCAGACCGGCAACCGCGAGGCCCAGGATCCACAGGTCCGCACCGATGCCGGGCGAGTGCAGCTCGCTCGTCAGCGGGGTGTAGGCGGTCCAGCCGAAGTCGGCCGCGCCACCCGGGGTGATGAAGCCGGCGGTGGTGATGATGGCGCCGAACAGGTACAGCCAGTAGCTGAACGAGTTCAGACGCGGGAACGCCACGTCGGGCGCGCCGATCTGCAGCGGAACGATGTAGTTGGCGAAGCCGAACACGACCGGGGTCGCGTACAGCAGCAGCATGATCGTGCCGTGCATCGTGAACAGCTGGTTGAACTGCTCGTTGGACAGGAACTGCAGGCCCGGAACAGCGAGTTCGGTTCGCATCAGCAGGGCCATGAGGCCACCGATGAGGAAGAAGGCGAACGACGTCACCAGGTACATGATCCCGAGCACCTTGGGGTCGGTGGTCGTGATCATCTTGTAAATGAACGAGCCCTTGGGTCCCTGCCGTGGCGGGTAAGGCCTCGCTGCTATCTCTGGGACTGGCTGGGGCGCTACGGCAGTCACTAATCCTCCTGAATGTGCCCTTGATCGCTCCGCAGGCTCCGCTCTGAGCGCCGATCCCGGGCTGGCGAGATAGGCGTTCGCTGGCTTGCGCTCATCGAATCGTAGACGGTGCCTTCGGGGCCCGCGGATCGGGTCCTACTCCCTGTCGTACTCGGGCCGTAGTTCCCTCGGCCCACAGAGCCGCGAGCAGGACTTTAGTCCCCCACCGGACCATCCGCCGGATGCGTCACGGCGTGTCGGTGCGGGTCGACCGACGCCCGAGCGTCACACCACAGAAGTCGACCACCGGGAACCCCACCTCCCCGATTGTTAAGGTTTTGCTTACCTAACCCCCTTCCTCTTGGAGTCTCGACCCGTGCACACACAGACCCGACGCCGCACCCTCACGTCCCTGGCCGCAGTCGGCGTGGCCGTCAGCCTCGCCCTCACCGGTTGCTCGTCCAGCGGGAGCACCGCCGATACAACGGCGTCCGCGACCGACGAGTTCCCGCGGACCGTCCAGCACTTCCGCGGCGCGACCGACATCGACGCCCAGCCGCAGCGGATCGTCACGCTCGACAACAGCTACGCGGACGCCGTCCTGCTGCTCGAGTCCCCTCTCGTCGGCTACGTCGACTACCGCGGACAGGGCCTGCCCGACTACCTCGGCGACGCACGCGACAAGTACGCCGCCGACGCCACCTCGGTCGGCAAGGTGTCCAACGCGAGCCTCGAGAAGGTCGCGCAGCTGCAGCCGGACCTGATCCTCTCCGCCGAGGTCCGCGACGGAAAGAACTACGAGGCGCTCTCCACCCTCGCCCCGACGGTGTTCTCCCAGTCGACCGGCCCCACGTGGAAGGACAACATCCGCCTCGTCGCGAAGGCTCTCGGCAAGGAGGATCTGGCCGAGCAGAAGATCGGCGAATACGAGGCCCGGGCGAAGGCGATCGGCGACGAGATCAACGCCAAGGCGGACAACCCCGACGTCTCCGTCGTGCGCTTTGCCGGCGAGCCGACCGCCCGCCTCTACCGGACGACGTCGTTCAGCGGCATCGTCCTCGCCGACGCCGGACTGGCCCGGCCGGACAGCCAGGGTCCGGACCCGGCCGACGCCGGCAGCATCATGAATTCGATCAGCCCCGAGCGGATCAACGAGGCCGACGCCGACGTCATCTTCGTCGCGACGTACGAGGATCCCGAGGGCAAGTCGATGAAGGCGGCGGAGGCCTTCCTGCAGAACCCGCTGTGGGGGACGCTGAAGGGCCGCATCGTGGAGGTCGACGACGCGATGTGGATGACGCCGGTCAGCATCCAGGGCGCGCACAAGATCCTCGACGACCTCGCGCAGGCATTCGGGGTGGATCCGCACAACGGCTAACCTGAGTCGGCCGCACCCGCCGAGCTCGTCGAACAGGAAGTCGTCGCATTGTCCAGTTCCCAGCCCGTCCGCACCGTCCGTCGAACCGCCGTGGCCGCGATGGCGGCCGCGACGCTGGTGGGACTCGCCGGCTGCAGCAACACGCCGGACGACGACGCGAGCACGATCGTGCGGACCACGACGAAGATCGCCGGCGCGGGTGTCGTGGGCATCGAACGCGACACCCACGCCGCGTGTGCGCCGGCCACCCCGGCCGACCCCGGGGCCCCGGATCCGCAGCGCATCGTCGTACTCGACAGCGCCGCAATGGATTCGGTGTGCGCACTGGGACTGTGGCAGCGCGTCGTGGGTGCCGCGACGTCCGACGCCGGAACCCCGCAGCCGTCGTACCTCGGTGCCGGGGTCTCGGCGCTGCCGAGCGTCGGACCGGCCGGCTCCCCCGACGTCGGCCTGATCGCGGCGGCCGCCCCCGACCTGATCCTGGGCTCCGAACCGGCCGATCCGGCACTCGCCGACCGCCTTCGGGCGGTGGCACCCACCGTGTTCGTCGGCGCCGACCCGGTGCAGTGGAAGGACCGCTTCCTCGCATCGGGGAAGGCGCTGGGTCGCGGCATCTCCGCGCAGCAGGCTCTCGACGCCTACACCGCGGATGCCGCCCGAGTCGGGGCCGAGATCAACGCCCGGCAGACGCAGGCGTCGGTGGTCCGGTTCGGTTCGGATTCCTTGGCGATCGAGGGGCCGGGCAGCTTCTCGGGTCAGGTCCTGGCCGACACCGGCGTACAGCGACCGGCGTATCAGCGACTCGACGTGGCGTCCAAGGACATCGACGATCTCGGCGACGCGGAGGGCGATCTGATCTATGTCAGCTTCGACGGATCGGGCGGGCTCGAACACGGAACGTCGGTCATGGAGTCCGACGACTGGCACGAACTCGGTGCCGTGACCGACAAGCGTGTCTTCGCCGTCGACGACGCGATCTGGAACGACGGCAACGGCCTCGTCGCGGCACGGGCGGTCGTCACCGACCTGCAGCGCAGCCTCAACGAGTACGTCAGCTAGGCCGACGATGCCGGTCCCCGAATTCGTTGCGGCCCTACGTGAACACGTCGGTCACACCCCGCTGTTCCTGTCGGGCGTCAGCGCCGTCGTGATCGACGACGACGGTCGCCTCCTGCTCACCCAGCGGGCCGACAACGGCCGGTGGGCCGTCGTCTCCGGCATCCTCGAACCCGGCGAGAAACCCGGCGCCGCCGTACTGCGGGAGATCCGCGAGGAAACCGGGGTGGACGCGGAACTGGTGCGTGTCACCAGCGTCGACACCGCCGGCCCCGTCACGTATCCCAACGGCGACATCGCCAGCTATCTCGACGTGTGCGTCCTCGTGCGCGCCGTGTCGGGTGAGGCGCGCGTCGCGGACGAGGAGAACCTCGACGTGCGTTGGTTCTCGCCCGACGGCCTCCCCGCCGACCTGACCGAGTCGTCACGGATGCGGATCGAGAAGGCGCTCGGCGACGACCCGCGGGCCTGGTTCGTCCGCGAGTGAGTGCGTCACTCCCCCTCAGCCTTTCGCGGTCTCCCACAACCCCATGACGTTGCCCTCGGTGTCCCGGAAGTAGGCGGCGAAGCCCATCTCGCCGACGGGCTGCTTCGCCGAGACCGTCGCGCCACCGAGCGACTCGATCTTCGCGAGCGCGGCATCGATGTCGGGGACGTCGATCGTGATCACCGGCCCCTTGGGATCCTGGTCCGCGCGCCGGAACATGCCGCCACCGATGTACCCGGGTTCGTTCGGCATCCCCGAATCCTCGACCGGCCCGGTGGACACGCCGGTGTACTCGAGCTCGGGCATCTCGGTGACGTTCCAGCCGAATGCCACCTTGTAGAAACTTCGTGCCCGGTCACCGTCGTCGAACGGTACCTCGAAATGCACTACTCGACCACTCATTGCCGTCTCCTCGATCGTCGTCGGGCATCGTCGGCTCGGTCCTACAACCTCGACACTAGGCGCGGCTCACCTCCGCGACAACGGTCCGAACGAAACCTGGCCCTCGCCATTGCCTTTCGCGGCAGCTTCCGTCACTCTTCTGCGGTGACCACATCAGGGTTCGACGCAACCAGGCCCCCGGGAACGACACCGGTGCCGACGGAACTTCCGGACAAGCACGGCGAGTCGGACGACCCGCGGTATCCGTCGCCGCGCCAACTGCGTCAGGCGATCGCCTTCGTCATCGACCTCGTCCTGCACATCGCAGTCGGCGTCGTCGGAATGATCGTGTGCCTCGATATTCCGGCAGTGTCGGATTGGGCACCGCTCGCGCTCCCGATCGGATGGATCCTCGCGTCACTCCTGCAGCGCGTCGTGGCCCAGCGGATCTTCCACACGACCGTCGGCAAGGCACTGACCGGCGTGTGTGTCATCCGCCCGTCCGACGGGCAGTGGCCGACCACCGGCTGCCTGCTGAAGTGGTGGCTGATCGGGGCGTTCGACGTGGTCGGCACCTTCACGGACAGCACGTGGTTGGGCGACTACGACGACTCGCCGGCCGTCGTCCGCCGCAGGGACGTCACCCTTCCCTGAAAACACCGACGGCCGAATGTCACACCGGTTCAGTCCAACTGAACCGGTGTGACATTCGGCCGAAGTGGTGCGGGTGGGCTAGAAGTCCCAGTCCTCGTCCTCGGTGTTGACAGCCTTGCCGATGACGTAGCTCGAACCGGAGCCCGAGAAGAAGTCGTGGTTCTCGTCCGCGTTGGGCGAGAGCGCCGACAGGATCGCCGGGTTGACGTCCGTCTCGTCCTTCGGGAACAGGCCCTCGTAACCGAGGTTCATCAGCGCCTTGTTGGCGTTGTAGCGCAGGAACTTCTTGACGTCCTCGGTGAGCCCGACCTCGTCGTACAGGTCCTGCGTGTACTCGACCTCATTGTCGTACAGCTCGAACAGCAGCTCGAACGTGTAGTTCTTGAGATCGTCCTTCTCGGCCTGGGTCAGCTGCTCGAGTCCGCGCTGGTACTTGTAGCCGATGTAGTAGCCGTGCACGGCCTCGTCACGGATGATGAGGCGGATCATGTCGGCCGTGTTGGTGAGCTTGGCCCGCGAGGACCAGTACATCGGCAGGTAGAAGCCCGAGTAGAACAGGAAGCTCTCGAGCAGCGTCGAGGCGACCTTGCGCTTGAGCGGGTCGTCACCGCGGTAGTAGTCGAGGACGATCTGCGCCTTGCGCTGCAGGTTCGGGTTCTCCTCCGACCAGCGGAACGCGTCGTCGATCTCGCGCGTGGTGCACAGGGTCGAGAAGATCTGCGAGTAGCTCTTCGCGTGCACCGACTCCATGAACGCGATGTTGGTGAGCACGGCCTCCTCGTGCGGGGTGACCGCATCGGGGATCAGGCTCACGGCACCGACGGTGCCCTGGATGGTGTCGAGCAGCGTCAGGCCGGTGAACACGCGCATCGTGAGCTGCTGCTCGTTCGGCGTGAGAGTGGCCCACGACTGGATGTCGTTGGACACCGGCACCTTCTCCGGCAGCCAGAAGTTGCCGGTGAGGCGATCCCACACCTCGGCGTCCTTGTCGTCGGGCACGCGATTCCAGTTGATCGCCGACACGCGACTGACCAGCTTGATCTTCTCGCTCACGATTCCCTCACTTCGTTCAAGCTCTTCACTACGGTCACAGCATGCACGAGACGCAACCCTCGACCTCGGTGCCCTCGAGTGCCATCTGACGCAGGCGGATGTAGTACAGCGTCTTGATGCCCTTGCGCCACGCGTAGATCTGCGCGCGGTTGACGTCACGCGTGGACGCGGTGTCCTTGAAGAACAGCGTCAGCGACAGGCCCTGGTCGACGTGCTGCGTGGCCGCAGCGTAGGTGTCGATGATCTTCTCGTACCCGATCTCGTACGCGTCCTGGTAGTACTCCAGGTTGTCGTTCGTCAGGTACGGCGCCGGGTAGTAGACGCGACCGATCTTGCCTTCCTTGCGGATCTCGATCTTCGCGGCCACCGGGTGGATCGAGCTGGTGGAGTTGTTGATGTACGAGATCGAGCCGGTCGGCGGGACGGCCTGCAGGTTCTGGTTGTAGATGCCGTACTTCTGCACCGACGCCTTGAGCTCACGCCAGTCGTCCTGCGTCGGGATGTGCACGCCGGCGTCCGCGAACAGCGCACGCACCCGCTCGGTGGCGGGCTCCCACACCTGGTCGGTGTACTTGTCGAAGTACTCACCCGACGCGTACTTGGACTGCGGGAAGCCCTTGAAGTGGGTGCCGCGTTCCTTCGCGATCTCGTTCGACGCACGGACCGCGTGGAACACGACCGTGTAGAAGTAGATGTTCGTGAAGTCGACGCCCTCTTCGGAGCCGTAGTGGATCCGTTCGCGAGCGAGGTAGCCGTGCAGGTTCATCTGCCCCAGGCCGATCGCGTGAGAGTCGTTGTTGCCCTGCTCGATCGACGGCACCGAGTAGATGTGGGTCTGATCCGAGACGGCGGTCAGCGCGCGGATCGACGTCTCGATCGTCTTCGCGAAGTCCGGCGAGTCCATCGTCTTGGCGATGTTCAGCGAGCCGAGGTTGCACGAAATGTCCTTGCCGACATGGCTGTAGGACAGGTCGTCGTTGAACGTCGACGGCGTCGAGACCTGCAGGATCTCCGAGCACAGGTTGGAGTGCGTGATCTTGCCCTCGATCGGGTTCGCCCGGTTCACCGTGTCCTCGAACATGATGTACGGGTAGCCCGACTCGAACTGCAGCTCGGCGAGGGTCTGGAAGAACTCACGCGCCTTGATCTTCGACTTGCGGATCCGCTTGTCGTCGACCATCTCGTGGTACTTCTCGCTGACGTTGATGTCCGCGAACGGCACACCGTAGATGCGCTCGACGTCGTACGGCGAGAACAGGTACATGTCCTCGTTCTTCTTCGCGAGCTCGAACGTGATGTCCGGGATCACGACGCCCAGCGACAGCGTCTTGATGCGGATCTTCTCGTCCGCGTTCTCACGCTTGGTGTCGAGGAACCGGTAGATGTCCGGATGGTGGGCGTGCAGGTACACCGCGCCGGCGCCCTGACGCGCACCGAGCTGGTTGGCGTACGAGAACGAGTCCTCGAGCAGCTTCATGATCGGGATGACGCCGGAGCTCTGGTTCTCGATCTTCTTGATCGGGGCGCCGTGCTCTCGAACGTTACTGAGCAGCAACGCAACTCCGCCGCCGCGCTTGGACAGCTGCAGGGCCGAGTTGATCGAACGACCGATCGACTCCATGTTGTCCTCGATGCGCAGCAGGAAGCACGACACGGGCTCGCCGCGCTGCTTCTTGCCGGAGTTGAGGAACGTCGGGGTGGCCGGCTGGAAGCGACCGGCGATGATCTCGTCGACCAGCTCGGTCGCGAGCGTCTCGTCGCCCGCGGCGAGCGTGAGCGCAACCATGCAGACGCGGTCCTCGAAACGCTCGAGGTAGCGCTTACCGTCGAACGTCTTGAGGGTGTAAGAGGTGTAGTACTTGAAGGCACCGAGGAACGTCGGGAAGCGGAACTTCTTCGCGTACGCACGGTCGATCAACGACTTCACGAACTCGCGGGAGTACTGGTCGAGCACCTCGGGCTCGTAGTAGTTCTCCTTGACCAGGTAGTCCAGCTTCTCGTCCAGGTTGTGGAAGAAGACCGTGTTCTGGTTGACGTGCTGGAGGAAGTACTGGTTGGCCGCCTCGCGGTCCTTGTCGAACTGGATCTCACCGTTCGGTCCGTACAGGTTCAGCATCGCGTTGAGCGCGTGGTAGTCCAGCTCCCCCGCCGACGCGTCGGGTCGTGCCGCAGCGCGCTCTACACTCCCAGCCGGGGCTGAATCTGTGATGGTCGGTGCCACTGTTCACTCTCCATGAATTGTTCGAGGCCCTCGCGCACGGCGATGACATCCTCTGGTGTTCCCATTAGTTCGAAGCGGTACAGGTACGGCACCTGACACTTCTGAGAGATCACGTTCCCGGCGAAGCAGTACGACTCGCCGAAGTTCGTGTTGCCGGCAGCAATCACCCCGCGGATGAGCGAGCGATTGTGCTTGTTGTTCAAGAATCGGATGACCTGCTTGGGCACGTAACTCGTGTCGCGCCCCATCGCCGTCGTGCCGCCCCCATAGGTGGGGAGGATCAGGACGTAGGGCTCGTCGACTCCGAACGCGCCTTCACGGTCATGGAGCGGGATGCGCGCGGCGGGGACACCGAGCCGCTGGACGAATCGGTGTGTGTTCTCCGACACGCTGGAGAAGTACACCAGCGATGCCATCGGTGTTCACCCTCTTACTCGAGCTGAGATTCGACCGGCCCCGCGACGCTTCAAGCAGCGTTTGCGGTGAGGGTCTTGATGCGATCGGGACGGAAGCCCGACCAGTGGTCGTCACCGGCCACCACGACGGGGGCCTGGAGGTATCCGAGGGCCATCACGTAGTCGCGCGCCTCGGGGTTCTCGGAGATGTCGACGATGTCGTATTCGAGACCGGCCTTGTCGAGGGCGCGGTAGGTGGCATTGCACTGAACGCAGGCGGGCTTGGTGTAGACGGTGATGCTCATGATGGTCCCTCTTTCCACGGCCTGACGAGCTACGGATGCGTGCTCTGCATGCCGAGGAAAAGAGCCTGTTTTCCGACCCGGGATCCGTTTCGTTCCCGTTGTGCCCCTCGGCTGTGTAGACACTACACCTAGTGGCCGACAGAAACGCACAACCCGAGATCTTGTGAGTGACACGGTTGATATTCGCAGGTTGACCCCCTCCCGGCGGCGCGCCGAGACCCACTTTCGGCGTGTCGCAGATCACGTTTGCGCCGGTGATTTCGGTCACCTCCGAACCGTCTCGGACGCGCCCCGGACGCGACACGCCGCGGACACGCCGAAGACGCGCCGGCGGTGCCGTCACAAGCACCCTCGACGTGTGTTCACGGACACACTCACAACCCCTCGCTGCCCCACTCGCGCAAACGTCGGGAGCGCCGGTGCGGATGCCGGCCCCAGGTTTGGGGCGGAGGGGTCCGGACGTCGCGCCGACCACCCCGAGCGACGCACCCCGCGGCGCGTAACTGGCCGGTAACTGGCAGGCGGCTTCCACCGTCGCCGTCACGACGGCCGCGGACGCGCAACGCCTCGACACCGCCGGCGACGTCACGTTCACGTGGCTGCACGGCACCGGCAACGGCGTCGGGCCCAGCGCCCTCGCCGCCGCCGCGAGGTCGTGGACCCCACCCGACGGCCCCGGCTACGTGTGGTTCGCCGGTGAGGCAGGCCTCTCGCGCGAGGTGCGCCGGTGGGTGCGGCACGACCTGGGCTGGCCGTCCGACCGGTACGACGTCATCGGCTACTGGCGCGCCGACAAGGAGGCCTGGACCGCGCGGTACGAGCAGGCGCGCGAGCAGATCGAGGCGGCTCAGCTGGCGGCACTGACCGCGGGCGGCGACTTCGACTCGGTCCGCGACGCCGTCGACGCGGCGATGGAGCAGGCCGGGCTGTGAGCACTTCCTGAAACGCCGAATGTCACATACGTTCAGTCGAACTGAACGTATGTGACATTCGGCGAAAAGGACGTCAGGCGTTCGCGAGGGCCTCGGACGCCTCGGACGCCTCGACCAGCGCGGCGACGACGCCGGCGACCTGCTGCGCAACCTCGGCGTTCTCACGCGGGTGCTGGTCGCCGAACTTCTGGATGGTGCCGCCGATGGAGAGTTCGACGTCGAGCACGTTGCCGCCGGCGATGCCGAGAGCCTTGCGGGTGTCGTCGTGCGCCCACTTGGCGGCGTTGGGGCTCGGGGACGCGCTGATCACGGCGACCGGCTTGTCCTTGACGGCGCCGGTGCCGTACGGACGCGACAGCCAGTCGATGCCGTTCTTCAGGACGGCGGGGATGGTCCCGTTGTACTCCGGGGTGACCAGGAGCAGGGCGTCCGACTCGGCCGCAGCCGCGCGCAGCTCATCGGCGCCGGGGATCATGGCACCGGGGACGTCGACGTCCTCGTTGTAGAAGGGGAGGTCGCCGAGACCCTCGTAGATGGTGAGCTCGACACCCTCGGGTGCGACAGCTGCCGCGGTCTCCGCGACCTGACGGTTGACGGAGCCGGCACGGAGGCTGCCGACGAGGACGAGAACGCGGGACTGAGACATGGGAAGTTCCTTCGGTGATCCGGTCGATAACGCCGTGGACATGTATAGCAGCACAAACGGACCGCGGTCCACTTGCATTCCCGCCTGGGCTACGATGCTCACGTGAACAGCCCGCTGCTTCCGCTGGTGGACGCCGAGATCCCCGAGCGATGTGATGCCGCCCGCAATCGGAAACTGCTCCTCGACGCTGCCGCTCGACTGGTCGCCGAGCGAGGCGTCGACGCCGTGACGATGGAGGCCGTCGCCGCCACGGCCGGAGTCGGCAAGGGCACCGTCTTCCGCCGCTTCGGCAGCCGCTCGGGCCTGATGAACGCGCTGCTCGACCACACCGAGCGCGAACTGCAGCACGCCTTCATGTTCGGGCCCGCACCGCTCGGGCCGGGCGCCGACCCCGTCGTCCGCCTCGTCGCGTTCGGGCGTGCACGCCTCGACATGGTCGCCGTCCAGGGAGACATCCTGCGGGCCGCCGAGGACTCCCCCGAGTTCCGGTTCGCCGGTCCGGCCCGGGCCGTGAGCCTGCGACACATCGTGACGCTCCTCACCGTCGCGGGCGTCGACGGGGACACCGAACTTCTCGGCACAGCCCTGCTGGCACCGCTCGAGGCGAGCCTCGTGCTGCACCAGATCCGCACCCTCGGAATGTCGGAGAGACGGATCGCCGACGCCTGGGAAGACCTGGCCCGCAGGATCACCCGTTCGGCGCCGCCCGCCGACTAGGGTGTGGTCATGCGCACGTCGTTGGTCGTCCTCGCCCTCCTGTCTGCAGCCACGCTGACCGCGTGTGGCAGCAGCACCGACGGTGCGGATGCCGGGACGACGTCCGCGAGCACGTCGGCGTCGGCCGCTGCTGCGCCCGAGGACGCGCTGTGGGGGCACACATACCTCTCGGTCGCCGTCACCGGTACCGCCATCCCCGGCGGCGGCCCGCTCGAGGTCGCCTTCCCCGAGAAGGGGAACATCGCGATGAGCGCGGGCTGCAACCGCGGCGTGAGCAGCGTCGACCTGTCCGGCGGAGTCGTGAAGACCGGTCCGATCGCGACCACCATGATGGCCTGCCCGGGCGACCTCGCGGGCGCCGACAAGTGGATGACCGACCTGTTCGCCACCCAACCGTCGTGGACGCTGACCGGCGACATCCTTACGCTCTCGTCTCCCGGAACCACCGTCACGCTCGCCGACAAGAAGACCGCGAATCCGGATCGCCCGCTCGTCGGAACGACGTGGGTGGTCGACTCGCTGATCGGCCCGAACGCGATCTCGACGTCGGCGGCCCTCGAGACGTCGGCACCGACGTTGACGATCGGCGACAACGGGCAGGCCACCGGATCCACCGGATGCAATCGTTTCAACGGTCCCGCCCAGGTCGGCGAGGGCACCGTCACGTTCGGTCCGCTGGCCACCACCAGGATGGCGTGCCCGACGGACGTCGCCGAGGTGGAGCAGGCCGTGCGGCACGTCCTCGACGGCGAGGTCACCTACACGATCGACGGCGACACCATGAAGCTGATGCGCGCCGACGGCACCGGCCTGGGACTGCGCGGCCAGTAGGCGACCACGCCGACGTCAAAGCGTCTCGCGCAGCCACTCCCCGAGCACCCGCGCGCTCGCGTCCACCTGCGCCGGCCAGTCCATCGCCGAGTCGTCGGCCTGATCGCTGACATGCTTGACCAGTCGGCAACGCGCACCGACCTGCGCGCACGCGAACGCGACGGCGAACCCCTCCATGTCGACCAGGTCGGCCCGGGCGGCGAGTGCATCGCGGATCTCGGCGTCGGAGATGAACGAATCCCCCGTCGCGAGGACCGAGCCGTCGCCGTCCTCGACCTCGATGACGTCACGCACGGGGTGACCGAGCGAGCGCAGCACCTCGCTGCTGATGTCGTGGTTGAGGACCGCCGACGGCAGGTAGAGGCCGCTGTGATGGGTATGCAGAGCGCCGGCGGTACCGATGTTCACCACGAGCGGCAGCCGATCCGGATCGCATTTCGCCAGTGCGTGCGTGACCGCGACCGCCGCGGCCACCTTGCCGATGCCCGTCACGACGACGTCGAGGCCGTCCGGCACGTGCGCCGCCTCGCCTGCCGTGGCGCTCACCACGAGGATGCCGGTGCTGCCGGTGCTGCTCATCAGGGTCTCCCGTGTTTCTCTGCCGACGCCGGTGGGCGTGCGGAATCACATCCTGCCGTGCCGGTTCGCGTTGCTGCACACCCGACCCGTGCTCGCTACAGTTCTGCCATGGCAATTTCGCGCGCCCGGATCATCGAGGAACTCGGCGTCGAGTCGACGATCGATCCGGCAGCCCAGATCCGCAACCGTGTGCAGTTCATCAAGGACTACCTGCGGTCCACCCCGGCGAAGGGCTTCGTGCTCGGAATCAGCGGCGGCCAGGACAGCACGCTCGCCGGCCGACTGACCCAGTTGGCGGTCGAGGAGCTGCGCGCCGAGGGCCACACCGCCGAGTTCGTCGCGGTCCGCCTGCCGTACGGATCGCAGTTCGACGAGCACGACGCGCAGGTGGCCCTGAAGTTCATCGGACCGGACCGGTCGCTGACCGTGAACGTCAAACCGGGTGCCGACGCGACCATCGCCGAGGCCTCACAGGCCATGCGAGGACTGCTGGGCGACGGCGGGCTGCTGCGAGACTTCGTGCGCGGCAACATCAAGGCGCGCGAGCGCATGATGATCCAGTACGCGGTCGCGGGCGAGCTCGGCTACCTGGTGGTGGGTACGGATCATGCCGCGGAGGCGCTCACCGGGTTCTTCACCAAGTTCGGCGACGGCGGCGTCGACCTCACCCCGCTGACGGGACTCACCAAGCGGCAGGGCGCGGCACTGCTGCGCGAACTCGGCGCCCCCGACTCGACGTGGCGCAAGGTGCCGACCGCGGACCTCGAGGACGACCGGCCCTCACTGCCGGACGAGGTGGCGCTGGGTGTCACCTACCACCAGATCGACGACTTCCTCGAGGGCCGGGACGTCACCGACGAAGTGGCCGAGAAGCTGGAGCGGATGTACCGCAACACCCGCCACAAGCGGACGGTTCCGGTGACTCCGCTCGACACGTGGTGGCGCGAGGACTGACGATCCACGACCGAGGGGGGGATCCATGACCAGATTTCTGGTGGCGGGCGGCACCGGTGTCGCCGGGCGGTCCGTGGTCGCCGAACTGCTGCGCCGCGGCGAGCCGGTGCGGGTGCTCAGCCGCCACGGCGGGGCGCCGAGCAACGGTCTCGAGCACGCCGCCGGGGATCTGGTGAGCGGTGAGGGACTCGCGGCCGCCCTCGACGGCGTGGATGTCGTGATCGACACCACCGACGGCAAGACCCGCAGTACCCGGGCGGTGTTCACGACCGGCGCGACCAACCTGCTCGCCGCCGCGCGGTCGGCGGGCGTCTCCCGCGCGGTGCTGCTCTCGATCGTCAATGTCGACCGCGGGACGTTCGCGTACTACCGGGCCAAGACACAGCAGGAACGGCTGTACAGCGGCTCACCGCTGCCGACGCAGGTGGTGCGCGCGACGCAGTTCCACGAGTTCGTCCCGATGATCTGCGCGCCGGCGTCGAAGGTCGGGCTGATCCCCGCGTTCACCCGCACCCGGTTCCAGCCGATCGACACCGCCGACATCGCCCGCGCGCTGGTCGACGCCGCCGTCGCGGATCGGGTGTCCGACGACCCGACGACGATCGGCGGACCCGAGGTCCTGACGATGCGTGAGATGGCACTCGCGTGGAAGGCGGCCACCGGCGCCCGCGGCCGGGTCACGAACCTTCCCATGCCCGGCAGCATGGGCACCTTCTGGAGGAACGGTTGGAACCTGGTGCCGGACAAGACGTTCGGCACCGTCACCTTCGCCGAATGGCTACGCGGCCGGTGAGCCGCAGAGCTATCCGCCCGCGAACGGCGGCAGCACGTCGACCTGCGCGCCGACCGGTCGCGACAGGTCGCGGGTGAGCTCGGAATCGACCAGGTACGCCGCGACGCCCAGGATCTTCTCCATCCCGGCGCCGTAGCGGTCGACGAGTACCGCCGTCAGGTCCGCGAGATCGGCGTCCATCGGCACCGACAACGTCTCCGTCGTGCAGTCGGCCGCCTCGGCCGCCGCCGCGAAGTACCGCACCTCCACCGTGCGCACCGCCCCGAGTGTGTCAGCCACCGATCGCTCCCATGCTGCGTTGCGGGGGAACGAATCCCGCCGCGTTGATGCCGTGACCGGCCCACTTGTCCCACATCGCCGCGCGCCACAACTGCGCGAGTTCCTCGTCGTCGGCACCGGAGCGCAGCGCGTCCCGCAGGTCCACCTCGCGATCACTGAACAGGCACGACCGGACGGTCCCCTCCGCGGTGAGCCGGGTGCGATCGCAGTCCCCGCAGAACGAGCGGGTCACCGAAGCGATGATCCCGACCGTGGCCGGACCCCCGTTCACGAGCCACTCCTCCGCGGGCGCCGACGGATCCTCGCGGCCCACCTCCCGCAGCTCGAAGCGCTCGCCGAGGACGGCGAGGAGGGTCTGCGCGTCCACCATGTTCTCCCGCGCCCATTCGTGGTCGGCATCGAGGGGCATCTGCTCGATGAACCGCAGCGCGCATCTGGAGTCGAGGCACCACTGCAGCAGATCGGCTGCCCCGTCGAGGGTTTCGGCCATCAACACCGCGTTGATCTTCAGTGGCGCGAGTCCGGCGTCCTGGGCGGCGCGGATCCCCGCGAGCACCGAGCTCAGTCGGTCACGGCGGGTCAGTTCCGCGAAGTGTGCCCGATCGACCGTGTCGAGCGAGACGTTGATCCGCGTGAGCCCGGCGCGGGCGAGGGCGTCGGCGCGGTGCTCGAGCCCCACCGCATTGGTCGTCATCGACAGGGGAATCCCGGGCACCGCGGCGGCGCAACCCGCGACGATAGTCTCGAGGTCGCGGCGCATCAGCGGCTCTCCACCGGTGAACCGGACCTCCCGTACCCCCAGCCGGTGCACGGCGATGCCGACCAGTCGGACAATCTCGTCGGCGGTGAGCAGCTGCCGCGCCGGGACCGCCGGCAGACCCTCCGCCGGCATGCAGTACGTGCAGCGCAGCGAGCACTTCTCGGTGATGGAGACCCGCAGATCTCGCGCGATCCGCCCGAAACTGTCCACCAACTCGGGAACGTCGGGACGTCCGGTCGTCGCGGGCGCGGTCCGCACAGCAGGAATGCC
The DNA here is from genome assembly GCF_003350365.1 of Rhodococcus sp. AG1013. NCBI lineage: Bacteria > Bacillati > Actinomycetota > Actinomycetes > Mycobacteriales > Nocardiaceae > Rhodococcus > Rhodococcus sp. AG1013. The sequence continues at coordinate 114,365 of NZ_QQAT01000013.1, forward strand.
GACGTCCACCACCGTTCCCGTTCGTACCGCGCTCATGCCCCCCAGTATGCCGCTGTACCGCCGCCCGAGTGCGGGGAAGATGCCTAGGATTGGCACTCATGGCACAGCGTCCTGGGCACGAGCACCGCGGCACTGCGAGATCCGTCGAAGAACACGCCGCGGAGGTGGGCCGACTCCTCGCGCCGCTGCTGACGCGACCGTCCGAGACCGTGCGCCTCGACGACGCGCTGGGCCGGGTCCTGTCGTACGACATCACCTCCCCCGTCGATCTGCCACTGTTCCGCAATTCGCAGATGGACGGATTCGCGGTCGATGCCGTCTCGGTGGCGGCGGTTCCGGTGACGCTCCCGGTGGTCGGCACCGTCGCCGCCGGCCCGGCCGAGCCTGCCCCGCACGTGCCGGGAACCGCGGTGCGGATCATGACCGGGGCGGTGATTCCCGATGGCGCGGATGCCGTTGTGCCGGTGGAGGACACCGAGGTGATCGACGGAAAGGTGACCGTCAGTCGGCCCCGGGACCGCGGCGACTACGTCCGCGAGCGGGGCAGCGACGTGCGCACCGGGATGCTGCTGCTGACGGCCGGAACGCTGCTCGAACCGCGACATCTCGGGGTGCTGGCCGCGGTCGGGCTCGGGTCGGTGGCGGTGCGGACCCGGCCCCGCGTCGCGGTGATCACGACCGGCGCGGAACTGGTGGACGCCGGCACCACACCCGCGCCGGGACAGATCTACGACTCCAACGGCGCCGCGCTGTCCGCGAGCCTGCGGGCCAACGGCGCCGAGGTCGCGGTGGTGGACCGCAGCAGCGACGAGCCCGACGCCTTCCGTGCCGCGCTGCGCCGCGCGGTTGCCCGCACCGAACTGGTGATCACCTCGGGCGGGGTGTCGATGGGCGACTACGAGGTGGTCAAGGACGTCCTCACCGAACTGGGCGCACGGTTCGGTCCGGTCGCGATGCAGCCCGGCGGACCGCAGGGCCTGGCGTTGGTCGACGAGATCCCGGTCCTGACGTTCCCCGGTAACCCGGTGAGCACGATGGTCTCGTTCGAGGTGTTCCTGCGCCCGCTGCTTCGCCGCGCGGTGGGACTGCCCGCCGTGCCGACCGAGGACGCCGTGCTCGGCCACGCGGTCACGTCGATCGCGGGCAAGCGCCAGTTCCTGCGCGGCCGCCGCACCGACACCGGGGTCGAGGTGGTGTCGGGTCCCGGATCGCACCTCGTGGCGGCGTTCGCGTGGGCCGATGTACTGATAGACGTTCCCGCCGCCGTCACGTCCCTGGCGGCGGGCGATCGAGTGAAGGTGTGGCCCCTGTAGTGAGCGAACAGAACATGAGCGAGCTGAGCCATCTGGACGGCGAGGGCCGGGCCCGGATGGTGGACGTGAGCGCGAAGGCGGACACCACCCGGATCGCCGTCGCTGCCGGCGAACTGGTGACCACACCGGAGGTGGTCGCGCTGGTCCGCGCCGACGACATGCCGAAGGCCGACGTCCTCGCGACCGCGCGGATCGCGGGCATCGCCGGCGCCAAGAAGACCTCCGAGCTGATCCCGCTGTGTCACCAGCTGGCACTGTCGTCGGTCAAGGTCGAGTTCGGGTTCACCGACACCTCGATCACGATCGAGGCCACCGCGAAGACGAAGGGCCCCACCGGGGTCGAGATGGAGGCCCTCACCGCGGTCGCCGTCGCCGGCCTGACGCTGCACGACATGGTCAAGGCCGTCGACCCGGCCGCGACGCTCGACGGCGTCCGGTTGCTGACCAAGGAGGGCGGCAAGCGCGGGCAGTGGCGGCGCGACGACGCGACGCCGACCGCCGCCGCCACGGTCACCGACGTGCGGGCCGGTTCCGCGACCGTCCTCGTCGCGTCCACCGGTGGCGCGCGGGGTACCCGACCCGACACCACGGGCCCGGCGATCGTCGGCTGGCTCGAGACCCGCGGCCACACTGTCCGCGGCCCGCTGGTCTACGCCGACGCCGACATCGCGGCGGGCCTGGCCGACGCACTCTCCGACGCCCCCGCGCTGGTGATCACCACCGGCGGCACCGGGGCCTCCCCCACCGACGCGACACCCGAGGCCACGCTCGCCGTCCTCGATCGGCAACTGCCGGGCCTCGCGGAGGCCATGCGCCGGCGCGGCACCGAGGTGACCCCGCACGCGTCGCTCAGCCGCGGCGTCGCCGGGTTGGTCGGGCGCACCGTCGTGGTGAACCTGCCGGGGTCGCCGGGCGGGGTGAAGGACGGCCTGTCGGTGCTGGACCCCGTCCTCGATCACCTGTTGGCGCAGGTCGCGGGGGGCGGTGCACACGATGCGTGAGCTGCTCGCGCGGATCTGCGCCGAACCACTCGATCCCGCGGTCGTCGACGCCGCAGTCGCCGGGCCGGAGCACGGCGCTGTGGTGGTTTTCACAGGTGTCGTCCGCGACCACGACGGCGGCCGGTCGGTGTCGGCGCTCGAGTACCAGGCCCACCCGGACGCCGAACGGTTCCTCCGCCAGTGCTGCGAGCAGGTCTCCGAGCGCACCGGACTGCCCGTCGCGGCGCTACATCGGGTGGGGCAGTTGACCATCGGCGATCTGGCGTTGGTCGCTGCGGTGGCCGCACCGCACCGCGCCGAGGCCTTCGCCGCATGCGCCGAACTGGTGGAGCGGATCAAGGCCGAGGTGCCGATCTGGAAACGTCAGCGGTTCGCGACCGGCACGTCCGAATGGGTGGGTTTGTGACCCGGTCGGAGCGGCCCATCGGCCGACCCGCACAGCCCCGGATACCGGAACCCGGTATGGTGGCGAGTACTGGACGTCCGCTTGCGAGGCGTCCAGCGTCGTAGAACGCTTCACTTCGCGCCGGATCCGAGCGAGTGCTCGAATGCCCAGAGGGCATCCACGCCCGCCAACGAGTGCAGACGAGTGCACCAGCACAAGCATTTCTTGCGGCGATCGATCTTGCCTCCCGGCAATGTCGCCACCTTGTGCAGGCCGTGCACCGGGACCTCCCGGCCGTAGGCGTGCATGACGAATGCCCGAAAGGCACCGACGAACTTGTCCACCAGCGTCACCACCCCGTCCGACGAATCGGCAACTCCCTCCTTCGAGTCCCTGGGCGTCCCCGCCCCGATCGTCACCGCTCTGACCAACGGCGGCATCACCGCGCCGTTCCCCATCCAGGTCGACACCCTCCCCGACACTCTCGCCGGCCGCGACGTCCTCGGCCGCGGCAAGACCGGCAGCGGCAAGACCCTCGCGTTCTCCATCCCGCTCGCGGCCCGCCTCGCCGGCGGCAAGCGCCGCCCGGGCAAGCCCCGCGGCCTCGTCCTCGCCCCCACCCGCGAGCTTGCGACGCAGATCACCGCGACACTCGAACCCCTCGCCGACGCACACGGTCTGCGCGTCACCACCATCTTCGGCGGTGTCTCGCAGCACCGCCAGGTCAAGGCGCTCGAGGCCGGGGTCGACATCGTCGTCGCGTGCCCGGGCCGCCTCGAGGACCTGATGAAGCAGGGCTTCGTCAAGCTCGACGGCATCGAGATCACGATCCTCGACGAGGCCGACCACATGGCGGATCTCGGCTTCCTGCCCGGCGTGACCCGCATCCTCGCGGCGACGCCGGCCGGTGGCCAGCGACTGCTGTTCTCGGCGACGCTCGACAACGGCGTCGACAAGCTGGTCAAGCGGTTCCTGCAGAACGAGGTCCTGCACTCCGTCGACGAGGCGAACTCGCCGGTCGCGGCGATGACCCACCACGTCTACGACGTCTCCGGCGTCGAGGCCAAGAAGGCCCTGATCCACAAGCTGGCGTCCGGTCAGGGTCGGCGCATCCTGTTCATGCGCACCAAGCACCAGGCCCGCAAGCTCGCCCGCCAGCTCACCGAGTCGGGCATCCCGTCGGTGGACCTGCACGGCAACCTCTCCCAGGCCGCGCGCGACCGCAACCTCGCTGCCTTCTCGGAGGGCTCGGCCCGCGTGCTGGTGGCGACCGACGTCGCGGCGCGCGGCGTCCACGTCGACGAGGTCGAACTCGTGGTCCACGTCGATCCGCCGGCCGAGCACAAGGCGTACCTGCACCGCTCGGGTCGCACCGCGCGCGCCGGCAGCGCCGGTGACGTCGTCACCATCGTGCTGCCCGATCAGCGCAAGGATCTGTCCGCACTGATGCGCAAGGCATCGATCAAGGTCACCCCGGTCCAGGTGACCGCCGACTCCGAGCACGTGATCCGTCTCGTCGGCGAGCCGGCCCCGCACGTGCCGCCGGCCCCCAAGACCGACAAGCCGGCCGGTGACGCGCGCCGCCAGCAGGGACAGCGTCCGGGCCGTGGCGGTCAGGGCGGCCAGGGCCGAAACAGCCGGGGTCCGCGAGCGGAGGGCGCCGCCACCACCGGCGGTGGACGCCGCCGCTCGGGCGGACGTCCGGGCGGCGGCAGCGGAACGGGCGCCACCGGTTCCGCCGGCTCGCAGGGCGGCGGAACCCGTCAGGCGTCGCAGGGCGGCGGCTCGCGCCGCCGCCGCGGCTGACACCCCTCAGGAACGAATCAGAAGCGTTCCCAGTGGATCGCGTCGGCCAGTGCCCGACGCGTCCGCCAGCCGAAACGCTCCAGATCGGGCACCTCCTGGAACTGGTCCACCTTGCCGACGCACAGCCACGCGATGGGGCGGACCGGGGCCGGGATGTCCAACAGTTCGGTGAGGTACTCCTCCTCGTAGAACGACACCCACCCGACGCCGATGTTCTCGGCGGCCGCGGCCAGCCAGAGGTTCTGGATGGCCAGCACCGCCGAGAACAGGCCGGTGTCGTCGATGGTGTGCCGGCCGAGGATGTTCTGGCCACCGCGCGACGGATCGTAGGTGACCACGATGCCGGTCCCGCTCTCGCGGATGCCCTCGATCTTGATGGGGTCGAACGTCTTCCGGCGATCCTCGGGCAACGAGTCGGCGAAGGCACGGCGACGGTCGGCGACGTGGTCGGCGAACGTCGCGAGGGTGTCGGGGTTGCGGACGACGATGAAGTCCCACGGCTGCGTGTTGCCGACGCTCGGTGCCGCGTGTGCCGCACCGAGCACCCGCTGCAATGTCTCGTCGGGGATCAGCTCGCCGCTGAACTCGGCGCGGACGTCACGGCGTCGGCGGATGGCTTCGTACACGGAAACAAGAGATTCGGTCACCACCCCACGGTAGCCGTCCCCGGAAAGCCCTCCCTGTAGAGCCGCTCGCGGGTATCCGATCAGGCGTCGACGGTGTAGCGGTGCACGCCCATCATCGTGTCCGCGTCGAGCCCCTCGGCCTCGGATTCGGTGCAGGCGTCCAGCATCGCGTCCACCGAGTCTGGATCCAGGTCGGTGCCGATCACGACCAGTTCGGTCCGACGGTGCTCGCCCGGGTTCCACCGCTGCGGATGGAACGCGATGTGGTCACCCACCACCTGCAGCAGGTACTTCTGTTGATGACCCGGCACGCCGAAGTACACGTACCCCTTGATCCGGTACACGCCCGCGGGCTGCTTCTCCAGGAAGCGGATGAGCCGACGCGGGTGCATCGGCAATTCGGACGCGAACGTGACGCTGTCGTAGAGCGTGTGGATGTGCGTGTCGTGATCGCCGCCGCATTCCCCGCAACCGGCGGCGTCTGCTGCGTCGGCGAGCAGATCGTCGAACGACAACTGTTGGCCCGGCCGGGGTTCGGGCCGCGGGGCACGGTCGAACAGCAGGCCGGGATCCACGCGCCCCTGCACGGTGGAGACCACAGCCGCCCGCGGATTGATCCCGCACACGTCGCCGAGAAGGGTGTCGTGGTCCTCCCCGCCGATGCGGTCCGTCTTGTTCAGCACGATCAGGTCGGCGATCGCGATGTGCTGGTCCAGTTCCGGATGCCGCGCCCGGCTGTTCTGGTACTCGGCACCGTCGACGAGCATGACGAGACCGCCGTACGTGATGTACGGGTTCTCACTGCCGAGTACCAGCCGAATCATGTTGCGCGGCTCCGCGAGTCCACTCGCCTCGACGACGATGACGTCGATCTCCGACGTCCGGTGCGCCAGCCGGTCCAGCATCGCGTCCATGTCGCTGACGTCCACCGCGCAGCACATACAGCCGTTGCTGAGCGCCATCATCGAATCGACTTGCCCCGCAACCATCATCGAGTCGATGTTGACCGAGCCGAAGTCGTTGACGATCACGCCGATCCGGGTGCCGCCGTTGTTGCGGAGCAGATGGTTGAGCAGGGTCGTCTTTCCCGACCCTAGGAAACCGGCCACGACGACGACAGGGATCGACCGCGGACCACGTTTCTTCGCCACTCCTCGATCCTCCGCGCCCCGACGTCACCTACATCACCGACCGGCCATGCTACTCGGTTGGGGCCGGTGTGTTTCCACTCGCGCGAGAGCCCATACAACAATGCCCCGGTCAAATGCCATATCGTTGGCGACATCGACGCACTCTCCCACCTGATCCGCACTCGCCCGGCGACCGAGCTTCTCGTGTCGTCGCCCTCCGAGGTCTCCAAGACCCTGGCCTCGCTGGCCACCGTCAACCCCTACTTCGTCGCCACCACAGGCGATCCCGGCCTGGGCGACTGGCGTCCGGCGAGTCGGCTGTACGACGAAGCGGACGCGCTCGCCGAGGTCGTCGGACATGTCGGAGCGCGCATCAGCTCGACGGAGTATCGCGTCGCGGCGTCGACGCTGTTCCTCGGGTATGCGGCGCGGTTGTGGTCGCTGGTGCTGGGCGGGGCCGTCCGTGATCGACGACTGCTGGACCTGGATCCGGCCGAGTTGCTGTGGCTCGACGACCACGGTCAGATCCGGTTGCACGTGCGCGAGCCTCGCGGCTGGGAGGGCGCAGATCTGGTGGATCTCGTGCGGGCGATGGTCCTCGACCGTCACCTCGAACCGATGGTCGACGCGATCCGGTCCGCCGAGCCGATGTCCGAGCGCCTGCTGTGGGGCAATGCGGCGTCCGCACTGATCGGGGCGGCGCGTGTGCTCGACGGCGACACCCGCACCGACGCCATCACCGTGACCGAGACGATCCTCCGTGATCCCCGCCTGACCGACACCGTCGACCGTGAGGGCGCGGGCTACCGACGTCGGAGCTGCTGCCTGTTCTATCGCACGCCGGTCTCCGGATACTGCGGCGACTGTGCGCTCACCCGTCCGAGCGAATCCGTCCACCACCAGGGGGACGAGTCGGTGTGACCACCGCAGGACCCGGCCACGCCACGATCGAGTTCGGCCGGTCGCACGTCCACCTGCGCACGGCTGACGCCCAGTCCGACGTCTCGAGAAATGGTCATTCGACCCAGCCGACGTGCTTCAGGCCACAAATTGCACTACAGTTCAAAAAGTTGCCCGACCCCCCCTGGGCAGCAACGGGCCCGCCCAGAATTCCCCCCCTGCCTGGGCGGGCCGTCGGGTGGTGGCGCGTGAGACTACTCCGCGTCACCACCCGGCACCGTGTGCGAGGATCCGTCGATGATCCTCGAGCATGCACCACTGCAGGTGAGACCGGGACAGGCCGCCGCATTCGAAGCGGCGTTCAGCCAGGCCAGAACGATCATCTCGGCGATGAAGGGGTTCCGGCGCCTCACGCTCTCACGCTGCCTCGAACGCCCCGGCGCTTATCTCCTCCTGGTGGAGTGGGACACGCTCGAGGACCACACCGAAGGGTTCCGCGGATCGGCGGAGTACCAGGACTGGCGTCGGCTGCTGCACCACTTCTACGACCCGTTCCCCACCGTCGAGCACTACGCGCCCGTCGACGACGCCTGACACGCCCGCCACTGGCGCGGCGTGCAGGGACCGCCGGGGACGGCACCCGACCCTGCAGAATGAGCGCTCATGGAATCACTTGTCATCCTGAGTGACGTCGACGCCGGCGAGCTGCTGACCCTGCAGCGGGCCGCCTACGTCACCGAGGCACAGGCCCACCACGATCCGAACCTTCCGCCGTTGACGCAGACGTCGGAGGAGCTGCAGCGCGAGCTGCGGGACGACGCGGTGCTCGCCCTCGGACTGCGCGGCGACTCGTCGCGACTGGTGGCAGCGGTGCGCGTCGGCATCGGGCAACCCGACCGGCGGACCGCCGAACTCGGCCGGCTGGTGGTCGCACCCGACATGCAGGGGCGGGGCCTGGGCAGCAGGCTACTGTCCCTCACCGAGCAGCATCTCCCGGAGTCGGTCACCGAGATGCGGTTGTTCACCGGCGAGTTCAGCAGCGGGAACCTGCGGCTGTACGCGCGGTTCGGCTATCACGAGACGCACCGCACCCCGACACCGTCCGGCTACGATCTTGTGCACCTCGCCAAGACCGTCGGCTGACCGCCGTCCGCGCCGATCGGCGATACGAGAAACTCCGGGCCACGATCGTGATGATCGTGACCCGGAGTTTCGGAGTGGAGCTAAGGGGACTCGAACCCCTGACCCCCACACTGCCAGTGTGGTGCGCTACCAGCTGCGCCATAGCCCCGTGTTGAGTTGTTCTCTGCGCTTCGGGAGTGACTCCCTCGTGCTGAAAGAAAGTTACACCATCGCCGTCGCGGGCAACAAATCGCCTGGTCAGAGGAAAGCAGGCCGTGGTGGCCGACCCGGTCTGGGTCGGCCACCACCGGGTCCTACTGCGTCACCTGCGACACCCAGTCGGGGTTGCCGAGCGCGTCGATCACTTCACCGTTGTGGACGACGGCCGGGGTGCCGGTCGCGCCGGACGCGGCGAGGGCCTGACGGCCGGTCTCGGCGTCCGCGGCAGCTTGCTGCATCCGCTCACCGCTGGTGATGCAGTTGACGGCGGCCTCGTTGGCGCCGGCGTCCTTCGCGAGCTTCGCGAGGTCCTCGTTGGAGAGGTCCGACTTGCCGTTCTCCGCGGGCTGGTTGGCCGGCGAGAACAGCTCGCCGTGGAACGTGGAGTACGCGATGGCGTCCCCGGTCTGGGCGACGCACTGCGACGCGGCGACCGCGCGCGTGGAGAAGTCACCGCTGGCCGAGAGCCGGTTGAGGAAGTTGAGGATGTGGTAGCGGACCGCGAGCTTGCCGTCGTCGACGGCCTGCGCCACCTCCTGGCCGTGCTTCTGCTCGAGCTGCGCGCAGAACGGGCACATCGGGTCCTCGAACACGTCGATCGTGTTCGTGACGTCGGGCAGGCCGAGGCGCACGACGCCGGCGTCCTCCATCGTCACCTGGACGGCGGAGTTCTGCACCCCCCCGTATCCCTCGTTCCGCGGCTTGTCGTTGTCCTTGGTCAACAGGATGCCGCCGATCACCAGCGCCGCGATCACGACGATCGCGAGACCGCCGACGATGTACGTGGCCTTGCTGGAGGTCGGTTGAGGGTTGTACTTGGCCGACTTCGGCTTCTTCGAACTCACTTCGCGTCCTTCGTCATAGGTGTGAGATCCGTTCGGGGAACTGACTGCGGCGCCTGCTCCATCATGTGGGCAGGCACAGCTCGACGACTACTCTGCCACCGCTGCCTGAGCGGGTACTGAGAGCGGTCCGCGGGAGCGCGGGCCGAGGGACAGCGGGCTCCGCGGGAACACCACCAGCCACACCGCCAGCGCCAGGAAGCCGACGTCGCGGGCGACCTCCCGCGCGTAGTCCCACCCGTCGACGTCGGCGACACCACCGCCGCCGAAGCAGCCGCAGTCGATCGACAGACCGCGCGCCCACACCGAGACGATGACACCGATCAGAACGAGCAGCGCGGCCGCCGACACGATGGCGGTCAGTCGCACACCCAGGCCGATCACCAGGAACAGTCCGAGCGCGATCTCGAACATCGGCATCGTGTACGCGACGGGACGGACGAGATCCTCGGGCAGCAACTGGTACGCGCGCACCGCGACGACGGTCTGGGTGGGGTCGATGAATTTGATCCATCCGGAGATCAGCCACACAGCCGCCAGACCGAAGCGCGCCAACAGGCTCACAATGCGTATCCACACGCCCCACACGCTACCGAACAGGTATGCCTCGGCTTTCTAGATCATGTGCGTTTTCGCAGCTAGATTCGGCTGTGTGAACGACTCTGCCCCCGATCCCGACACGTCGAACACGGCGTCCCCGGCCGCCCGGCCGCACGACTTCGACCACACGCATTCGGACGTCTCCGGCGGCTGGCTGCGCGCGGCGGTGTTCGGCGCGATGGACGGCCTGGTGACCAACACGTCGCTGATCGCGGGCGTCGGCGGCGCGGGCGTGGAAGCACACACGGTGATCCTCAGCGGTGTCGCAGGTCTGGTGGCCGGCGCATTCTCGATGGCGCTCGGCGAGTACACGTCGGTGTCGACGTCCAACGAGCAGATCGACGCCGAGGTGCGGGTCGAACGCCGGGCATTGCACAGGCATCCCGAGGCGGAGGAGGCCGAGCTGGTCGAGACCTTCACCACAATGGGCATGAGCGAGCGGACGGCGACGGCCGCGGCCGCGGAGGTGCACGCCGACACCGAGCGTGCCGTCAACATCCACATCACCCACGAGCTGGGCGTCAACCCGCTGGAGAAGCCGTCACCGCTCGTGGCGGCCGGCTCGTCGTTCGTGATGTTCTCGATCGGCGCGATCATCCCGCTGATCCCCTACCTGCTGGGGTTCGAATCGCTGGTCGCGGGGCTCGCGGTGGGCGGCTTCGGTCTACTGCTCGCGGGCGCGCTCGCGGCGCACTTCACCGCCCAGTCCAAGATCCGTGGCGCACTCCGGCAGCTGGTGTTCGGTGCGATCGCGGTCGGTGCCACCTACGTGGTCGGCGCGCTCATCGGAATCGGTGTGCCCGGCTGACGCTGCATCCGACGCCTCCCCGTCGGTGTCGGTGTCGTCCGGCACCCGCCCCTTGGGCACCAGGAACCACAACACCATCGGCAACAGCATGATGGTCCCACTCACGGCCCAGGCCGCGCCGTAGGACCAGGCCTGCGCCACGATCCCGGCGACGAGCGGGCCGGCGAACGCGCCCACGTCGTTCATCATCTGGAACAGGGCCAGGACCGGGCCACCGCGCCGCTTGGACCCGACGACGTCGGCGACCGCGGCCTGCTGCGCCGGTCCCATCACACCCGACCCGATGCCGCACACCGCGGTCGCGATCAGGAATACGACGATGTTGTCGCTGGCCCCCATCGCGATCGTGGACACTCCGCAGATCGCCAGTCCGACGAGCATGAACGGCTTGCGGCCGATGCGGTCGGTCATCCGCCCCGCCTGCATCAGGACGGCGGCGTTGCCGAGCGCGAACACGGTGAGGGCGATCGCGGCCGTGGTGCCGTCGCCGTCGAGCATCTCGACGACGAACAACGGCACCAGCGAGATCCGGACACCGAAGATCACCCAGCCGGTGACCAGGTTCGCGCCGAGTGACGCCCGGAACATCGACGACTGGAGTCCCTCTCGGATCGTCATGATCGGCATCGCCCCGTGGACCTCCGGCGCGGCCAGGTGCGACTTGCGGAGCGCGAAGAACACGACGGTCGCGGCCACGAGCAGGGCGACCGCGTAGATGACGAACGGGACGCGCAGACCGAACCGCACGAGTGCGCCACCGAACAGCGGTCCCGTGATCGTGCCGATCAGGAACGCCGCCGAGTACACACCGGACACCCGCCCGCGGCCGCCGGGTGGCGACATGCGGATCAGCAGGCCCAGTGCCGACACGGTGAACATCGTGGACCCGATGCCGCCGAGACCCCGGAACACCAGCAGCTGCCAGTAGTCCTGTGCGAACGCGCACGCCCCCGTCGAGACCGCGGTGATGATCAACCCTGCCAGATAGGTGGGCCGCTCCCCCAGCTTCTGCACCAGGGTGCCGCTCATCGGCGCGAAGATCAGCCGCATCAGCGCGAACGCGCTGATCACGGCACTGGCGGCGGTGACGCCGACGTCGAAGCTGCGGGCGAACTGCGGCAACGCGGGCGCTACGATGCCGAACCCGACGGCGACGATGAACGCCGACACGACGAGTACCCAGATCTCCTTGGGAAGTTTCGCCTCAGCGCTCGTCGAGGTAGACGTCAATTTTCTCATTGCCGATCAATCTATCGGCGCACTCGAACGGTGGTTCAGCCCAGTCCCAGTGCCCGGGAGACCACGTCCTGCGCCGCGGCCTGCACCTGCGCGAGATGGTCGGGGCCACGGAACGATTCGGCGTAGATCTTGTAGACGTCCTCGGTGCCGGACGGCCGCGCCGCGAACCAGGCGTTCTCGGTGGTGACCTTGAGCCCGCCGATCGCCGCACCGTTCCCGGGCGCCGACGTGAGCGTGGCCGTGACCGGTTCACCGGCCAGGTCGGTCGCGGTGACCTGTTCCGGCGACAGCTTCGACAGCACCGCCTTCTGGTCGCGGGTCGCGGGCGCGTCGATCCGCGCGTACGCGGGATCGCCGAACTGCCGGGTCAGTTCCCGGTACCGCGCCGACGGGCTCTGCCCGGTGACCGCGGTGATCTCGGCCCCGAGCAGCGCCAGCAGGATGCCGTCCTTGTCGGTGGTCCACACGGTGCCGTCGTGGCGCAGGAACGACGCCCCGGCGCTCTCCTCACCGCCGAAACCGAGCGAACCGTCCAGCAGTCCCGGAACGAACCACTTGAATCCGACCGGCACCTCGACGACAGGTCGGCCCAGCCCGCCGGCCACCCGGTCGATCATCGAGGAACTGACGAGGGTCTTGCCGACCTTCGTGGTCGGCGACCATCCCGCGCGGTACGTGTAGAGGTAGTCGATGGCGACCGCGAGGTAGTGGTTGGGGTTCATCAGCCCGCCGTCGGGGGTGACAATGCCGTGCCGGTCCGCGTCGGCGTCGTTACCGGTGGCGAGGTCGAACCGGTCCCGGGCAGCGATCAGCGACGCCATCGCGTACGGCGACGAGCAGTCCATCCGGATCTTGCCGTCACCGTCGAGGGTCATGAACCGCCACGTCGCGTCCACCAGCGGATTGACCACAGTCAGGTCGAGCCGGTGCCGTTCGGCGATGGCGCCCCAGTAGTCGACCGATGCGCCGCCGAGCGGGTCGGCCCCGATCCGCAGGCCCGACGCCCGGATCGCGTCGAGGTCGAGCACGGTGGGCAGGTCGTCGACGTAGGCGGCGAGAAAGTCGTAGCGTCCGGCCGTCTCTAGCGCCCGCGCGAGCGGGACACGCGCGACAGCGGACAGTCCCGAGCGCAACAGGTCGTTGGCGCGGTCCGCGATCACGGTGGTCGCATCGCTGTCCGCGGGGCCGCCGTGCGGCGGGTTGTACTTGAAGCCGCCGTCGCGCGGCGGGTTGTGCGACGGTGTGACGACGATGCCGTCGGCCCGGGCGGCCGGACCGGACGCGTTGTGCCGCAGGATCGCGTGGCTGACCGCTGGCGTCGGGGTGTAGCCGTCGCGTGAATCGATCACCACCGCAACATCGTTGGCGACCAGAACCTCGAGCGCTGTCACCCAGGCCGGCTCCGACAGCGCGTGCGTGTCGCGACCGAGGAACAGCGGACCGGTGATGCCCTGCGCGGCGCGGTATTCGACGATGGCCTGCGTCGTCGCGAGGATGTGGGCCTCGTTGAACGCCGAGTCGAGGCTCGAGCCTCGGTGTCCGGACGTCCCGAACACCACCTGTTGCAGCGGATCCGCCGGGTCGGGGGTGCGCGTGTAATAGGCGGACACCAGATGCGCCAGATCCTCCAGATCCTCCGGCAACGCCACCTGTCCCGCTCGTTCGTGCACCATCTACCCCTCCGACTTCGACCCGATGAAACGCTGTGGAACGCTTCGGCTCCATCGTGCCAGGACCGGAGGCTACCGGCCGGTTCACGAGGTGATCCGAAACCCCGCCCACGCGAATCCGATACCGACGGCGAGACTGGCCGCGACATACACCGCAGACGTCACGGACCGCCGCACCCGGGTCAGACCGACAGCCTCGTTCGCGAACGTCGAGTATGTGGTGAGGCCCCCACAGAAACCGGTGCCGAGCACTGCGAACACCGCCGCCGGCAGCGTCGCGCCCGCGAGCAGACCGAGGATCAGACAGCCGACGGCGTTCACGACGAACGTGGGCACCGGGAAGCTGCCGTACGAGTGCAGGTGTCGTCCGGCGAGATACCGCACACCCGCTCCGACGCCCCCACCGAGCGCGACCCACAACACCGTCACGACACCGACCCCCGACGCGTGTGCCACACCTCGCCTATCCCCATGCCGAGACGCGCGGCGAACAGCGCCGGCACCAACGTCGCGAGGAGGTACAGCACCGCGACGCCCGGGTTCTGCACGACATCGACCGCGAACGTCGAGAACGTCGTGAATCCGCCCAGCACCCCGACCCCGAGGAACAGCCGCCACAACCGGTCCGGTCCGACCATCGCCGCGAGCACTCCGAGAAGCAGCGAACCGACGACGTTGACCACGACGATGGTCCAGATACCGGGGAACTGCTGGGCCAGCAGATAGCGCACACTCGCACCGATCGCCCCACCTGCCGCGACCACGGCCAGCGTCCGCGCCTCGGTCATCGCCCGCCGTCCTTCCCTTGCGGTCACCGCGCCTGTGAGTCGGTCCGGCCCGCGCGGGACCGACCGCGCGAACCCGGCGTCCGCGCCCTCATGATCATCGCCGCCACGAAGTATCGGCACGGTGATTGTCCGTCATTGACGAACCGGTGCGGGGCGTCCGCCTCGAAGTACAGCGTGTCCCCGGCGGCGAGCACCCATTCGCTGTCGCCGACGCCGACCGTGAGCCGGCCGTCGAGGACGTGCACGAACTCGTGCGAGTTGGGGGCGTACGCCGGGAAGTGCCCCGCGTCGCACCCTGGAAGACGCGGTCGGCGTACCGGTACTGCGTCGAGGAATCGATCTATCTGGCGCCGTGGGCCACCGGTCGACGGCTCGGCGGTGCGCTGCTCGACCGGACGCTCGCCGAATGCGCCCGCCTCGGCATCCGCGAGGTGATCGCGGTGCTGACGTCGGAGACCGGCGCGCCCGACTCCGGCTCGTGCCACCTGCACCGCAGGCGCGAGTTCGAGGTTGCCGGACGGCTGCTCGGCGTGGGGTTCGAACACGAGACGTCCCTCGACACGATCATCATGCAGCGCGCGCTACCCGATCATCCACGCGGCGGCAACGGCACGAAATAGCTGGTGCGCTGCTGGTAGTCACGGTACCCGGGCCGCTCGGCCATGTGCTGCTCGAGCAGGCGCGCACCGGTCGCGAAGACCAGGAAGTACGTCATCGCCAGCGGCGAGAGGATCGTGAGAACGCCGGGCCACGTCTGCGCGGCGACGAGGAAGATCCCCCACCACACGCACGCGTCGCCGAAGTAGTTCGGATGACGAGTCCAGCCCCACAGGCCGCGGTCCATGATCGTGCCGCGATTCGCCGGGTCCGCCTTGAACGCCGACATCTGTGCGTCCCCGACGGATTCGAACACGACCCCGACCGTCCACACGATCACGCCCAGTACGGTCAGCACCCCGCAGGGCCCGTGCGTGACGGCGGCGACCTGAACGGGCAGAGAGACGAACCAGAGCGCGATGCCCTGCGTGATGTAGATCTTGCGGATCGCGGTGAGCGTCCGGTTCCCGCCGGCGTCGTCGAGGAGCTTTTCATAGCGCGGGTCCTCTCCGTGCCCGCGCGAGCGCCGCTCCATGTGTATCGCGAGCCGCAGTCCCCACACCGCAACGAGGCCGGCGAGCAGCCAGCGTCGCCACTCGTCGCCGTCGCCGAATGCCGCCGCAACCAGCGCGACGAGGACGAAGCCGACACCCCAGGACACGTCGACCACATTGTGCCGGGCCCGCCGGAACCCGAAGGCGGCGGTGACCACCATGAGGATGACGATCGCGATCACACTCGTGATGGTGACGAGCGCGAAACCGCCCCAATCGAAACCGTTCATCTCGAGACCATTCATCGCGCCGCCCATTCCGTCCGCACGTTCCCCACCTCGAGGCCCGCGGCCTCGACAAGTCCGACGGTCTCCCCCGGCCCGGTCGTCGTCATCACGCATCCCTCCGGTCGAGGACGATCTGCTGCACGTCGAGGTAGCCCGAGCGGAACCCGGCCTCCGAGTAGCAGAGGTAGAAGTGCCACATCCGGCGGAAGACGTCGTCGAATCCGAGCGCGGCGACGTCGTCCGCGTGCTCGGCGAACCGCTCGTCCCACAGCCGCAGCGTCCGCGCGTAGTGGTCGCCCATCGACAACCGTTGCCGCACGCGCAGGTTCGTCTGATGTTCGGTGATCTCCTCGATCGCCCGGACGGATGGCAGGAATCCGCCGGGGAAGATGTACTTGTGCACCCAGGTGTAGGTGTTGCGGGTGGCGAGCATCCGGTCGTGCGGCATCGTGATCGCCTGGATCGCGACTCGTCCACCGGGCGCCAGCACCCGATCGAGGGTGCGGAAGTAGGTGCCCCAGAACTGGTGCCCCACGGCCTCGATCATCTCCACCGACACCACCGCGTCGTACCGGCCGTCGACCCGCCGGTAGTCCAGCAGATCCACCTGTACCCGGTCGGCGTATCCGGCCTCGGCGATCCGCTTGCACGCCAGGTCCTGCTGCTCGGTGGACAACGTCACCGATCGAACGGTCGCGCCGCGGGCGGCCGCCCGGATCGCGAGTTCGCCCCAGCCCGTGCCGATCTCGAGCACCCGGCTGCCCTCGCGCACACCCGCACCGTCGAGCAGGTGGTCGATCTTGCGGTGCTGGGCCGCGACCAGGTCGTCCCACGACGGGACGGTCTCGTCGCGTCCGAACAGCGCACTGGAATAGGTCAGCGTGTCGTCGAGGAACAACCCGAACAACTCGTTCGACAGGTCGTAGTGGCGCGAGATGTTCGAGCGGGTGTTGCGGGTGGTGTTCTTCTCGCTGCCCGGCGGCTTCGGAATCACCATGCCCCGCAGGCGCTGCAATGGGCCCGGGATCAGCGTCGCGGCGCGGGCCGCGAACACCTCGAGCACCGCGGTGAGGTCGGGTGCCGACCAGTCACCGGCCATGTACGCCTCGCCGAAGCCGATCAGTCCACTCCGACCCACCCGCGCCGTGAAGTCACGCGGCCGGTGCACGAGCATGACCGGCGCATCCGGCGCGGCGGGATCGCCCAGGACGCGGCCGTCGGGGAACTCGACCCGGACAGGCAGTCGCGAGACGGCGTGCCGGAACAACCCGTCGGCGATCCGGCCGGCGGCCTGCGCTCGCGGCCCGCTCGGCACCCGGTGCAGATCTCCCCACATGCAGCGGCCCGTGGTCGAGTCGGGCGAGATCGAACTCCGGGTCGTGGCCCCGATCGTGGTCGCGGTCATCACACTGCCTCCTGTCGCTGATGCACGGGCCGAGGGCGTATCGGCAGCCCCCTCGCCCACAAGCGGATTCCCTGCCAACGGATCTGCGCGGCCACCCGCAACGGGGCCAGCGGCACCGCGAGCGCCGCCCGGAGGACCTCGCGCGTCGTCGCGTCCCGCCGTTCGCCGATCACGGTCGCCACGAACGGCGACTGCCCCTCACGCTCGAGGGAGATGACCAGCCGTAGCGCGGCGCCCGGGACCGGCAGGGTCATCCGGTACTCACCGTCGACGTCGTTGAACGGCGAGACGTAGAACTCCTTGGTGGCACGCGCGGCCCCCGCGCTGTCCGGCCGCAGCAGGTAGCAGTGCCGCTCACCGTAGGTGTTGTGCACCTCGGCGATCACGCAGACCGGTCGGCCGTCCGCGCCGTGGCACCAGAACACGCTGAGCGGATTGAACACGTATCCGAACACTCGAGCGTTGCTGAGCAGCAGCACCTTTCCGCCGTCCAGGTCGATCCCGTGCGCGGCGAGGAAGGCATCGACGTTCTGCCGCAGGGTCCGCGACAGATCGCCGAGGTGGTCGGAGGACGCGAATCCGGCGAGCGGCGCCAGCAGCCTCGGAAGGTGCGGAAGGCGCGGCAGGTTGTCGACGTCGACCAGCCAGCTGTAGCTGCGATAGCGGAAGACGTTGTGCAGCGGGGCGGTTCGTACGTGTCTGATCACGGTCCGGTAGATCGCCGGCGTCTCGGGAATCGACTGTGTGGTCATGTCCAGCGCCCTCCGACACTCTCCGCGGCGCGCAGTCCGGACAGCGCGCCGTCCTCGTGAAAGCCCCAGCCGTGGTAGGCGCCGGCGAACGCCACGACGTGGTCGCTCAGCTCGGGCAGCCGGCGCTGCGCGGCGAGCGAGGCAGGCGTGTACTGCGGGTGCTCGTAGACCATGGTGTCGAGCACCAGGTCCGGATCGACGACGTCCTTGCCGCCCAACGTCACCAGGTAGCGCTCGCCGGTGTCGGGCAGTTGCTGCAGCCGCGTCATGTCGTAGCTCACCAGCACCTGCTCGGGCCGCGCGGCGCAGAAGGGGATCCGGTAGTTCCACGACGCGCGGGCCCGCGACCTGCGCGGCAACACCGATTGGTCGGTGTGCAACTGGGTGTGGTTGACCGAATACGGCATCGCGCCCAGCACCTCGTGCTGCAGCGGAGTGGGCGCCGCGAGCATCTTCAGCGCCTGCAGCGGGTGGGTGGCGACCACCACCGCGTCGAACCGGCGCAGCCGGTCTGCGTCGTCGCGGATCTCGACATGATCCGCGTGCCGGTGTACGGCCCGCACGGGCGTCGAGACCCGCACGTCGTCGATGTGGTCGGCGATGCGGCGCACGTATTCGGCGCTGCCACCGCGCACGGTCCGCCAGGTGGGCGAACCTCCGACACCGAGCATTCCGTGGTGGTCGAGGAACGTGAACAGGTAGCGGGCCGGATACTGCAGCGCGGTCTGCGGGTCGCACGACCACACTGCCGACACGAGCGGCGTCATGAAGTGCGCGACGAAGTAGGGAGCGAAGCCTCCGGTCGCGAGGAAGTCACCGAGCGTGATCTCGTCGGCGTCCCCGTCCTCCAGCAGGGCGGATGCCCGGCGGTGGAAGCGCTTGACCTCGAGCAGCATCCGCACGTACTCCCCGCGCAGCAGAGTCGACACGGTGGGCGCCAGCCCGCGCAGGCCCTGGCCGCCCGAGTACTCGAGCCCGCAGCCGTCGCAGCGCACCGACATGCTCATGTCCGAGTCCTGCGTCGGCACATCGAGTTCGGCGAACAGGCGAAGCAGGGTCGGGTAGGTGCGGTCGTTGTGGACGATGAAACCGGTGTCCACCGCCAGACCGTCACCCACCGGTGTACGCACCCGATGAGTGTCCGCGTGGCCACCGAGGCGTCCGTCCGCCTCGTAGAGCGTGACGTCCGCGTCCTTCGCCATCACCCAGGACGCGGTCAGCCCGGCCACACCTGCACCGACCACCGCAATCCGCCGTCTCTCGCCGCTACCTGTCACGACCACCCGTCCCTCCGCCGCTGTCCTGCTGTCACGAGGCATTCGGAGGCGACAGGCGTCGCGATTGGTCCAGAACGAAATCGACCACGATCCGGTCCACAGCCCAGCGTGTAGCGTTGAGGTATCGCGCAGCACTTCACGTCGAGCGTTCTGCTCACACGGGCCGCGATTGGAAATTAGCGGCCGATTCGCGGCCACACCAGGAGCGTCATGTGACGCACACTTCTACCCGCTCGGACCTGAAACGTACCGCGGCTTCCCCCGAGGACGGACAGCCGTTCCCGACACCGACCCGAACCCCGCGACTGCTTCTGCGGACGGGCGGACCGCGCGACGTCGACGGGGTCTGGTGGCCGCGCACTCGGAACCTCACGGCCGAACTGCACGATCTGATCACCAAACTCACCCCGAGTCTCGGCGCCGTCGCGAGCATCCGATTCGGCTGGAACTCCGTCAGCATGATGCAGCGGCGAATCGACATCGACGACGGCGTCGAGATCACCGGCCCCGAGACGGGCCAGCCGGGCAACGTTCTGCGCGTCTACGGGCGAGGCGGCCGCCACCTCGACCTCGTCGTCGTGCGTCCCGGACTCGACACCCACTACGGGTATCAGCTCATGCGCCGGGTCGTCGATCCGTCCTGGGCCCGGCCGCCGGTACACGCGTCCGCGGCAGTCCCGGAGGAACACGGACGGCCCCCCGCTTGACCCCACCGCCGAGACAGCAAAAGGGCCCGGTCGGAAGGCGATTACCTTCTGACCGGGCCCGTTTGGTGGAGCTGCCGGGAATCGAACCCGGGTCCTCCGCCGCTTTGCCAGGGCTTCTCCGTGTGCAGTTCGCTATGTCTCTACTTGGATCTCCCGGTCTCGCGAACAAGCCGTGATGACGATCCCAGTCGCTGTTGGATGTCCCGCCCCACTCCGCGACCGAGTGGAACGGTAGAGCCCTCTAGCTGATGCCAGGGTCCGGGGCGAGGGCACACCCGGTCTGACAGACACGCAGTCGCTACTTAGGCAGCGAGGGCGTAGTCGCGCTGATTGGAATCGGCGCTTATTGGTTTGCAGCGACGCTTACGGTGGTCTCTTGCCTGCACCGACACGCTTCCCCTGACTCAACGTACGCAGTCGAAACCGTTCAGCCCCGTACGTCCCCGCGTCTCTCGCGGGGCTACTTACTTTAACCCGCGCGGACGCGCGAATCATCCCAATTATCGCCGACCGGTTCGAACCACTCCCCGGCACCCCCACGACAGATCACCCCATCTGCGCATTTCCCCGTTCCGGGTCGCCTCGTTCCGTTAATGTCGTGCCCCGAGACGGCCGGTCGAGTGACGTTCGCCACTCGCTACTCGTACGGGGGAAACAGGGTATGAGTTCGTTCGCACGTCGATTGATGTCCGCTGCCACGCTCGCGATCGCGGCCGTGGTGGTGGGCACCCTCGCGTCACCAGCCTCGGCAGGCGCGGAGCCCGCCTACCCCACCCCGTACAGCGACCCCTTCTACGCCGCCCCACCCGACATTGCGTCGAAGGCGCCGGGCGACGTCCTCGAGAGCCGGCGCGCGGACACGTGGATCCTGCCCGGCACCGAGGTGTGGCAGATCAAGTACCGGTCGACCAACTCGGCCGGTCGACCCATCCCGGCGGTGACCACGGTGATCAAGCCGGTGGGCGCACCCGCCGACATGCCGGTCCTGTCGTATCAGGCGATCGTCAACTCCCTGGGGTTGCGATGCGCGCCGTCTGCGGCCCTGTTCACCGGCGAGATCAAGGACGCGTTCGGCATTCCCCTGGCGCTCGCAATGGGGTGGGCGCTCGCCATTCCCGATCACCTGGGCCCCGACAGTGCGTACGGCGCGGCCAAGCTCGGCGGCATGATCACGCTCGACGGGGTTCGCGCCGTCAAGCGCCTGCCCGAGCTGCGCCTGGGCGGCAGCCCGGTCGCCCTCGCCGGATACTCCGGCGGCGGCATGGCCACGGCCTGGGCCGCAGCCCTCAACCCCACATACGCCCCGGACGTGAAACTTGCGGGTGTCGCACAGGGCGGCGTTCCGGCGAGCATCGAGGAGATGGCCGTGGGGCTGGGCCTGGCCGACCGGCACCCCGGCTTCGGTCTCGGCTTCGCCGCGGCGGTGGGTCTCGAGCGGGAGTACCCGGATCGTCTCCCGCTCGGCTCCCAGCTCAGCCCCGCCGGGATCGCGCTGCGCGACGAACTCAAGGACGAGTGCCGCACCCTGATCATCGCGAAGGGCCTGCTGCACAGCGTCAGCGAGGTCGCGAAGTCCACAAGCCTGATCCAGGACGAGGACGTGCGCGCGGTGATGCGTGAGAACAGTCTCGTCGACTTCCCGGGCGTGCCGACCGCGCCGGTGTTCATGTGGCACGGCGCGTCCGACGAGCTCACGCCGTTCCGGTCCGTGGCCGCGACCGCCGACCGGTACTGCAAGGCCGGTGCGACGCTCGAGTTCCACGCCTACCCCATCGCCGAACACATGACGAACGCCGTCGTCGGCCTGCCCGAAGCCTTCATGTATCTGAAGGATCGCTTCGCCGGCCTGCCCGCTCCGAGCAACTGCTGACCCCGGCAGAACCGTTTACGCCAGGTCGCGAATCGTATATGTCCATCCCTCGAGATTCGTTCGCCGAAACACCTGGACGGTCGTTCAGGTTCCCCTAGCCTGCTCGCCAGATAGCTGACGCCTGCGCTCGTGAGGGGACCTCCGCCGATGAAAACTCGATTCAGATTCGTTCGACGGAGGGCATTACCGCTTCTCGCTGCTGCCGTGGCATTCACCGTCGCCGGCGCCGCGGCAGCGGTGTCGGTCCCGTTGTCGCCGAACCCGACCGAACCCGGACCGCCCACCGATCCCGTCTACGGACTCGCGGGCGGTTGCTACACGCTCACCTCCGACGTGTCCCCCGGATTCGTCACGCGGGACGGCGACGGCTTCCGCACCGGCGCCGACGTCGACTCCGCGTCCCGCTTCCGGATGCAGGCCGCGCAGCTGGGCCGGTTCCTGTTCTTCGGCGCCGACACCGCGATGCTCGCCGGCGAGTCCGGCCGGGTCTTCGCGTCGCCGCAGGCCACTCCGGCCGCCGACTGGGCACTGACGTTCACCGACGGCGCCTACACCGCCACGGCCGTCACCACCGGCAAGCAGTTGAGCGTGGGCCGGTCCGACGGTCGCCTGACCATCACCGATCCCGGCGCCGACCCCGAGGCGGGACGCTTCCGTCTCGCGGCCGCCGACGGCTGCGCCGACTTCCCCGAGGCGGAGGTGAACGCCACCGGGATGCCCGTCGGAGCGACAGCGGACGGCGAGGTACGGGGGTTCATCGACGCGCACGTCCACATGAACGCCAACGAATTCATCGGCGGCAGCATCCGCTGCGGCGAGCCGTACTCCCCGCTGGGCGTCGCCGTCGCGCTGCAGGATTGCGAGGACCACAAGCCGGACGGGCTGCCCGCGCTGCTCGAGAACGTGCTCTCCCACGGCAACCCGTTCGAGTCGCACGACACGACGATGTGGCCGAGCTTCGCCGACGTCCCGTCGTACGACTCGATGACCCACGAGCAGACGTACTACCGCTGGGTGGAGCGCGCGTGGCGCGGCGGGCTGCGGATCTTCACGAACCTGCTCGTCTCGAATCGCGTGCTGTGTGAGCTGTATCCGCTGCGCAGCAACCCGTGCGACGAAATGGAGACGGTCCGGATCGAGGCCCGGCAGGCCCACGAGATCCAGGACTACGTCGACGCGCAGTACGGCGGACCGGGCCGTGGTTGGTTCCGGATCGTCAGCTCCCCGCAGCAGGCCCGCGAGGTGGCGGCGTCGGGCAAGCTCGCCGTCACACTCGGGATGGAGATCTCCGAGCCGTTCGGCTGCGGGCTGTCGGGCGGCGTCCCGCAGTGCACCGAGCAGGACATCGACGCCGGCCTCGACGAGCTGTACGCGATGGGCGTGCGGCAGGTGATCCTGACCCACAAGTTCGACAACGCGTTCGGCGGAGTGCGCTTCGACGAGGGACTGACCGGCACCGCGGTCAACATCGGCAACTTCCTGGGCACCGGCGAGTTCTGGAAGGCCGAGCAGTGCACCGGAGTCGCGACCGACAACCCGATCGGCAACGTCGGCGACAACGTCGTGGAGTTGGCGAAGTCACTGCCGCCGGGGGTCACGCTGCCCGTGTACCCAGAGGGTGACGTCTGCAACGCGCGGGATCTGAGTCCGCTCGGCGAGCACGCGATCCGCGCGATGATGCAGCGCGGCATGATCGTCGACATCGACCACATGGGCGTCAAGACCGCCGACTCGGCGCTGCGGATCCTCGAAGAGGCGAAGTATTCCGGCGTGGTGTCGAGCCACGGGTGGACCGACGCGTCGAACTACCCGCGGATCTACAAGCTCGGCGGGTTCGTGGCGTCGTACGCGGGGCCGTCGGAGAACTTCGTCAAGGAGTGGCGAGATGCGCGGCAGGGACGCGACGACGACTACTACTTCGGCTACGGCTACGGTGCCGACACCAACGGCTTCGGTTCGCAGCCGGCGCCGCACAAGGACGGCACGCGCGGGGTCGAGTACCCCTACACTACGTTCGACGGCGGCACGGTGATGAATCAGCAGCGAGCCGGCACCCGCGTGTTCGACTTCAACACCGACGGTCTGGCGCAGTACGGCATGATCCCCGACTGGATCGAGGACATGCGCGTGTATGCCGGCGACGACGGTGCGCAGTTCATGGACGACATGTCCCGCGGCGCCGAGGCGTACCTGCAGATGTGGGAGCGCGTCGCGAAGTAGGGCAGACATAGAAGCAACGGTGGCCGCCTCCCGTTCGGGAGGCGGCCACCGTCGTCAGTTCACCGGGAACTCGGTCAGCGCATGCCCTTGACGCGGCGCCCGAGCTCGCGCGTCACCTCGCGTTCGGCGGTGCGGCGCGCCAGATCCTGACGCTTGTCGTAGTCCTGTTTGCCCTTCGCGAGCGCCAGCTCGACCTTGACCTTGCCGTCGGAGAAGTACATCGACAGCGGCACCAGCGTCTGGTTGCCCTCGCGGGTCTTGCCCACCAGATGCTCGATCTCGCGCTTGTGCAGCAGCAGCTTGCGGGTGCGCCGGGGCGAGTGGTTGGTCCACGTGCCCTGCGTGTACTCCGGGATGTGCAGTGCGCGCAGCCACACCTCGCCGTCGTCGACGGTGGCGAAGGCGTCCACCAGGGAGGCCTTGCCCTCGCGCAAGCTCTTCACCTCGGTACCCAGCAGTGCGACGCCGGCCTCGTAGGTGTCGATGATGGTGTAGTTGTGTCGCGCCTTGCGGTTGGTCGCGATGACCTTGCGGCCCTTCTCTTTCACGTGCGGGCCCTCACAGTCCTCGTTCCGCCGTCACTCTTCGTACCGCTCCAGCATAGGAGCTTGCGCAAGCCGATAACGCCGCACTACTCCCGGACGTACAGGCGCAGTGCGATGTACGCGGTGATCGCGGCCATGCCGGCACCGACGATCACCACGAACGGCGACACCAGCAGCACGTCACTGTTGGAGATCCGGGCCACGATATTGGCGTCGTAGATGTCGCCGAGGACGTCGTCGATGAACATGTTCTTCGCGGTGAACAGCCCGGCGATCGCCAGGACCGAACCGATCAGCGAGGCGACCACGGCCTCGAGCAGGAACGGCAGCTGCGTGTACCAGCGGGTGGCGCCGACCAGACGCATGATGCCGACCTCTGTGCGGCGGGTCAGCGCGGCGACCTGAACCATGTTGGCGATCAGGAAGATCGCGGCGATGGCCTGCACGACGGCGATCGCGAACGCCGCGTTGCGGACACCGCCGAGGACGCTGAACAGGCGGTCGACCAGCTCCCGCTGATTGAGGATGCTCTCGATGCCGGGACGCGCCGCGAACTCGTCGTTGATGACACCGAAGCGCTCCGCATCGCTGAGCTTGACCTTGAACGAGGCCGGGAAGCTCTCCGGGCTCACCAGGGACGCCAGTTCCGGGTTGTCCTTGAACACCCGGTCGGTGGCGTCGGCGACGGCGTCGTCGCGGTTGAGGTACTGCACCGAGACCACCGAATCGGTGTTCTCGAGATCGCTGCGGATGCCGCGGCAGATGTCCGCCGCACAATCCGGGTCGGACGCGGAGATGTCGTCGGTGAGGAACAGCTGCACCTCGACGCGGTCCAGGAAGATCTGCTGGGTCTTGTCGGCCATCTGCACGACCAGCAGACCGCCGCCGAACAGTCCGAGCGAGATCGCGGTGGTCAGGATCATCGCGACGGTCATCGTGAGGTTGCGGCGCAGGCCGGTCAGGACCTCGCTGAAAATGAAACTGGCACGCATCGGGGAATCGCAGTCCTTGAGTCGTCTGTTCGAGAGGATCGGTGGGCGGGTGCCGTCGCGGGCCTAGCGGCCGACGGCGTACACGCCTCTCGCTTCGTCGCGCACCACCTTGCCGAGATCGAGCTCGACGACGCGGCGGCGCATCGAGTCGACGATGTGGTGGTCGTGCGTGGCCATGAGCACGGTGGTGCCGGTGCGATTGATCCGCTCGAGTAGCAGCATGATGTCGGCGCTGGTGTCGGGGTCGAGGTTGCCGGTGGGCTCGTCGGCGAGCAGGACCAGTGGACGGTTCACGAACGCGCGGGCGATCGCGACGCGCTGCTGCTCACCGCCGGACAGCTCGTTCGGCAGGCGATCGGCCTTGCCGGACAGTCCGACCAGGTCGAGGACCTCGGGGACGGTGCGCTCGATCATCGAGCGCGACTTGCCGATCACCTCGAGCGCGAACGCGACGTTCTGCGACACCGTCTTGTTCTGCAGCAGCCGGAAGTCCTGGAAGACGTAGCCGACGCTCTGCCGCAGCTTCGGCACCCGTCGACCCGACAGCTTGTTGACGTGGAAGTCGGCGACGTAGATGTCCCCCGAGCTGGGGGTCTCCTCCTTGAGGAGGAGCTGCATGAACGTGCTCTTGCCCGAGCCCGACGGCCCGATCAGGAACACGAACTCGCCCTTGTCGATCTCGACGTTCACCTTGTCCAGGGCGGGCCTGGTGGAGGCCTTGTAGAACTTGGAGACATCCTTGACGCTGATCACGGGAAGTCAGTCTAGCCGTTATCGAACAGTGACCTTGGGTAACGACGCGCACCGATCCGCGCGTGTCAGCCCTGCGGCGTCGGCGCCGTAGTCGTCACCTCGTCGGACGGGCCCGACTCGGGTTCCTGCGACAGCTGCGGAGCAGGTGGAGGCGTGGTCGTCGTCTGCTGCGACGTCCCCGACGTGGTCGTGCCACTGCCGGCGCCCGGCGTCGTGGTCGGCGTGCTCGACTGCTGCCCACTGCGGCTCGTCTCCGACGCGGGCGACGACGACGGCGTGGCGCTCTCCGACGACGACGGCTGAGTGGAGCTTTGCGGCGGCGTCGACGGACTCTCGCTCTGCCGCTCATCCGCCGGCAAGGCCGGATCCCCGGTACTGACGGCCGGCTGCGTGCCGTGCGTCGAGGCGTCGGTCTCCTGATTGACCTGGGCGTTGAGCATCGCCAGACCCAGCCAGAGCACGCACATGGCCACGGTCGTGGTGCGCATGCGGCCGCCGAACAGCTTGCGCGGAATCCGCTTCCACAGCAGCGACACCTTCTCCTGCGGGCTCATTCGTCGCCACCTCCCACCGCGTCGTTCTCGAGTTCGGCCGCGACGGTGATACCGGCGCGTCGCAGCGCCGTCACGACGCGCACACGCAGCGCCCGGCCGACCTGGAACTGCTTGCCGGGCAGTGTGCGGGCCACCATCCGGATGCTCACCTGATCCACCGCGAGGCTCTCGACTCCCATCACCGACGGGGTGTCGAGCAGCAGCGGGCGCAGGCCCTTGTCCTCGTACGCGTCGACACCGACGCGGTGCAGGATGTCGTTGACGTGGTTGATGTCGGCGGTCGCGGGGATCGGCACGTCCACCACCGCGCGCGCCCAGTCCTTCGAGAGGTTGACCGCCTTGACGATCTGCCCGTTGGGAACGGTGATGACTTCGCCGTCGGCGTTGCGCATCCGGGTCACCCGCAGGGTGACGTCCTCGATCACACCCTCTGCGTCCGTGGACGACCCGGTGATGGCGATCTGCACTGTGTCACCGAAACCGTACTGACGCTCGGTGATGATGAAGAACCCGGCGAGGATGTCCTGGACCACACGCTGCGCGCCGAAGCCGAGTGCGGCACCGAGCACCGTCGCCGGAGCCACGAGGCTGCCGATGGGCAGGCCGAGCAGACCGAGCACCTTCACCGTCGCGATCACGTAGATCATCGTGATGACCACCCACGTGATGACCTGCGCCACCGAGTGCCGGTGCTTGGTGGCCTCGGAACGGACCAGGGCGTCGCCCTGCTGGTAGTTGTCGTCGATCTGCTGAGTGATCCGACCGCCGGCCCAGTTCACGAAACGGGCGACGATCAGCGCACCCAGAACCGTCAGCGCAATGGGAAGTCCGGTGACTTCGAGCCATGCACGCAGTTGGACGTATGGGGTGAAGGTCAGTGCGAGGGTTGTGGTCTGCATACGTCCTAGGCTTGGGTTTCGCTCATCCGCCAGCGGATGCCGGCCTCGATGAATCCGTCGATTTCACCGTCGAGCACTGCCGACGGGTTGTTGACCTCGTACTCGGTGCGCAGGTCCTTGACCATCTGGTACGGGTGCAGCACGTACGAGCGCATCTGGTTGCCCCACGAGCTGCCGCCGTCGCCCTTGAGCGCGTCCATCTCGGCGCGCTCCTCCTGCCGCTTGCGCTCGAGCAGCTTGGCCTGCAGCACCCGCATCGCGGACACCTTGTTCTGCAGCTGCGACTTCTCGTTCTGACACGTGACGACGATGCCGGTGGGGACGTGTGTCAGGCGCACCGCCGAGTCCGTGGTGTTGACCGACTGGCCACCCGGGCCGGACGAGCGGTACACGTCGACGCGGACGTCGTTCTCGTCGATGTCGATGTGGTCGGTGGTCTCGACGACGGGCAGCACCTCGACCTCGGCGAACGAGGTCTGGCGGCGGCCCTGGTTGTCGAACGGGCTGATACGGACGAGACGGTGCGTGCCCATCTCGATCGACAGGGTGCCGTAGCTGTAGGGCGCCTTCACCGCGAAGGTGGCGCTCTTGATGCCGGCCTCTTCGGCGTAGGAGGTGTCGTAGACCTCGACGCCGTAGCCACGCTTCTCGGCCCAGCGGATGTACATGCGCATGAGCATCTCGGCCCAGTCCGCGGCGTCGACGCCGCCGGCGCCGGCGCGGATGTTGACGAGCGCGTCA
Source organism: Rhodococcus sp. AG1013 (assembly GCF_003350365.1). Lineage (NCBI taxonomy): Bacteria > Bacillati > Actinomycetota > Actinomycetes > Mycobacteriales > Nocardiaceae > Rhodococcus > Rhodococcus sp. AG1013. Next base: position 142,907 of record NZ_QQAT01000013.1, read on the forward strand.
CGCTGGTCGTACTCGCCCGAGAGCATGGTCTTGACTTCCATCGCCTCGATGTCGGCGCGCAGGGTCGCCCGCTCGACGTGGACGTCGGCGACCGCGTCGGGGCCCTCCTCCTCGGCGAGCTCGTAGAGCACGGCCATGTCGTCGAGGCGCGAGCGCAGTTCCTCCACGCGGCGCAGCTCCGCCTGGGCGTGCGACAGCTGGCTCGTCACCTTCTGCGCGTGTTCCTGGTCGTTCCACAGCTCCGGATCGGACGCCTGGTGTTCGAGTTCGTCGATGCGGCGGCGCAGCTCCTCGACGTCGAGAACCTTCTCGACCGTGGTCAGAGTGGTGTCGAGCTCGTTGAGGTCAGCGGAAACGTCAGGATGCACAGTTATCCAGGCTACCGGGTCCATCACGGTGACATCGCTGCGACCGCAGTCACACCGGCCGCGATGCCGACCCTCGCGCCGCGGATCCGCCGAGCAGCGGTCCCCCAAACCCGTCCCGGGTTCACCTCTAGCTCACCCCAGGGCCGCCTGTAGGCGAATTCGAGTGACAATCCTTAAGACAATTGTCTACTTCGCCCACTCTATTGCTTCAATCTGGCGAATATGCAACACTCATCCGACTCGTGGCCTGGGTCACAGCCCACGAAGAACCTCGCCGTCGGCCGCGTCGACTTGTTCGGACGCCTCAACCCACATCCAGGAAGTCAGATGAAACGTCGCCTCGCACTCACCGCAATCGCCCTCGCAGTGGGCGCCGCCGCCTCCTTGACCGCATGCACGCCCGGGACGTCATCGGCGTCCGAACTCGTCGTCACGACGTTCGGTGGCGAGTGGCAGAAGAACTTCACCGATGCCGTGGTGAAGCCGTTCGAGAAGGAGAACAACGTCACGGTCAAGCAGGTGACGCTGTACAGCTCGGACGCGCTCGCGCAACTCCAGGCCCAGAAGTCGAGCCCGCAGATGGATGTCGTCTTCTTCTCCGGGGGCCAGGAGGCGGTGGCAGCCAAGGACGGACTCCTCGCGCCGATCGACCCGTCCGCGCTCACCAACGGTCCCGACCTGATCGCCCAGGCGAGCAACGATCTCGCCGGCGGGCAGGGACCGGTGGTTCAGATCACCCCGATGGGGCTGCTGTACCGCACAGACAAGATCGACGAGCCCACGTCGTGGAACGACGCCTTCAACCCCGAGTACCGGCAGCACGTCGCCTTCACGGACCTGTCGAACAGCTACGGCACCCTCGGGATGCTGATGATCAACGGCACCCGGGGCGGGACGATCGACGACGTCACCCCCGGTATCGACGCGATCGGCCAGTCGGCCCGCGCCGGCGACTCCATCATCACCAAGACGTCGTCCGACCTCCAGCAGGCCTTCGCGGCCCGCGACATCTGGCTGGCTCCCTACTCGCAGGACTACGCGGAGACGCTGCGCAAGGCCGGCCAGCCTGTCGGCTTCACCATGCCTCGTGAGGGCACGACCGGGTCGTTCATCACCGCCAACGTCGTTGCCGGCCGCCCCAACACCGACCTCGCCACCAAGTTCATCGACTACGCACTGAGCGCGGGCGCCCAGGAGAAGTTCGTCACCGGCATGGCCTACTCGCCGGTGAACACGAAGGCAGTCGTCCCCGCTGACCTGCAGTCCAAGATCCTGTCGGGCCCGACGCTGGAGAAGCTGGTCAGGTTCGATCCGGCGCAGATCACCGGGAAGTCCGCGGCTTGGCAGAACCAGTGGCAGGAGCAGATCGCGCGATGAGGAAGCGCTCCGCCGAACCCTGGCTGTTGGTGCTGCCGCTCATTGCGCTGCTTCTGATCGCATTCGTGATCCCCGTCGCCAGAACACTTCTGGCCAGCTTCACCACAGATTCCTCCGGGTTCACCCTCAGCAACTTCACCAGGTTCTTCGGGTCGTCGGTCTCTCTCGGCGCATCGGAGCGGTCACTGCGGATGGCATTCATCCAGACGATCGTCTCGGTCGTCATTGCCGTACCGCTGGCGTACATCATGGCCGGGCTCTCCGCGAAAGCGCGGGCCTTCATGATGATCGCGACAATCCTTCCGCTGATGACCAGCGTCGTCATCCGGACGTTCGGCTGGGTCATCCTCATGGGCCCGTCCGGCCCGCTGGCGAAGATTCCGGGTTTCCTGGATCTGAGCCAGGCTCGACAGGGTCTGCTGGGGACCGAACTCGGCGTGAACATCGCCATGATCCAGGTGCTGGTGCCGTTCGCGGTCCTGTCGGTTCTCGGTGTCATCAACGGGATCGACGTGCGGCTCCGGGAAGCATCCCGAACCATGGGCGCGGGATTCGTCGGAACCTTTCGGCACGTGATACTTCCGCTGTCCCTACCGGGCATCGTCTCCGGAGCCACGCTGTGCTTCGCACTGTCGATCAGTTCGTTCATCACACCGAACCTCATTGGTGGAGCGCAGCTTCCGGTGATTGCCGGATTCATCTACCACGATGCGACGGTCAGCAACGACATCCCCTTCGCCGCGACGCAGGCGGTGCTGATCCTGGCGGTCGTCGTCATCACGATCGCGGCGACCAACCGAATTGCGAACGCGAGGATGAAATAGTGGTTCGATCAACTCCGCTTCCGTTGAGGATCGCCGGCAAGGTCTTCCTCGTTCTCATCGCACTGTTCATGCTGGCCCCGCTCGCGGTGGTGGTGGGAGCCGCGTTCAACTCGGATCAGTTCCTGGCCTTCCCACCCGAAGGTCTCAGCCTGGAGTGGTTCGCGGATGCGCTGGCCGACACCACGTACACGTATCCGTTCCTGTTCAGCCTGCAGGTCGCCCTCATCGCCGCGGTGGGTGCGGCCGCGATCGGGACGGCCTTCGCCATCGGGATCGCACGTCACAAGGTTCCCGGTTCGGGTGCACTGCAGTCGTTTGCCCTGTCGCCGCTGACCATGCCGAGCATCATCTTCGCGATCGGCATCCTCCAGACGGTGTCCCAGTTGATGGGCGGATCCTCGCCCTGGATCCTGATGCTCGCGCACGTCGTCATCACCGTCCCCTACGTCGTCCGAACGGTCCTCGGGGTGATCGCGAGGTCCGACGGGTTCACCGAAGAGGCCGTCCGGGTGATGGGTGCCAGCTGGTGGCAGCGCTACTGGCACGTGCTGCTACCGATGTGCCGCCCCGGAATCATCGCCGGCGCCTTCCTGGCCTTCATCGTCTCCTTCGACGACGCGGTCATCGCGCTCTTCCTGCGGACACCCCAGCTCCAAACACTCCCCCTCGCCATCTACGGACAGCTCGAGTTCAGCGCATCGCCGACGGTGGCGGCCGTCTCGACTCTCTCGATGGCCCTCACCGCGATTTCAATCCTGGCGATCGAGAAGATCGTCGGTCTCGGAAAGGTCTTCAGCTAATGGCCGATCTCACCATCGCCGACGTTCACAAGACATTCGGGGACGTGAAGGTACTCAAGGGCGTCGACATCCACGCGAAATCGGGCAGCTTCGTGTCGCTGCTCGGTTCCAGTGGCTGTGGCAAGTCGACGCTGCTGCGGTGCATCGCGGGCCTCGAGACCGTCGACTCCGGGACCATCTCGGTGGGCGGAGAGGACGTCACCGACCTCGCGCCGGAGAACCGGCGGCTGAGCATGATGTTCCAGAGTTATGCACTCCTACCGCACATGAGCGTGCTCGAGAACGTCCGCTTTCCCCTGCGGATGCGCGGAAAGGCGCACGGAACCCGCGCCGAACAGCGGGACCTCGCCGTGCGGGCGCTGGAACAGGTCCAGATGGATCACCTGGCGTCGCGCATGCCACGACAGCTGTCCGGCGGCCAACAGCAGCGCGTGGCATTGGCCCGCGCGATCGTCGGTGGCCCCCGGCTGATCCTGCTCGACGAACCTCTGTCGAATCTCGATGCACGCCTCCGCGAGGACATGCAGGTGGAACTGGTGTCGCTGCAACGGAGTCTGGGCGTGACCACCGTTTTCGTCACGCACGATCAGGACGAAGCACTGAGCATGTCCGACCAGGTCATTCTGATGCAGGGTGGCGTCGTCGAGCAGTCCGGTACGCCCGAGGATCTCTACGCGAACCCGGGCACGCGCTTCGCTGCCGATTTCCTGGGGGCCGCGAACCTCCTCGACGTCACGGGGGGCGCGGATCGGCGCGCGTCGGTGGGCGATGTGACCGTGCCGGCCCCGGAGACCTTCGGTGGCGAGTCGCTGCTGATGGTCCGGCAGGAGGACATCCGGGTCAACGCACCGGACGGCTGCGACGCGCACCTGACCGCGGTGGTCAAGTCCCGAGTGTTCCGGGGAAGCGAGCTGCTGATCGTGGTGGAGGCGGCGGGACAAGAGCTTCGGGCCGTCGCCCCGACCTCGACGATCGCGTACCCGGGCAGCGAGGTGACGGTTTCCTGGCGCAGCGAGCAGAGTCGGATCCTGACGAAATAGCGTCGGAGACATGGTTACACTGTGTAATTCTCTTCCCGCACATAAATTCTCATACGAAGGCTGCAGACCATGAGTCAGAAGGGCAATGACACGGGCGACACCGATCGGCTCATTGCGAGCGCACTGCAGGTAAACGGACGCGCCTCCTGGGAGGCCATCAGTCGCGTCATCGATCTTCCGTCGCGGACCGTCATGCGACGTGGACAGCATCTGCTCGACACGGGATGCGTGCGGGTGTCCACCTATGTCGATGCGAACAAGTTGCTGCACGCACGGGGTGTACTCATTCGCCTCGGCACCGAGATCGACCAGGTGGCCCAGGTGGCCAGCAGGGTGGCAGCGCTGCCGGGTGCGTCCTCGGTGTCGATCCTCGAGGGTTCGGGCGACATCGTCGCTCTCGTTCTCGTGGAGAGCGCCGAGGCGCATCAAGTGTTGCTGTTGCAGACGCTTCCGGCCATCCCCGGCCTGCGGGCGTTCGAGGTCAGTACCGTTCTGCGGTCCTACCTGATGGGCCTGGACTGGCACGCCGGGATACTGCCGGCGGAGCAGGTCGAGGCCCTTCGTAAGTCCGCACCCTGGCACGCGCCGTCGACCAGCTCCACGCCGGTGGTTCTCGATGCCGTCGACCAGAACCTGATCGACCAGCTGAGCAACGATGGGCGGGCGACGATCTCGATGCTCGCGCAGGACGCCGGCATCAACGCGCAGACCGTTCGTCGTCGGCTCGACACCCTGTTCGGTGTCGGCGTCCTGCGGGTTCGCACCGAGGTGGCGCCCACATTCTTCGGCTTCAAGGTCGAGGCCATGCTGTGGCTGCACATCCGCGGAGGAGACATCGAGAGCATCGGCGGTTCACTCGCCACTCATCCGTCCGTTCGATACTGCGCGGCTCTCACCGGGCACGCCGGACTGTTGGTCGACGGACTGTTCACGGACGAGGAGGCGCTGTTCGACTTCCAGAACAGCGTGATCGGATCCCTGACAACCGTGGAGATCGCCGAATCCCGGGTGGTACTCAAAGCCGTTCGTCGCGGCCCGTTGTTCGTCGACGACGTCGTGGCCTGACCTCGGTCTCGATACACCCAGCGCCGCACCACACGCGATGTGGTGCGGCGTTTCGGCGTGCGGTCCGTACCGAACACCTTTGAGCCGAACAGTTTCCGCCCGAACCTGCGCAGACGAATGGGGCCGTGCCCGCCGGCTACGTCGGCGGCGGGCACGGCCCCACTGGCTTCGGAGCTATTCGACGCGACCGATCGTGAGCTTCTTCAGCCCGGTGATCCGGATGTCGGCCGAGGCCTTCGCGAAGTCCGCGAGTCCTTCGGTGACGGTGGCGAACACGTTGACGGGGGTCCATCCGAGCGGACCGAACGTGCGCACGCCGGGGGCGTAGCAGACGCCGACCTCGTACCACTCGAACGGCAGGCCGCCCATCTGCATCGGACGCTGGTAGTACCAGAGCACGTCACCGACGCCCGGAATGACCTGCTGGTTCTCGAACGGGACTGCCTCCGGATCGAAATTCTGAGCCTCCTCGGGAAGGCCGGTCATCACCTCCGGTCCGGCGTACATCGCGTGCATCGCATCGACGGTCACGGGCTTCACCAGCGCACCCCATAACGCGTCGCACGTCTTCGGTGCCAGGTCGAGGTGCATGGTGGCGATGGCACGGGGGCCGTTCTCGTATTCGAAGAAGAGCTTCTGCTCGGTCACGGGGTTCCTCTTTCTGTTCGGTGCATTCTTCGGTCTCGGTGGTCAGGCGGTTTGTCGGTAGCTCTTGACGGCTGCGACGAACGGAGCGATGAACTCTTCCTGTCCGGCGAACTCGTCGGCGCCGCACATCTTCTCGGGATGCCACTGCACGCCCGCGGCGTACCAGTCGGTGGTCGACTCGATCGCTTCGATCGTCCCGTCCGCGGCCGTCGCGGTCACGGCGAAACCATCCGGGCAATGCGAGATCGCTTGCTGGTGAATCGAATTGACACGCATACCTCGAACGGCGGACGGCGCCGGGCCGGACGCGATGTCGATCTCGTGACGGTGGTCGAGTTGGGCCTCGGGCGCGAGCCCGTACGGGTGCAGGTCCCGGACGGCGGGCAGGTCGACGACCCGGCTGCCGTGGAGGGCCGCGAGCAGTTGCATTCCGCGGCAGATGCCGAAGACCGGCAGACCGAGTTCCCGTGCGGCCACGACGAGCGCATGCTCGGTCACGTCACGGGTGGTGGCGTCGGGCGGGGCACCGACGTCCTCGCCGCGGGCGATCCACTCGCCCACGTCCTCTCCCCCGGAGAGCACGAGCCCGCTCACGTGCGAGAGCAGGGTCGCGGCGTCGTCGCCGGTGCATTCCGGAACGAGGATCACGGACAGGCCCTGCGCGGCGAAGAACCGGACGTACTCGGTGCCCACGGTGAACAGGTCGGTCCGCTCGCCGAGGTAGGTGGGGAGATCGCGCCGCCACGTGGTGATCGCGATCAGGGGGCGATCAGCCATCGAGCTTCATCCAGACCGCGGTGGTGTCGGTGTACTTGTGCAGTGCATCGGCGCCCTTGTCCCGCCCGAATCCGCTCTCCTTCACACCGCCGAAGGGAAGGCGCATGTCGCCCTCCTCGTAGCAGTTCACCCAGATCACGCCGGCCTTCACGGCACGCGTGACGCGGTGGATCGCGGCGACGTCACTGCCCCACACCGAGGCCGCGAGTCCGTACCGGGTGTCGTTGGCGACGCGGATCGCCTCCGCCTCGCTGCTGACGCGGATGACCGAGAGGACCGGCCCGAAAACCTCCTCCTGCGCGATCCGGGAATCGGGATCGACGTGATCGAGGACGACAGGAGCGAAGTACGAGCCCCCTTCGAGGCCCTGCACCACAGCGCGCCGCGGGCTGCCGGCGGCCAGGACCGCCCCCTGCTCGAGCGCGTCCGCGACCTTGGCCTCGATCCCGGCCACCGCGCCGGCGCTGACGATGGCGCCGAAGGCGGTACCGGCGTCGAGCGGGTCCCGCGGCTGCAGCGCGGCAGCAATCTCGCACGCCGCGGCGACAGCCTCGTCGGCGTTGTCCTCGAACACGATCAGCCGAGACGAGGCACTGCACATCTGGCCCTGGTTGAAGAATGCGTTCTCGGCGGCGCTGGCGGCGGCGGCCCGGATGTCGGCGTCGGGCAGGACGATGGTGGCGGATTTCCCGCCGAGCTCCGGCCACACCCGCTTGCCGTTCGATTCGGCGCTGTACTTCATGAAGGCGCGCCCGGTGACCGGCGATCCCGTGAAGGTCAGGACGTCGACGTCGGGGTGCCGGCCGAGCGCCTGACCGGCGTCCCGACCCAGGCCGTTCACGACGTTCAGCACACCCGCCGGCAGTCCGGCCTCGCCGGCCAGTTCCGCCAGTCGCAGTGCCGAGAACGGCGTCTGCTCCGACGGTTTCACGACCACCGAGTTGCCGGCGAGGAGTGCGGGCGCGAGCTTCCATGCGGTCATCGTGAGCGGGAAGTTCCACGGCACCACGGCGGCCACCACGCCGGCCGGGGCCTCGACCGAGTACGCCAGCACGGACGCCTCGTGCGCGATCAGCTTGTCCGACAGCTTGTCGGCGAGTTCGCCGTACCACCGGATGCACTTCTCGACTGCTGCCAACTCCACGTTGAGCGCTTGGGACACCGGCTTGCCCATCTCGAGCGAGATGATGGTGGCCAGTTCCTGGGCGTTCTCCCCGACGAGGAGGGCCCACTTCTTCAGGACCTCGCCCCGCTCGCGCGCCGGCGCCGTGGCCCAGCCGGACGTCCGGAAGGCCGATCGGGCGACGTAGACGGCGAGGTCGACGTGCATCTCGTCGCTTGCGTGCAGTACCCCGAGCGACCGGCCGTCGCGTGGCGAGATGACCGGCACGCATTCGGCGCCGTCGAGCGACACGAGTTGCCCGCCGATATAGGCGCCTTCGAGCCGCATCACATCCTGCATCGCGTCGCGCGCAGTTGAACTGAGCGACATGTAACCGTCCCTTCGACGACCGAGGATTGTGGCTTCCGCCACGATTCGCGCTCAAGAGTGTCACATCCGCCAATGTTCAGCAATCAGTAGTCCATATTCGTCACTGATTGCCGGTTATCCATCCGAATCCGCCTGAGGCCTTAGCTGGAAGCAACCGCGGGAGGGCGCCGGTAGGCTTTGCTGTCGTGACCGCACGCGCCGCCGACCTGACTCTCGCCCGCCGCATCGCCGACGAGGCCGACGCCATCACCCGCGCTCGATTCGGCGCGCTGGATCTGAAGGTGGATTCCAAGCCCGACCTCACCCCGGTGTCGGATGCCGACCTGGCGGTGGAGCGGGCAGTGCGCGCGACGTTGGCGGTGGAACGGCCCGGCGACGACGTCCTCGGCGAGGAGTTCGGCGGCGACGCGAAGTTCGAGGGTCGGCAGTGGGTGATCGACCCGATCGACGGCACCAAGAACTTCGTGCGCGGTGTCCCGGTGTGGGCCAGCCTGATCGCACTGCTCGAGGACGGCGTCCCCGTCGTCGGCGTGGTGAGCGCCCCGGCACTGAACCGTCGCTGGTGGGCGTCGGCCGGTGAGGGCGCGTGGGCGTCGTACGACGGCGGCGACGCCCGACGGCTGTCGGTGTCGGCGGTGGGCGACCTGGCGTCGTCGAGCCTGGCGTTCTCGTCGCTGTCCGGGTGGAAGGAACGCGGCATCCGCGACCGCTTCGTCGACCTCACCGACGAGGTGTGGCGCATCCGCGGCTACGGCGACTTCTTCTCCTACTGCCTGTTGGCCGAGGGCACGCTCGAGATCGCGGCCGAGCCCGAGGTGTCGCTGTGGGACCTCGCGCCGCTGGACCTGCTGGTCCGCGAGGCGGGTGGCCGCTTCACCAGCCTCGAGGGCGCCGACGGCCCCCACGGCGGCAGCGCGGTGGCCACCAACGGCCTGCTGCACGACGAGGTCCTGGCCCGCCTTCGCTGATTCCCCCGCGATTTGCGCACTTATCGGTGTGATTCGGGCTCCGCCGACACCGATAAGTGCGCGAATCAAGGGAAGGCAGGTCCAGCACAGACACGAGTAGCGACGGGAGTGACCGGGATGGACGCGGACGAGGTCGACTTCGCCCACACTGATCAGGCGAGCCGCAAGCGTCGGGAGAAGGCGCTGGAACTGGCGCGGTTCGTGTGGGACCGCTCGATCACCGGCGCCGAACTGCTCGACCTGCCCGACGATCGGCTCCGCAAGCTGGCACGGGCGGCCGGCGCGAACCCGCCGAGTACCCGCGAGACGTGGACGGTGGCCGCGGAGTTGGTCGACGAGAAGACCCGGTGGGCCCAGGCCCATCCCGACGATCCGCGCGCCGCACCCGCGCACGCCGACGAGAAGATCATGTGGGTCAAGCCGCCCATCGTTCCCTGGCACTGACGTCCGCCCTCACCAGGACCCGTGGGTACACGCCGTCACCGGCCGGCCCCGCAGGATCTCCCGTGCCCGCGATCGGGCCGCGTTGTACTCGAACCACGCCGTACCGCCGCCGACGTCGATGCCGGACAGCGCGCACGAGCGCACAGGTTCGGCGAGCCGGTCGAGCGCGGGCACGGCGTCGACGGACAACCCGCCCAGGTACGCGACGTCGATGTCGCCGGTCGCGGCGTACCGCTGCACGTTCCGTTCGGCGATGTAGCCGTCCGGGTTCAGCGCCGCGAACCCGAGCAAGCCGATCGCGGCCGACGCCAGCACCGCCCGGGGCAGCCATCGCGCCGACATCCGGATTCCCGCCAGGAGCAGCAGCACGAACACGACTCCGAGCCACAGCTCGGTCGCCATCACGCTCAGCCGCAGCCGGGTGAATCCGAACTCGTTCTCGTACAGCGACATCCGGTGCACCGCCGACGCCACGACGACGAGCCCGAGACCACAGAGCAGGCCCAGCAGCACCCGAGCGAGCGCCCGGTCCCCCGCGCTGCGGCGGTCCACTTTGCGCACCGCGACGGCGACGAGAGCCAACGTGAGAACGGTGACCGCCGCGAGCTGCCAGAAGCCCTGCCGCGCGTAGTTCGCGTAGGTCAGTCCGACGGTGTCCCGGACGTGCCGGTCCCCGCCGAACAGCACCCGCACCTGCACCGCGACGAAGCCCGCGAACAGTGCGTCGAGCAGCGCGAGCGGCACCGCCCACTCCCACCGCGCGAGCGGGTGGCCGGGTCCGGGTGCGAGGGCATCGAATCGCGGCGTCCGCCTCCGCAGGTACGCCGACGCCAACGCCATGCCCGCGACGAAGAGACCGAGGAGCACGCGCCCGGCGGGATTGCCGACCCGGACGTCGGGCAACGCGGCGTCGAACAGTCTGCCGAACTCCGGGTCCGCGCTGACGAACAGCGATCCGAACACCGCCAACAGTGCCACGCTGATCGCGGCCACAACGAAGACCCGAACCGGCTCGACCCTGCGCCCGGGCCGCAGCCGAGCACGACCGCGGCGCACCCAACCGGTCACCCGGACCGGGGTGAGCCACAACGCGACGGACGCGAGCGCAAGCCCGGTCCACGTCCAGCCCCCCACCAGCGCAACCGATCCCACCACCCAACTCGCCACCACACACAGCGCCACCAGCCAGTCGGCGCCGCGGAGCGCCGCCACCGCGAGCAGGGCGAGCGCACCGACGACCACCACGAGCTGTAGCGGCGTCGGGCGCGGGCGCACGGTGACGAAGGCCGTCGCCGCCACCGCCGCTCCGGTGAGGAGGTACGCGATGCTCACCACCGTCACCTGCAGCGTCAGGGTCGCGATGGTGCCGGCGGTCAGCGCGGCCACCAGGGCCCCGCGGGGCGCCATCGATGTCCGGTCGCTCCGCCACACGTCGCGGCGCCAGTGCCACAGACCGTCGGTCGGGACGAACTCCGGCGGGATCGTCGTCGGTGCGGTCATGATGTCCTCCTCGTCTGTGCCCGGCCGTGGGCGGGCAGGCGTCATCGCGGGACCGGAAAGGTCCGGTCCCGAGCGGATGTCGATCGTGAGTTGGGGTCTAGCCCTGGGGCAGTGTCACCCGGATACAGCAGCCGGACGCGGTGTCGAGGACTTCGATCCGGCCCGCGTGCAGATCCACCGCCCAGCGGGCGATCGCGAGGCCCAGCCCTGTTCCGCCGTCCTGGGCACCGCCGCGCGCGAAGCGTTCGAACACCCGGGAACGGTCCGCCGCGGGGATTCCGGGGCCGTCGTCGTGGACGTCGAGGATCAGCTCGCCGGCGTGCGGGTCGGCGCGGACCCGGATCCGGATCCGCACGGGCACGTCCTGCGAACCGTGCCGGGCCGCGTTGTCGACGAGGTTCGCGATCACCTGGTGCAGCCGGGCGGTGTCGGCCACGGCCCGCAGTCCGGTCGGCGAGACGTCCACGTCCACCAGCAGCGGTCGCGCCGGGCTCGACGCCTGCCGGATCACCTCGCCCAGGAACGGCTCGACCTCGAAGGCGCTCTGCTGCAGCGGAACCGCACCTCCCTCGATCCTCGACAGATCCAGGAGGTCGGCCACCAGGCTGCCGAGCCGCTCGGTCTGCGCGAGCGCCGACCGCATCGTCGACTCGTCGGGCGACTCGACCCCGTCGACGACGTTCTCGAGCACCGCCTGCAGCGCCGCTATCGGCGTGCGCAGTTCGTGCGAGACGTTGCCGATCAGTTCACGGCGGTACCGGTCCTCGGCCTCGAGGTCCTCGGCCATCTGGTTGAACGCCGTGGCCAGTTGCCCGATCTCGTCCCGCGACGTGGACCGCACCCTGCGCGAATAGTCGCCGGTCGCCATCGCTTTCGCCGCGGCGGTCATCTCCCGCAGCGGCGAGGTCATGCCGTGCGCGAGGACCTGCGTCACCACCAGCGCCGCGACGAGCGCCGACAGGAGCGCGAACCGGAACTGCCACTGCGACGTGGCCCAGAACGTCAGCGAGGCGAGCAGCAGCGAGGCGACCACGAGCAGGCCGGTCTTGGCCTTGAACGAGCGCAGCGGGTCGAGGGGACGGGGCCAGTTCATCTCGGGACCTCGAGCGCGTAGCCCACCCCGTGCACGGTGCGGATCACGTCGCCACCGAGCTTGCGGCGCAATGCCTTCACATGACTGTCGACGGTGCGACTGCTCGCGGCGTCGCCCCAGCCCCACACCTGCTCGAGCAGGGTCTCGCGGGCGATCGCGGCGCGCGGCCGCGACGCCAGGTGCGCCAACAGGTCGAATTCGGTGCGGGTGAGGTGCACCTCGACGCCCGCCGCGCGGACCGAGCGGGCACTGAGGTCGATCGCCACGTCGCCGAGCACCAGCAGGTCCGACTCCGCCGCGCGGTCGGCCCGGCGCAGCAGCGCGGCGACCCGGGCGACCAGCACCCGCATGCTGAACGGCTTGCTCAGGTAGTCGTCGGCGCCCACCCCGAGCCCGATCACCATGTCCGTCTCGTCGGCCCGCGCGGTCAGCATCAGCACCGGAACCGCCCGAGACGCCTGGATGCGGCGGCACACCTCGAGCCCGTCGAAACCGGGCAGCATGACGTCCAGCACGACGACGTCGGGACCGAATGCCTCGCACTCCGACACAGCGGTCGGTCCGTCGTAGGCGGCCCGCACCTCGTAACCCTCGGCGCGCAGCCGCGCAGCGATCGATTCGGAGATCGTGCGTTCGTCGTCGACGACGAGCACTCTCCGCCGGTTCGCCCCATCTCGGTTCGTCACGATCTCGACTGTATTGGGCGGTTGTGGGGATGCCCGGCAGGAGTTGTGAAGGTTGTGTGCAGGTTTTCGGCCGCAGCGCGAAATGCCCGACTCATGACACTCATCACTTTCGGGATTCGCTCGACTTCATATCTTACTCCGGAGTAAGGTGGTGAATCGTCCAAGACCGAACACCGAGAAATGGTGACCATGAGCAAGCAAGACGTTGTGAAGACGAACGGCGCCAAGCGTGAGCCCCGCGACACCTCGGCGGTCGGCTTGAACCCGGTCAAGCGCGATGCCATGGGCGCCGCGATGCGCGTGCTGACCCGGATCACGGGTTCCGACCTGGCCGAGAAGTACAACCTGCGCCAGACCATCGATCGCGTCACCTACGAGGGCACCAAGACCGGCTTCAAGACCCTCGGGGCCGCGACCCGCACGTTCAACCGGGTCTCCGGCGGCGGCGCGCCCAAGCGCCTGCCCGACGGTGCCACCAAGAACGCCGGCTACTTCGACCTGACGCCCGACGACGAGCAGAAGATGATCGTCGAGACGGTGCGCGAGTTCTCGGCCGAGATCTTGCGCCCGGCCGCGCACGACGCCGACGAGGCCGCCGCCGCACCCGCGGATCTGCTCAAGCGCTCCGCCGAACTCGGCATCACCCTCATCAACATCCCCGAGGAGTTCGAGGGTGTCGCCTCCGAGCGCGGCGCGGTCACCAACTCGCTCGTCGCCGAGGCCCTCGCGCACGGCGACATGGGCCTGGCGCTGCCGATCCTCGCCCCCAGCGGCGTAGCCGTCGCCCTCACCCAGTGGGGCACCGACGAGCAGCAGAAGACGTATCTGCCCGCGTTCGCCGGCGAGAACGTGCCCGCCGCCGCGGTCGTGGTGAGCGAACCGCGCGCGCTGTTCGACCCGTTCGCGCTGCAGACCAAGGCCGTCCGCTCCCCCAGCGGCTACCGGCTCAACGGTGTCAAGTCGCTGGTGCCCGCGGCCGGGTCGGCGGAACTGTTCGTCGTGGCCGCCGAACTCGACGGCCGCCCGGCGTTCTTCCTCATCGAGTCCGACACCGAGGGCCTGGTGGTGGAGGCGGATCCGAGCATGGGCCTGCGCGCCGCGGGCCTGGGCCGGCTGATCCTCACCGATGTCGCGGTGCCCGAGTCCGCGATCCTCGGCGACGGCGACGCCGACCAGCGTGCGCGCGAGTACGCCGACGCGATCCGTCTCGCCCGCCTGGGCTGGGCGTCGCTCGCGGTGGGCACCAGCCAGGCCGTGCTCGACTACGTGATCCCCTACGCCAACGAGCGGGAGGCGTTCGGCGAGCCGATCAGCCACCGCCAGGCCGTCGCGTTCATGATCTCGAACATCGCGATCGAGCTCGACAGCATGCGCCTGGTGACCCTGCGCGGCGCGTCCCGCGCGGAGCAAGGCCTCTCGTTCGCCCGCGAGGCGGCGCTGGCCCGCAAGCTCGCATCCGACAAGGGCATGCAGATCGGCCTGGACGGCGTCCAGCTGCTCGGCGGACACGGCTACACCAAGGAACACCCGGTGGAGCGCTGGTACCGCGACCTGCGAGCCATCGGCGTTGCCGAAGGCATCGTCCTCATCTGACGCCGACCCGATCTGTCGAATCTTTCGACTAGGAGACCTTTTCGATGATCAATCTCGAACTTCCCAAGAAGCTGAAGGCCTCTGCGAACCAGGCGCATCAGGTCGCAGCGGAAATCTTCCGGCCCATCTCCCGCAAGTACGACCTGTCCGAGCACGAGTACCCCAAGGAACTCGACACCATGGCCGCCATGGTCGAGGGCCTGAACGACTCGGGCCAGGGCGCGTCCGGTGCGGCACTGGGTCGTACCAGCGACCAGAACGGTGACGAGCCCAAGGTCATCGGCAACGCCAACGGCGGCAACATGGCGTCGCTGATGAACGTGATCGAGACCTGTTGGGGCGACGTCGGTCTGACGCTGTCGATCCCCTACCAGGGCCTCGGCAACTCGGCGATCGCCGCGGTCGCGACCGACGAGCAGCTCGAGCGCTTCGGCAAGGTGTGGGCCTCGATGGCCATCACCGAGCCCAGCTTCGGCTCCGACTCCGCCGCCGTCACCGCCACCGCGGTGCTCGACGGCGACGAGTGGGTCCTCAACGGCGAGAAGATCTTCGTCACCGCCGGTGAGCGCTCCTCGCACATCGTGGTGTGGGCGAGCGTCGACAAGAGCAAGGGCCGCGCGGCGATCAAGTCGTTCGTCGTGCCGCGCGAGGCGCCGGGTCTGAGCGTGGCCCGCCTCGAGCACAAACTCGGCATCAAGGCGTCCGACACCGCGGTGCTGCTCCTGCAGGACTGCCGGATCCCGAAGGACAACCTGCTCGGCAGCCCGGAAGTGAACGTGGAGAAGGGTTTCGCGGGCGTCATGCAGACGTTCGACAACACCCGTCCCATCGTCGCCGGTATGGCCGTGGGCCTGGGCCGGGCGGTGCTCGAGGAGTTGCGCAGCGTCCTGGAGGAGGCCGGCGTCGAGATCTCGTACGACACCCCCGCCTACAACCAGCACGCCGCCGCCGCCGAGTTCCTGGCGCTCGAGGCCGACTGGGAGGCGTCGTACCTGCTGGCGCTGCGGGCGGCGTGGATGGCCGACAACAAGAAGCCCAACTCGCTCGAGGCGTCGATGTCGAAGGCGAAGGCCGGGCGCACCGGAACCGCGGTGTCGCTCAAGGCCGTCGAGCTCGCCGGCAGCTACGGGTACTCGCAGCGCCCGCTGCTCGAGAAGTGGGCCCGCGACAGCAAGATCCTCGACATCTTCGAGGGCACCCAGCAGATCCAGCAGCTCATCATCGCCCGACGACTGCTCGGCAAGAGCTCGGCCGAGCTCAAGTAGTCTGCGCGAGAACAACTCTCAACCGCAACGGTGCCCCCGCCGATCCCAGATCGGCGGGGGCACGGTTGCATTCACCGTGGACGGAAGAGGAACGCCGCCGCGCTGATGCTCAGCGCCGTCAGGATTGTCACCACGGCAGCGTCGAGAATCGTTCCGTAGACACGGAACGAGACGAGTCCGGGCAGCACCGACAGTGAGACGAAAAGCAGCGGAACCTTCAGTCGCCGTAGTCGGCGGCGCAGATTCGGACGGCGGCTGTCGCGGGCTGAGCTGTACAACGAATCAGGCATATCTCCCCTTGGCCTCCCCGCCGCAGGCTAACACGACGGTTCACCGCACAGGCTGATCCCCGCTGCCGAGTCGAGGAATCGGCGACGGCCCCCGCCGGCCCGTCAACGGCCGCGGAACACCTCGGCCAACTGCGCCACCGTCGGCACACCCGCGAGCCCGGACTCGGTCCGGTACACCCGGCACGCCAGGTCCGCGACCCGCTCCGCCGGGAACGGATCCACCCCGTCGACCAGGATCGTCGGAGAACCCGCGAACTGCGATGCCGCGGCCTCCGCGCTCGTGGCCAGCACTCGGTACTCGATCTCCACGTCCGCCCGGCCCACGCTGGCCAGCGCCGCCAGGACGCGCTCGCCCGCCTCCCGCGAGTTCGGGCACGCATCGACATACAGGATCTCGACCTTCACATACTCATTGTGACCCGTGTGCGCCGGATGTCCACGACCGAATCCGCGTACCGGCTCCGGAGCTGCACTCGGCATGTCATGATCCACCCGTTCCGATCCGGCGCTGGGGGCGCGTTACGGAATCGGTGGGGTACACGGCTGGGTAGACGCAAGACCCCGTCCGGGGTGTGGGCGTCACGAGGAGGGGGAATCCGCATGACTGAAGGACAGATCACGAACATCGGCGCACGGGTCGCGCTGGCCGACGGGCGGTACGCGTGGGAGGTACCGGTGTCGGCGTTCTCCGACTTCGACGCACTCGTCACGGATGTGGCCAGCGAACTGTTCCCGGCAGCGACTCTCGCTGCCGCACATACGCACGGCGACCTGCCGACCGCAGGGACTGTCACCGCGACCCTGTCACCACACCTGGGCGGGGCCTCGGTACAGGTGCACTGCCGGCCGGGCACGAGCGCCGAATTCCGTACCAACGCAGCAGGGTTTGCCCTGCTGTTCGAGGCCGTCATCGCGTCGGGCGAGGTGGTACCGGCACCGATCGTCACCGAACCGGCTACGCCGCAATCCAGTCCGCCGACGGAGGAGCTTCCCGAGGTTGTCGAGACGTTCGGTGACCGGTGGGATCCCAGCAGCTCGCAGTCCCTCGAGGATCGGTTGACGATCATCGTCGCGGAGTCGATGGGTTACGCGCCGGAGGATCTGCCTGCGGAGATTCCGCTGGTCGAGCTGGGTCTGGACTCGCTGATGGCGGTGCGGATCAAGAACCGGGTCGAGTACGAGTTCGACATTCCGCAGTTACAGCTCGCGGCCGTCAAGGACGCGAGCATGCAGGACGTCGCGAAGTACCTGCACTACGCGGTCGAGAACCGCGAGGAGGTCGCGGCCCTGGCCGCGCAGCAGCAGGCCGAGCGCGAGGCTGCCGCAACCGAGGGCGACACGACCGAAGCTGAAGCGCCGGAGGTTCCCGAGGCCGCGGTAATCGAGGCGCCTGCCGGGTCCGGCGATGTCGATGTGCCGCCGCGTGATGCGGCCGAGCGTCTGACGTTCGCGTCGTGGGCGGTGGTGACGGGCAAGTCGGCGAAGAGCATCT
>NZ_QQAT01000014.1:0-158070 GCF_003350365.1 Rhodococcus sp. AG1013
TTCCACGACGACCCCGACGTGCTCGCCAAGGTCTCCCGCGGACTCGGCGAGGCCATGGTCGGCATCAACGTCGACGACATCCCGCAGCCGCACCGCCTCGCCGAGCGCGGCTGGTGATCTGACTTCGGTCGATCGAGATCTCTGACGCGGTGAGGGCCCGAAGCGGCCCTCACCGCGTTTCTCTTTGCGCGTTGCTAGCCTGATCCATCGGCGAAAGGGACCGTCATGGCGAAGATCGAACAGATCCTGGAACTCGAGCGACTCGAGAAGGACATCTTCCGCGGTATCGCAACCGAGACGATGCTCCCGCGGACCTTCGGCGGCCAGGTGGCCGGCCAGGCGCTGGTGTCCGCGGTGCGCACCGTGGACGAACAGTTCCACGTCCATTCGCTGCACGGGTACTTCCTGCGCCCGGGCAACCCGGTGATGCCGATCGTCTACCTGGTGGACCGGATCCGGGACGGCCGCTCGTTCGTGACGCGGCGGGTCACAGCAGTTCAGGACGGCCAGGCGATCTTCACGATGTCCGCCTCGTTCCACGTCCTCGACGAGGGAATCGAGCACCGGGACGAGATGCCGCCGGTGCCCGATCCGGAGGACCTGCCGGACGCGTCGACCCTCACGTCGGAGGAGCAGTCGTGGGAGTTCCGCGAGTGGGCCGATTGGGACCTGCGATACGTGCCGGCCGAGCAGATCCAGCGCCGTCGCGGGGTGCCGGTGCAGCAGCAGGTGTGGTTCCGGTCCCGCGAGGCGCTCCCGGACGACCCCGTCTTCCACATCTGCACCCTCGCGTACATGAGTGACATGACGCTGCTGGCCTCGGCGAGCACCACCCATCCGGACGCGCAGATCCAGAGCGCGTCACTCGATCACGCGTTGTGGTTCATGCGGCCGTTCCGGGCCGACGATTGGCTCCTCTACGACCAGTCGTCGCCGTCGGCGGGCTTCGGGCGCGCGCTCACCCAGGGCCGCATCTTCAACCGCGAAGGTGTTCTGGTGGCCGCGGTGGTTCAGGAAGGGCTCACCCGGTTCCTGCGGCGGGACTGATCGCGGGCGTCCGGCGCGTGCACCGGCGTCCTCGCGCGGCTGATAGCGTTTCCGGGGTCAATAGCCTCGAATAGTGCAGGAATTTCACTCGTGACAAATCAACCGACGATCGGCGTGCTCGCACTACAGGGCGACGTTCGCGAACACCTCGCGGCACTCGAATCGAGTGGGGCGCGAGCGATCGGTGTGCGCAGGCTCGCGGAACTCGAATCCGTGGACGGACTGGTCATTCCGGGCGGTGAGTCGACGACCATGAGTCGGTTGCTGACGGTCTTCGAACTGCTCGAGCCGCTCCGTGCCCGACTCAAGGCCGGCATGCCCGCCTACGGTTCGTGCGCGGGCATGATCCTGCTCGCCAGTGAAGTCCTCGACACGCGGCCCGACGCCGAGCACCTCAACGGTCTCGATATGACGGTGCGGCGCAACGCTTTCGGTCGCCAGGTGGATTCGTTCGAGGCCGATCTCGATTTCGACGGTATCGATGGCGACCCGGTACGCGCCGTGTTCATCCGCGCCCCGTGGGTGGAGCGGGTCGGTCCCGGCGTCGACGTGCTGGCGCGGGTACCGGAAGGCCCTGCCGCCGGACACATCGTCGCGGTGCGGCAGGGCACCGTCCTGGCCACGTCGTTCCATCCCGAGGTCACCGGGGACCGGCGTGTGCACGGGCTGTTCGTGGACATGGTGCGGGGGAACTGACCCCCCGCACCGGGTCACCGGCGGGCGACCGTCACCACGCGTTCAGGGTGTCCAGGATCTGGGGACGGGACTTCCACAGTTCCTCCGACCAGTACCCCCACGCGTGGGTGCCGCGGGGGGTGAAGTCGTACGTCGCGGGAATACCGAGGCTGTCCAACCGAACCTGGAATGAGCGCGTGTTCGCCAAGGCGATCGTCTCGAGTCCCATGGCGTTGGACGTGTTGAACGAGGTCACCGAGCCGGACGAGCCCAGCGATCCCGACAGGTCGGACGATCCCAGTGAGCCGAGCAGCGCACCTGGGGCGTCGTACTGTCCGGGCAGTCCGTTGCCCGACGCGATGTACAGCGACAGGCCGCGAAGCTGCGGTGCGAACACGAACGGGTCGTTGCGCATCCAGGCCCCGTTCCAGGGCGGACCCCACATCGAGTCGGAGTTGTAGCCACCGGAGTCGAGCATCGCGATGCGGATCAACTCGCGCATGCCGGGAGCCGACAGATTGAGGTAGCCGGAGTACGAACCGGCGAACTTGAACTGGTCGCGGTGATACGCGGCGAGGGTCAGTGCGGCCGAGCCGCCCATCGACAGACCGGTCACCGCGTTGTTGCTGCGCGAGACGCCGCGGGTTTCGAGGTACGCGGGCAGATCCCGGGTGAGGAATGTTTCCCACTTGTAAGTGATCTTCTGCCCGTTGAAGTTGCTGGGCGCGTACCAGTCCGAATAGAAGCTGGACTGGCCGCCGACCGGCAACACCAGGGTGACGTTGTCGAGGCGGAACTGGTCGAACGCGTTGGTCTCGAAGCTCCACGCGTTCGCGTCGTCGCGGGCGCGCATGCCGTCGAGCAGGTACAGCGCGGCGTTCCCGCCGCGCGACGCCCACTGGATCTGGACCTTGATCGGGCCCATCTCCGAATTGACGAACACTTCCTCGTAGCCGCCCGCCGGCGCGGCCGATGCGACCGGGGCCCCGGCGATGGCCGCGAACAGCGGAAGCGCGAGTGCCGCTGCTGCGACACCGATCAGACGCTTCTTCAGTCGCTTCGAGAAACCTGCTCTGTCAGTGCGCATTCGTTCGCCTTTCCCCCAACGGCCTGGCATGTTGTCGTGTGCGCCCCCGCGCGAAATGCCGTTCCGTCGTCATCGATGTCCAGTCACGGATGTCCCTGGAAGGCTTCCAACGAACCGGACGGACTGTCCACCGAACCTATCAAGAGGTATCGGATCGTGACCTTCGCTCGGAGGCGGTGTATCCGGCGTGGAGAGGTATGCAGGTAGCATCGAACATCCGACAAATGTGCAGTCGATTTCGTCGTGGGATTTGTCGTATCTGCCACGGCGCACTGCAGGAAGGGGCTCCCACGAATGAGCGGCCACTCCAAATGGGCCACCACCAAGCACAAGAAGGCCGTGATCGACGCCAAGCGCGGCAAAGCCTTCGCGAAGCTGATCAAGAACATCGAGGTGGCGGCTCGTACCGGTGGCGGTGACCCGGCGGGCAACCCGACGCTGTACGACGCCATCCAGAAGGCCAAGAAGACCTCGGTTCCCAACGACAACATCGAGCGTGCGCGCAAGCGCGGTGCCGGTGAAGAGGCGGGCGGCGCGGACTGGCAGACCATCATGTACGAGGGCTACGGCCCGAACGGTGTCGCGGTGCTCATCGAATGTCTCACCGACAACCGCAACCGTGCGGCCGGTGAGGTCCGTACCGCGATGACCCGCAACGGCGGCAACATGGCCGATCCGGGCTCGGTGTCCTACCTCTTCACCCGCAAGGGCGTCGTGGTGCTCGAGAAGAACGGTCGCACCGAGGACGATCTTCTGGAGATCGTGCTCGAGGCCGGCGCCGAGGAGATCAACGATCTCGGTGACTCGTTCGAGATCGTGTGCGAGGCCGGGGACCTGATCCCCGTGCGCACCGCGCTCGTCGATGCCGGCGTCGACTACGAGTCGGCCGACCCCGACTTCCGGGCATCCGTGGAGGTCCCCGTCGACGTCGAGGGCGCCCGCAAGGTGTTCAAGCTGGTCGACGCTCTCGAGGAATCCGACGACGTCCAGAACGTCTACACCAACGTGGACGTCTCCGACGAGGTTCTCGCCGAACTCGACGCGTAGTTCCACCTCGCGCAGCGGACGCTCCGGCGCCCGGCTGCGTGTTGGTACATCCACCCGCGCCCACCTCCCGCTATGATCGAACAGCTGTTCGGAAATGGCGAGAGGTGGGCGCGTGCGTGTTCTGGGAGTCGACCCCGGCCTGACGCGGTGCGGGTTCGGCGTCGTGGACTCCGGTCGAGGTCGTGCGGTGATACCCGTCGCGGTGGACGTCGTTCGCACGCCGCCGGACATGGAGCTGTCCCAGCGCCTGCTGGGGATCTCGAATGCCGCCGACGAGTGGCTCGACAGGTACCGGCCCACCGTCGTCGCCGTCGAGCGGGTGTTCTCGCAGCACAATGTGCGGACCGCGATGGCGACCGCGCAGGCCGGCGGGGTCGTCGCGTTGGCTGCGGCCAAGCGGGGGATCGATGTGTGCTTCCACACCCCCAGCCAGGTCAAGGCGGCCGTCACGGGCAGCGGAACCGCGGACAAGAAGCAGGTGACCGCGATGATCACCCGCATCCTGGGGCTCGATACCGCGCCCAAACCGGCCGACGCGGCGGACGCGCTCGCGCTCGCGATCTGCCATTGTTGGCGCGCTCCGATGCTCGATCGGATGGCCGCGGCCGAGGCCGCCGCCGCCGAACAGAAGCGACGGTACGAAATGCGGCTGAAGCAAGTCGCCGCGGGGAAGGCAGGAACACGGTGATCGCTTCGGTACGGGGTGAGGTCCTCGAGATCGGGTTGGACCACGCGGTGATCGAGGCCGCGGGCGTCGGCTATCGCGTCAACGCCACACCCGCCACGTTGGCGACGCTGCGCCGCGGTGACGATGCACGACTGCTGACCGCGATGATCGTCCGTGAGGATTCGATGACGCTGTACGGCTTTGCCGACGCGGAATCCCGGGATCTGTTCGGCCTCCTGCAGACGGTGTCCGGTGTCGGCCCACGGCTGGCGATGGCGATCCTCGCGGTGCTCGAGCCCGTGGCCCTGCGCAAGGCACTCGCCGAGGGCAATGTCACGGCCTTGACCCGGGTGCCCGGCATCGGCAAGCGCGGCGCGGAGCGGATGGTCGTCGAGTTGCGGGACAAGGTCGAGGCCGTCCCGGCTGCCGGGGACCTGCCGGGCGCGGCGCCGGGCGGATCTCCGAGTGTCGTGCGCGATGACGTCGTCGAGGCGCTCACCGGCCTCGGCTTCCGGCTCGACCAGGCCGAGAAGGCGACCGACACGGTCGTGGCCGCCGACCCGACCGCCACGACGTCGGTCGTGCTGCGCTCCGCGCTGGCGCTGCTCGGTAAGACACGATGAATTTCGACGCCGGGCACGGCGACGAAGCGTCGGACATCCACGCCGACGGGTCTGCCGGTTCCGAGGTCACCGCCAACTTCGTCGCGTCGGACGGTGAGATCGAGGCCAGCCTGCGGCCCAAGAGCCTGACCGATTTCATCGGCCAGCCGCGGGTGCGTGAACAGCTTCAGTTGGTGCTCACCGGCGCGAAGATGCGCGGCGGGACGCCGGACCACATCCTGCTTTCCGGTCCGCCCGGGCTGGGCAAGACCAGCATGGCGATGATCATCGCGGCCGAACTCGGGACGTCGCTGCGCCTCACGTCCGGGCCGGCGCTCGAGCGTGCCGGCGATCTCGCGGCGATGCTGAGCAATCTCGTCGAGGGCGACGTGTTGTTCATCGACGAGATCCATCGGATCGCGCGTCCCGCCGAGGAGATGCTGTACCTGGCGATGGAGGATTTCCGGGTCGACGTCGTGGTCGGCAAGGGGCCGGGTGCGACGTCCATTCCTCTCGAGGTGGCGCCGTTCACGCTGGTCGGGGCCACGACGCGGTCCGGCGCGCTCACCGGCCCGCTGCGCGACCGGTTCGGCTTCACCGCTCACATGGACTTCTACGAGCCCGCCGAGTTGGAGCAGATCCTGCTGCGGTCGGCGGGCATTCTCGGCGTCGATCTCGGACCCGAGGCGAGCGCGGAGATCGCCGGCCGATCGCGGGGCACACCCCGTATCGCGAACCGTCTGCTGCGTCGCGTCCGCGACTACGCGGAGGTGCGGGCCGACGGCATCGTCACCTGCGAGGTGGCCCAGGCGGCCCTCGCGGTGTACGACGTGGACGCTCTCGGTCTCGACCGTCTCGACCGGGCGGTGCTCGGCGCACTCGTGCGGAGCTTCGGCGGCGGACCGGTCGGTGTTTCGACGCTCGCCGTCGCGGTGGGGGAGGAGCCGGCGACGGTCGAGGAGGTGTGCGAGCCGTTCCTGGTGCGGGCCGGCATGATCGCCCGGACCCCTCGCGGTCGAGTCGCGACCGCGGCGGCGTGGGCGCAGCTGGGGTTGACCCCGCCACCCGATGCCGCAGTCGGCGGAATCGAGGTGCGTGCCCGGGAGCCGCAGCTGGGATTGTTCGACTCGGGGGAGCCCGACACCGAGGAACGCTGAGCGGGTTCGTCCGGCGCTCCCGTGACGCTTGTTCGATATGAGCGAAATGGGATCGGTGCCGAATTCCCTTTCGACGGCCCTGCTAATGGCACACTGGTGGGTGGCGCGGCACCGACCCGGATCCGTGCCGTAGACGTGTGTGACAACCCTGAGGACTGACTTTCCGATGCTCGAGTTGCTGTTTCCCGTTCTGATTCTCGCTCTGCTGGTGCCGATGTTCCTCGGCATCCGGCGCCAGAAGAAGGAGATGGCCAAGACCGCTGAACTCCAGGATTCTCTGCAGATCGGTGACCGGGTGATGACGACGGCGGGGCTGCACGCCACCGTCGCCGGCCTCGGCGACGGAACCGTCGACCTCGAGATCGCTCCTGGTGTCGTCACGACGTGGTCGCGCATGGTCATCCGTGAGCACCTCGTCGACGAGGACGCCGCCGGCGACGACGTGGTCGACGAGTCTGACGAGACGCCCGATGAAACGCAGCGTCGTCTGAACGGCGAGTAGTGCGTCGGCCGCCCCCGTAGGCAGGTTCAAGCCTGCCGGCGGGGGCGTGTTCGCGCCTGGCTCGCCGAGGGGCAGTGAGAATCTGCGGCCCATTGCGTCATTCACCTGAACCGCACGTACCGAGGAGACAGACAGACCGTGGCACCTTCGACAGGATCGGTGCATCCAGTGCGCGCGCTCGCCGTTTTCACGACGATCGTCGCCGCGCTGTATGCGTTGGTCTTCTTCACCGGAGACAAGTCCCCGACCCCGGAACTGGGGATCGACCTGCAAGGTGGGACACGAGTCACACTCACCGCGCGAACGCCTGACGGCAGCACTCCCAGCCAGGACAGCCTGCGTCAGGCACAGCAGATCATCGAGACCCGCGTCAACGGCCTGGGTGTCTCGGGCTCCGAGGTCGTGATCGACGGCGACAACCTCGTCATCACGGTCCCCGGCGACGACAGCTCGCAGGCCCGTTCGCTGGGACAGACCGCGCGTCTGTACATCCGTCCGGTGCTCGGCTCGCAGCCCGCGGCCGCGCCCGGCGCGCCGGAGCAGGCGCCGAACACGCAGGCCCCTGCTCCGACGGAGCCGAACACGACTCCGGGGGCGGAGGAGCCGGCGGCGCAGGAGCGCCCGTTCCCGGCGCAGAATCCCACCGAGCCGGCACCGTCGCCGACTCCGGCACCCGAGGCTCCTGCCACCCAGGCGCCGGAGCCCGGTTCGCCCGCGGCCGCGGCCGCGGAGATCTCGAAGGCCAAGGCCACCCGTCAGAGCGAGGACCCCGCGGTCCAGCAGCAGGCGATGGCCACGCTCGACTGCTCGGCGCCCGACCCGCTCCAGGGCAACGACGATCCGGCGCTGCCGTTGGTCGCGTGCTCCACTGACGGCACCACCGTGTACCTTCTCGCCCCGAGCATCATCGACGGCCAGGAGATCTCCGACGCGTCGTCCGGCTTCAACGCGCAGCAGTCGCGCTACGAGGTGAGCCTGAGCTTCAAGTCCAGTGGCAGCTCCACGTGGGCGCAGTTCACGTCGGCGAACATCGGTAAGCAGGCCGCCTTCACGCTCGACTCGAAGGTCGTCAGCGCGCCGGTCGTGCAGGGCGCGACCCCGGTCGGCAGCTCGACGTCGATCACCGGTCAGTTCACACAGACCCAGGCGCAGGAGCTCGCCAACACCCTCAAGTACGGTTCGCTGCCGCTGTCGTTCGAGGCGTCGGAGGCCGAAACCGTCTCCGCGACCCTCGGCCTCCAGTCACTCGAGGCGGGTCTGATCGCGGGCGCCGTCGGTCTCGTGCTGGTGCTGGTCTACTGCCTCGTCTACTACCGCATGCTCGGCGTGCTCACAGCGCTCTCGCTCGTGCTGTCGGGCGTCATGGTGTACGCGGTGATGGTTCTGTTGGGCCGGTACATCGGCTTCACCCTGGACCTCGCCGGCATCGCGGGTCTGATCATCGGTATCGGTATGACCGCGGACTCGTTCGTGGTGTTCTTCGAACGCATCAAGGACGAGATGCGTGAGGGCCGCAGCTTCCGTTCGGCGGTGCCCCGCGGTTGGGCGCGCGCACGTCGGACGATCCTGTCCGGCAACGCGGTCAGCTTCATCGCGGCCGCGGTGCTGTACGCCCTCGCTGTGGGCCAGGTGCGTGGCTTCGCGTTCACGCTCGGCCTCACGACGATCCTCGACGTGGTCGTGGTGTTCCTGGTGACGTGGCCGCTGGTCTACATGGCGTCGAAGTCGCGCTTCTGGTCCAAGCCGAGCGTCAACGGGCTCGGGGCCGTCCAGCAGGTCGCCCGCGAACGCAAGATGGTCGCCGCGTCGACCTCCGCATCGTCCGACATGGAGGCATGAAGCAATGAGTGAGTCGAACACCTCCGCCGTCGACACGAACGTCACCGACGCCGGCGTCAACCAGGCACTGCTGCCGCACCACAGCTGGCTCCAGCGCCTGTACACCGGCACCGGTGGCTTCGAGGTCATCGGTCGCCGGAAGTTCTACTACCTGCTGACCGGCGCGATCGTCGCGTTGTCGCTGCTGAGCATCGTCGTTCGTGGATTCACACTCGGAATCGAGTTCGAGGGTGGCACTCGCATCCAGTTCCCGACGCCGGCCGGTGTCACCACCGAGCAGGTCGAGACGGTGTACTCGGACAGCCTCGGCAACGAGCCGGTGTCGGTCCAGACCGTGGGATCCGGTTCCAGTTCGTCGATCGAGATCCGCTCCGAGGCACTCGACGTCGCGCAGGTGGCCACGCTGCAGAATGCGCTGTTCGATGCGTTCCATCCCGAGGACAGCAACGGCAACCCGTCGAAGAACGCCATCAGTGTCGCGGACGTCAGTGAGACGTGGGGCGGCCAGATCACCCAGAAGGCGCTGATAGCGCTCGTGGTGTTCCTGATCATCGTCAGTATCTACATCGCGGTCCGGTTCGAACGCGACATGGCGATCGCGGCGATCATCTCGCTGTTCTTCGACATGATCGTCACCGCCGGCGTGTACTCGCTCATCGGTTTCGAGGTCACGCCCGCCACGGTGATCGGTTTCCTGACGATCCTCGGCTTCTCGCTCTACGACACCGTCGTCGTGTTCGACAAGGTCGAGGAGAACACCCGCGGCATCCTGCACCTGAACCGCCGTACCTACGCCGAACAGGCCAACCTGGCCGTCAACCAGACCCTGATGCGGTCGATCAACACGACGGTGATCTCGATCCTGCCGGTGCTCGGCCTGATGGTCGTCGCAGTGTGGCTCCTCGGTGTCGGCACGCTGAAGGACCTGGCGCTGGTGCAGCTCGTGGGCATCCTGGTCGGTGCCTATTCGTCGATCTTCACCGCGACCCCGATGCTGGTGAGCATCAAGGAGCGGTGGGGTCCCGTCGCCGCACACACCAAGAAGGTGCTGGCCAAGCGTGAGGCGGCGTCCGGTGTGAAGAGTGTTTCGGCCGAGCGGGTAGAGCCGCGGGTGCGTCCGACCGCGGGCGGTGCGCCCAGGCCGGGAGCCACGCCGACCGGAAAGCGCAACAAGAAGAGGCACTGACATGCCGGATGCGAAAACCTCCCGTCGTGCCCCCCGTCCCACCCGCCGCGTCGTCAGGTCGATCGTTGCCCTGACGGCCGCGGCGGCGGTCGGTGCGACCGCCGCCTGCGGCGAGCCCGCCGATCAGGTGCCGTCGCTGGGCTTCGCGATCGACAACGTCGTGACGACCTACAACGGCAACACCGTCGAGGGCGCGGCGACGGGTGCGCGGCAGGCGCTCGGCCGGGTGCTCACCGGCATGAGCTACACCGGTCCCGCCGGTGGGCCGGTCGCGGACACCGATTTCGGCACGGCCAGCGTGCTTCCCGGCGACGTGCTCACCGTGCAATACCGGCTCAACCCGGCATCGGTGTACTCCGACGGTGTGCCCGTCTCCTGCGACGACCTCGTGCTGACGTGGGCGGCGGGCAGTGGACGGTTCACCCGGCCCGGTGACGGCGGCACCGGACCGATGTTCGAGGCGGCCACGAGGGCCGGCTACTCCGACATCGACCGCGTCGACTGCCAACCCGGATCGAAGGACGCCACCGTCGTCTTCAAGCCCGGCCGCGGCTACCTGGACTGGCGTTCGCTGTTCGGGGCGACCGAGGTGATGCCGGCTCACGTCGCGGCGCAGGCCGCGGGTGTGCCGGACCTGGTCGGTGCAGTCCATTCGGGTGATGCCGACGCAGTCGGTCGCATCGCCGACTTCTGGAACACGGGCTGGACACTGACGCCTGGTGAACCGGATCTGACGAGACTGCCGTCGTCGGGTCCGTATCGGATCGACTCCTACACCGCCGACGGCGGGCTGGTGCTCGTCGAGAACGAGCGCTGGTGGGGCAACAAGCCCGCCACGTCCCGAATCGTGGTGTGGCCCAAGGGTTCGGATGTGCAGTCCCGCATCGACGACGGTGACATCGAGGTCGTCGACATCGGTTCCGGATCGATCGAGGGCCTGAATCTGGGCGACGGCTTCGACGTCGTGGACCAGCCGTCGCGCAGCGTCGAGCAGTTGGTGCTGGCTACGCGCGGCACCCTCGGCTCGGTCGAGGCCCGGCGGGCGTTGGCATTGTGTCTGCCGCGTCAGCAGTTGTTCGACCAACTCGGTCATCCCGGTTTCGACGTGCCGACCGGGCTGGGTTCGGGCGTGGTCGACTCCCGGATCACGGCGCCCGACACGCTCTTCTACGCGTCGGCAGTCGCGGCCGAGGGCGGGATCTACACCGATCCGGACATCCCCGGCGCGACTGCGGCGCGGGAGGAGACGGGGCAGCAGCACCTCACGGTGCGTGTCGGCTACCTCGGACCCGACGAGCGGCGCGCGCAGACCGTTCAGGAGATCGCCGCGTCGTGCGCGGGTGCCGGGATCACCGTCGAGGACGCCGGCTCGCCCGACTTCCGGCCGACGGCCCTCGGCGCGGGCCAGGTCGATGCCGTGCTCGCCGGAACGGGTTCGGCGGCGGGTGCCGCCGGCGTGAGCGCGACGACCGACGCGGCCTTCGCGTTGCACTCGGGCAACGGCGACAACTTCGGCGGGTTCGCCAATGGTCGCTTCGATCAGATCGCCGATCAGCTCGCGGTCGACGGTTCCCTGGCGGCGCGGATGTCGCTGGCGGGGGAGGCGGAGGCGATCCTCTGGAACGAGATGCCGACGATTCCGCTGTTCGACCAGCCGCGGACGACCGCGCATTCGAAGGGGATGCACGCGGTGGTGCCGAACCCTACGAGGTCCGGTGCCGGGTGGAACATGGACAGGTGGATACTTCTCAGGTGATTTCTCAGATGGATGCGCCTGAAGCTGCCACGCCGAACCTCGCGACTGCGCTGGAGAAGGCCGGCGAAGCGGTGTCGCGTCTGACGCGCTGGTGTGACGACTTCCCGACGCCCGGGGTTCGGTTCGCCGACCTGACTCCGGTCTTCGCGGACGGTCCCGGTTACCGCGCCGTGATCGACGGTCTCGCGGCGGCGGGCACCGGTGCCGACCTCGTCGCGGGCGTCGACGCTCGGGGCTTCCTGCTCGGTGGCGGCGTCGCGCTCGAGTTGGGCTGTGGTGTGCTGGCGGTGCGCAAGGCGGGCAAGCTGCCGCCGCCGGTGTATGCGGAGAGCTATGCGCTCGAGTACGGCGCGGCGACGCTGGAGATCCCGTGCGACGCGCCCGACCTGAAGGGCCGGCGGGTGTTCGTGATCGACGACGTCCTCGCCACCGGCGGAACGCTGTTGGCGGCCGCCGAACTGCTGGCCCGGGCCGGTGCCGAGGTGGTCGGCGTCGCGGTGGTTCTCGAGATCGAGGAACTGGGTGGCCGGGAGCGGTTCGAGCGGTACCCGCTGACGTCGCTCGTGCGAGTCTGAGGACTACAGTTGTGCCTGGTGGTGTTGCAGTGCCGCCGGGTCCCGAGGGACCGCCCGCAGCGCGGTGGCAGGAGGTGACGGCATGACCCAGCATCTTGATCGGTCTCAGAACACAGGTGTACCCGGTACAGGGGCGACGCCACCTGCGGAGAAGTCCGCACCCGCGCCCGTACCGACCTCCGCGTCGCGACGGGTGCGCGCCCGGTTGGCACGGCGCATCACCGGTCAGCGCAACGCCCCGGTCCGCCCGGTGCTCGAACCGCTGGTGACCCTGCACCGCGAGCTGTACCCCAAGGCCGACTTCTCGCTGCTGCAGCGGGCGTACGACGTCGCCGAGCAGCGGCACGCCACGCAGTTCCGCAAGTCCGGCGACCCGTACATCACCCATCCGCTCGCGGTCGCGAACATCCTCGCCGAACTCGGCATGGACACCACCACCCTGGTGGCGGCGCTCCTCCACGACACCGTCGAGGACACCGGGTATTCGCTCGAGGAACTGACCGCCGAGTTCGGTGAGGAGGTGGCGCACCTCGTCGACGGCGTCACCAAGCTGGACAAGGTGGTCCTGGGATCGGCTGCCGAGGGCGAGACGATCCGCAAGATGATCATCGCGATGGCGCGCGATCCACGGGTGCTGGTCATCAAGGTCGCCGACCGGCTCCACAACATGCGCACGATGCGGTTCCTGCCGCCGGAGAAGCAGGCGCGCAAGGCCCGCGAGACGTTGGAAGTGATTGCGCCGCTGGCGCATCGACTCGGCATGGCGACCGTGAAGTGGGAGCTCGAGGACCTGTCGTTCGCGATCCTGCATCCGAAGAAGTACGAGGAGATCGTCCGGCTGGTCGCGGACCGGGCACCGTCGCGCGACACCTACCTGGCGAAAGTGCGGGCGGAGATCAACGCGACCCTGTCGGCGTCACGGATCAATGCCGTCGTCGAGGGCCGCCCCAAGCACTACTGGTCGATCTACCAGAAGATGATCGTCAAGGGCCGCGACTTCGACGACATCCACGACCTGGTGGGCGTGCGGATCCTGTGCGACGAGATCCGCGACTGCTACGCCGCGGTCGGCGTCGTGCACTCGCTGTGGCAGCCGATGGCGGGCCGGTTCAAGGACTACATCGCGCAGCCGCGGTACGGGGTCTACCAGTCGCTGCACACCACCGTGATCGGCCCCGAGGGCAAGCCGCTGGAGGTGCAGATCCGCACGCGGGACATGCACCGCACGGCGGAGTTCGGTATCGCCGCGCACTGGCGCTACAAGGAGACCAAGGGGCGGCACTCCGGCGATGTCGCCGAGGTCGACGACATGGCGTGGATGCGTCAGCTGCTCGACTGGCAGCGGGAGGCCGCCGATCCCGGTGAGTTCCTCGAGTCGCTCCGGTACGACCTCGCGGTCAAGGAGATCTTCGTCTTCACGCCGAAGGGCGATGTGGTGACGTTGCCCGCCGGCTCGACGCCGGTCGACTTCGCCTACGCGGTGCACACCGAGGTCGGACACCGATGTATCGGTGCCCGCGTCAACGGCCGGTTGGTGGCGCTCGAGCGCACGCTCGAGAACGGTGAGGTCGTCGAGGTCTTCACATCGAAGGCGGCCAACGCCGGGCCGAGTCGGGACTGGCAGTCGTTCGTGGTGTCGCCGCGGGCGAAGACCAAGATTCGGCAGTGGTTCGCGAAGGAACGCCGCGAGGAAGCGCTCGAAGCCGGCAAGGACGCCATCGCGAAGGAGGTTCGCCGCGGTGGACTTCCCTTGCAGCGCTTGATGAATGCCGAGTCGATGACGGCGATCGCGCACGAGTTGCGGTATGCCGACGTCTCGGCGCTCTACACCGCGGTGGGCGAGCACAACGTCTCGGCTCAGCACGTCGTGCAGCGCCTGGTCGCGCATCTCGGCGGCGTCGGCGCCGTCGAGGAGGAGTTGGCCGAGCGGTCGACGCCGTCGACCATCCCCACCCGCCCGCGTGGCACCGGCGACGTGGGCGTGCTGGTGCCCGGAGCGCCGGGCACGGTCGCCAAGCTCGCGAAGTGTTGCACCCCGGTGCCGGGCGACGAGATCATGGGCTTCGTGACGCGCGGCGGTGCGGTGAGCGTGCACCGCACGGACTGCACCAACGCGGCCTCGCTGCGACAGCAGT
Organism: Rhodococcus sp. AG1013; assembly: GCF_003350365.1. Lineage (NCBI taxonomy): Bacteria > Bacillati > Actinomycetota > Actinomycetes > Mycobacteriales > Nocardiaceae > Rhodococcus > Rhodococcus sp. AG1013. The sequence continues at coordinate 14,276 of NZ_QQAT01000014.1, forward strand.
CGGAGCGGATCATCGAAGTCCAGTGGGCGCCGTCGCCGTCGTCGGTGTTCCTGGTGGCCATCCAGATCGAGGCACTCGACAGGCATCGGTTGCTGTCGGACGTGACCAAGGCTCTCGCCGACGAGAAGGTGAACATCCTGTCGGCGTCGGTGACTACGTCGGGGGACCGGGTCGCGGTCAGCAAGTTCACGTTCGAGATGGGCGACCCGAAGCACCTGGGTCATGTGCTGAACGTGGTGCGCAACGTCGAGGGCGTCTACGACGTCTACCGCGTGACGTCGGCCGCCTAGCGGGTTCGAGCCTCCGGAACGGGCTGAAGGGGCCCTTCGTGCGGTGTGAGCGTACGAAGGGCCCCTTCAGCTGTGCAGGGGAGGCGTGTCAGCCGAGTTTGGCGGTCTCGATGGTGACCGGGTTGGTCGGGGCGCCGTCGCCGGGCGACGTGGAGCCCTTCACGCCGGCCGCGGCGATCTTGTCCAGGGTGGCGAGCCCCTCGTCCGAGATCGTGCCGACCACCGTGTAGTTCGGCTGGAGCAGCGAGTCCTCGAAGACCAGGAAGAACTGGCTGCCATTGGTGTCGGCGCCGGCGTTGGCCATCGCGACGGTGCCGCGGGGATACACGACGGGGTTGTTCAGCGCGGGATCGTTCGCGGCGAACTGATTGGTCGGGTACTCGTTGGCGTACTGGTAGCCGGGTCCGCCGCTGCCGCGTCCGGACGGGTCACCGCACTGCAGCATGCCCAGGCCGGGGACGGTGGAGATGCGGTGGCAGGGGGTGCCGTCGTAGTACGCCTGCTCGGTGAGGCTGACGAAGCTGTTGCCCGTGCAGGGTGCCTTCGCGCGGTCGAGGGTGAGGCCGATCGGACCCGCATCGGTGGCGAGAGCGACCGGGACGGTGCCCTCGGTCGAGACACCCGTTCCGTTCGGAGCCTTCACGTCCTTCGCGGCCGGACCGGCCGGGGCGTAGCTGCAGTCGACCGTCGGCGCGGCGGGTGCGGCGGCCGCGGGCAGGGCCGCGAAACGGGACATGTCGATCGACGGCGCGGCCGGTGTCGTCCAGGTGCTCGATGCGCTCGTGGAGGTGTCGGTGGAGCTGTCGTTGTCGGAGGAGCACCCGGTCAGGACGAGTGCCACGCCCAGTCCGACTGCGGCTAATGCTGTGCGCTTCATCAGTCCAGTCTCACACTCGTGATCTCGACGGGCAGGTTCGGCTTGCCGTCACCGGGCTGGTTGGACGCGTCGTTTCCGGCCGCGGCAACCTTGTCGAGGGTCGCGAGGCCGGTCTCGTCGATCGTGCCGAACACGGTGTAGTCCGGCGGCAGCTGCGAATCGCCGTAGACCATGAAGAATTGGCTGCCGTTGCTGTTCGGCACGGCGCTGTGCGCCATCGCCAGGGTGCCGCGGGGGTACAGCGCGGGCGTGCTCAACGCGGGATCGCCCTCGGCGTACTGGTCGGTCGGGAACTCGTTGGCGAAGCCGTAGCCGGGCCCGCCGGTCCCGGTCCCGGTGGGGTCGCCGCACTGCAGGACCTGCAGGCTGTCACCGGTGGTGAGCCGGTGGCAGCTGGTGGCGTCGAAGTAGCCCTTCGAGGCGAGGCTGACGAAATTGTTGACCGTGCAGGGCGATTCGCCGTTGTTCAGCGTCAGGCCGATGTTGCCCTGCGAAGTCTCCATGCTGGCGCTGACGGTCGCGACGGTGGTGTCGATGCCCTCGGTGCGCGGCGGAGTGTTGGGCTTCGACGGCGCGCTGCCGTCGGGCGTGTAGGTGCAGTTCACGAGATTCGGGAGCGCCTCGGCGCGACCGGCCGGCAACGCGCCGGCGGTCTGCGTCGGGGAGGCCGCGGTGTTCTCGGAGGACTTGTCCTCGTCCTTGCCGCTCAGCGTCACCACGACGGCCCCGACCGCGACCACGACGATGACGCCGACGATCGAACCGGCGATCGTCAACTGCTTGCGCTTTCGTGCGCGCGCGGCGCGCCGTTCGAGCTGGCGTTCCAGCTTTCTCTTCGCTGCTTCCCGGCGCTGCTGATTGCTCGGCACTGCGGTAGTCCTCCCGTACGTCTCGTTCGGTTTGTTCCGGAATATCTCGTGGCACCCGTCGCCGCCCGAGGGCTTCGGGCGAGTCTGCCATTCCAACCTGAGAAGATCCTGGCGCGACGACAGCCTAGGCTGTATGCGGTCCGCAACGGACCCCGTAATCGACCCGTACTTTAGGAGCTGCCGCCGTGCTCGTCACCGGATTCCCGGCCGGGATGTTCCAGACCAACTGTTACATCCTCGCGCAGGACGACTCGACGGACTGCGTTGTCGTCGATCCCGGCCAGGACGCGGCCGAACCGTTGGCGCAGTTCCTCGCCCAGTCGGAGCTCGAGCCCCGGGCGGTGCTGTTGACACACGGCCATCTCGATCACACGTGGTCGGTGCAGCCGGTCTGCGAGCGGTACGGCATTCCGGCCTACATCCACCCCGAGGACCGGTACATGCTCAGCGATCCCGCGCGGGGGATCGGACCGACCATGAACCAGTTCATCGCCGGGGTCGAGTTCCGTGAGCCGGCCGAGGTGATCGAACTCGCCGACGGTGACGAGTTCTCCGTCGCCGGGATCGACTTCGTGGTCGACCACACCCCCGGGCACACGCAGGGTTCGGTCGTCTTTCGCACCGAACTGTCGACCGATGACGGACCGCTGCAGGTCGCACTGACCGGAGACACGCTGTTCCAGGGTTCGATCGGCCGCAGCGACCTCCCCGGGGGCAACCACGAGCAGTTGCTGCGCTCGATCGCGCGCAAGTTGCTCGTGCTCGACGACAGCACCGCAATCCTGCCCGGCCACGGTGGATCTAGTTCGATCGGCCAGGAGCGTGCCGCGAACCCGTTCCTCGTTGGACTGACCGCCTCCCAGTAAGGAAAAGTAAGCAACGTGAGTAAGTCCAGCACCTTCTCGGCCCCCAAGGGCATTCCCGACTATGTCCCGCCGCAGTCCGCGGAGTTCGTCGCCGTGCGCGACGGGCTGACCCGCGCGGCGAGGTTGGCCGGCTACGGACACATCGAGTTGCCGATCTTCGAGGACACGGGTCTGTTCGCCCGCGGCGTCGGTGAGTCCACCGACGTCGTGTCGAAGGAGATGTACACGTTCGCCGACCGCGGCGATCGTTCCGTGACGCTCCGGCCCGAGGGCACCGCCGGTGTGATGCGCGCCGTGATCGAGCACGGCCTCGACCGCGGCCAACTTCCGGTCAAGCTCAGCTACGCCGGCCCGTTCTTCCGCTACGAGCGCCCCCAGGCGGGCCGCTACCGTCAGCTGCAGCAGGTGGGCGTCGAGGCGATCGGCGTGGACGATCCGGCGCTCGACGCCGAGGTCATCGCGATCGCCGACGCCGGTTTCCGGTCCCTCGGACTCGACGGTTTCCGGCTCGAGATCACCTCGCTCGGTGACGAGACGTGCCGCCCGCAGTACCGGGAGCGGTTGCAGGAGTTCCTGTTCGCGCTGCCGCTCGACGAAGAAACGCAGGCACGAGCCCGAATCAACCCGCTGCGCGTGCTCGACGACAAGCGCAAGGAGGTCCGCGAGATGACGGCGGACGCCCCGCTCATGCTCGATCACCTCTCGGAGAGTGCGAAGTCGCACTTCGATCAGGTCCTCGCACACCTCGACGCGCTCGGTGTGCCCTACGTCGTGAATCCGCGCATGGTGCGCGGCCTCGACTACTACACCAAGACCACGTTCGAGTTCGTCCACGACGGTCTCGGTGCACAGTCCGGCATCGGCGGCGGTGGTCGCTACGACGGCCTCATGGAGCAGCTCGGCGGTCAGCCGTTGTCCGGTATCGGCTTCGGCCTCGGTGTGGACCGCACCATCCTGGCGCTCGCGGCGGAGGGCAAGTCCGCCGGCAACCCCGCGCGCTGCGAGGTGTTCGGCGTGCCGATCGGTGACGCGGCGAAGGCGCGGATGGTCACGATCGCGCGGGACCTGCGGGCGGCCGGCATCCGCGTCGACATGGTGTACGGCGATCGCGGGATCAAGGGCTCGATGAAGGCGGCGGACCGTTCGGGTGCACGGTTCGCGCTCGTGCTCGGCGACGAGGACCTCGCGGCCGACACGATCGGCGTCAAGAACCTGGGCACCGGCGAACAGACCTCGGTCCCGTTGGAAGGTGTTGTCGCGCAGATCGGTTCGATTCTTGCCGACGCCTGACGGTGCGGGTGGGGAGCAGTTCTCCCTCGACCTCATCCCGGCGTCGATGTTGGCGCCCCGCATGCGCCGGATCGCCGTCGTCTCGATCGTGATCGGGATCGTGGTGGGCGCCGTGGTGGCGTTCTTCGCCGACCCGCTGGTCGCCGTCGCCATCGGCGCCGTGATCGGCCTGCCGACCGCGCTGTCGGCGCTGCTGGCAACCCGGCGCCGAATGTGGTTGGACGGCACCGTGATCCACGCATCGAACGGGCTCCGGCACCGTCGGATCGAGGTGGGCAAGGCGGTCAGTGTCGAGTTCGTCGTCCGGGCCGGGCGGATCAGTCAGGTCGCGGTACGGATCGGGGACGGCCGGGCTGCGCAGACCGTGCCGCTCGCGCTCTACACCGCGGACGGCGGGCGCGAACTCGAGGTGCTCGGGTTGCGCAAGCTCGCCGATGCCCTCTCCGCGAGCGAACTGGCACCCGCGGCAGCCGCGGCATCGCTGCTCATCGAGCAGTTGCGAGCGGAGGCCCGGGGTGCCGGTCTGGAGGAGCGCCCGCTGTATCGAGCGGTCGTACTGGTCCGCGATGCGGGCCGGGTCCCGCAGACCGTGCTCACCGACCAGGAAGTCGCGACCCTGTCGATCTGACGTCCGTGCGCCGAGACGGACTGACCGGGCGGTAACTCCCTGGTTGCGGGTTCGGCCGTTCGCTTCGCTGCGCCGCCGGACAGGATTATCGTTCGAAGCATGGTCGGACTCTGGCCCGTCCTCGATCGCAAGGCTGTCTTCGAGGACGCAGAGGAACTGCTCCGCAACGGCACGTCGTGCGGAGTGGTGCTGGTCGGTACCGCCGGGGTCGGCAAGACGACGATGGCGCGGGAGTTGGTGGGTTCGCTCACCGGTGACGCCCGATGGATCGTCGGCACCGAGTCCACCCAGTCCATTCCCCTCGGGGCGTTCGCGCCGCACCTGGCCCGCACCACGTCGCGCGACCCCGTCGTCGCGCTGCGCGCGGTGCGCGACCTGCTCGCCGAGGACGGCTCGGCTCCCGACGGCTGGGTGGGGATCATCGGGGTGGACGACGCGCACCTGCTCGACGAGTTCTCGGCGGGACTGGTCCACCAGTTGGCGGTCGGCCGCGATGCCCGGCTGGTCGTCACCGTCCGCAGCGGTGCTCCCGTGCCGGGGGCGATCGAGGCGCTGTGGAAGGACGGCCTGCTCACCCCGTTCGTGGTGCCGCCGTTCACGCGGCAGGAGATGGACGAGGAACTGCACGCGGTTCTCGGCGCTCCGGTCGAGCGGTTCAGCGCGGACGAGATCTGGGAGGCGTCGGAGGGCAATCCGCTGTTCCTGCGGCACCTCGTGGAGGGCGCGCTCGACGGCGGCACACTCCGCAAATCGGGGGGTGTGTGGCAGCTGCGGGGTCGCCCCGGGGTGTCCGCGGCCCTCGCGTCGCTGCTCGAGTCGCGCTTCGCGCGGACACCGCGCGACGCCCTCGACGTGGTCGACTACCTCGCCTTCTGCGAGCCACTCGAGCTCGAGGTACTCAGCGAACTGGTGAGCCGGCGGTCGATCGAAGAGGCCGAGCGGCTGGATCTGGTGCGCATCCGGGACGTGGGAAACGCGCACGTCGTGCGCCTGGCACATCCGCTCTTCGGTGAGGTGATCCGCGATCGTGCCGGTGTGCTCGCCGCGCAGCGCATCAAGCGGCGACTCGTCGAGGTGCTGCGCGCGTCACCCGATCCGGGCGTGGTGACCTCGATGCGCATCGCCGAGCTGGCGATGGAGTCCGGAATGGACCCGGATCCGGATCTGCTGGTGCGCGGTGCGGAGGACGCGATCGCGATGGCCAGCCTCGATCTCGGTGCGCGCCTCGCGGGTGCCGCCGTCCGGCGCGGAGCCGGCTTCGACGCGTCGTTCGCGCTGGGTCGGGCCCTGATGTGGCAGGGCCGGGGCGACGAGGCCGAGAAGGTGTTCGAGGCCGTCGACCCGGACGCGTTGAGCGAGTACGACGTCGCCCGTTGGCTCCTGACCCGCGTCGCGAGCCTGTATCTGGAGGCCGGTCGCCCGCAGGAGGCGGTCGCGCTGTTCGAGCGCGAACGGGGCCGGATCACCGACCCCATGCTCGCGGTGTCGGTGGTGGCACTGGACGCGGTCCTGCACCTGTACGACCGTCGGCCCGCGGAGGCGATCGCACTGGCCCGGCAGGTGGGGGCGGCGCCGGAGGCCCACCCGTGGGCGCGTGCCAGCGCGGTGTTCGCGGGTGTCGCGGCGCTGACCGTGTCGGGCCGCGGCTTCGAGGTGGGCGCGCTGGCCTCGTCCGCGTGGGAAGCGATCTCGCACGGCGACGGCCTGCTGCGATTCCACATCGGTTACTTCGAGGTCCAGGCACTCACGCTCGTCGGTCGGTTGTCGGCGGCGCAGCAGACGGCCGCCCGGTACCGCGACCTGGCCGCCGGACAGCCGAACAGCGCGGCCCTGGCCGACGTGGCGTCCGGCGTCGTGGAACTGACGAGCGGCAGGCTCAACGATGCCGCCGAGCACCTGACGGAGGCCCTCGCGGTGCTCGACCGCGAGACGCGATCGGAATGGATGCTGCTCGCAGCCGTGAGCCTGTGCGAGGTGCGGGCCGCGCAGGGGAAGCCCGACGACGCCACCGCCGCTCTCGCGATCGCGGAACGCCATTCCGGCCCCGAACTGGCCTTCTTCGACCCGCTCATCGACATCGCCCGGGCGTGGGTGGCGGGGGCGGCGGGGGAGGTGTCCGCCGCGGTCCATGCGGCGCGCCGCGGTGCGGACCGGGCTGCGCAGTCCGGCCAGTTCGCGGTGGAGGCGCTCGCGCTCGACGTCGCGACCACGTTCGGCGACTACTCCACCGTCCAGCGGCTCGTCGAGCTCGGGTCGGTCGTGGACGGGCCGTTCGCGAAGGTGGCGGCCGAGCGAGCACGCGCGCTGGCGAAGGCGGACGGACCCGCGCTCGACCGGCTCGCCGCCGAGTTCGAGCGCGTCGGCGCCCTGATCGCGGCGGCGGACATGTACGCGCAGGCCGCCACCGCGTACTCGCGGTCGAGCGACCGCCGGGGTGAACTGTCGGCGGCGGCGAAGGCGCACTGGTTGTCGTCGCGGTGTGACGGGGCGACCACGCCCGCCCTGGCGAAGGCGGCCCGCCCGCTGCCGCTGACCGATCGTGAACGGGAGATCGCGGTTCTGGTCGGTCGCGGACTGTCGAACAAGGACATCGCCAGCCGACTGGTGCTGTCGGTGCGCACCGTCGAGGGCCACATCTACCGGGCGTGCGAGAAGCTGGCGCTGAGCCACCGCAGCGACCTCGCCAAGCTCGTCCAGGTGTGAGCCGTTCCACAATCGTCGATCGACGTGTGGTGTGACCGATCTCCTTCTCTCGCTGCCGGATTCGTGGCTACGGTGGGAAGTGTCGATGACGACGCGAGGAGGCGGCATGAGCACTGCACCTGTCGGTAACGCACCAGCCACTGTCACGGTTACCGGGGCCTCCGGGCAGATCGCGTACGGTTTGCTCTTCCGGATCGCGGCCGGCGACATGCTCGGTCCCGAGACCCCGATTCGCTTGAGATTGCTGGAGATTCCCGCTGCGGTCAGATCCGCGGAGGGTGTCGCGATGGAACTCGAGGACGGTGCGTTCCCTCTGCTCGACGGAATCGAGATCACCGACGATCCACTCGTCGGCTTCGACGGGTCCGACATCGCGATGTTGGTCGGGGCGCGTCCCCGCACGAAGGGCATGGAACGCGCGGACCTGCTGTCGGCGAACGGCGCGATCTTCACCGCGCAGGGCCGGGCGATCGAGGCCCGCGCATCGGACGACGTCAAGGTACTGGTCGTGGGCAATCCCGCGAACACCAACGCGCTGATCACGATGAACAATGCTCCCCGCGTGCCGCGAACCCGGTTCTCGGCCCTGACCCGGCTCGACCACAACCGGGCCATCGCGCAACTCGCGCACAAGACCGGTGAGCCGGCCGCCAGCATTCGTCGGATGACCATCTGGGGTAACCACTCGGCAACTCAGTACCCGGACCTGTTCCACGCTTTCGTGGGCAACAAGCCCGCGGACGATGCGGTCTCGGATCCTGCCTGGATCGAGGACGACTTCGTTCCCACCGTGCAGCAGCGGGGGACTGCCATCATCCAGGCCCGTGGGTCGTCGTCGGCGGCGAGCGCCGCGAGCGCGGCGATCGATCATGTCCGGGACTGGGTCCGCGGAACCGCCGACGGAGACTGGGTCTCGATGGCGGTGTGCTCGGACGGCTCGTACGGCGTCCCGGAGGGTCTGATCAGCTCGTTCCCGGTGACTTGCGCGAACAGTGAGTTCACCATCGTCCCGGACCTGGAGATCGACGACTTCTCGCGCGGACGGATCGCCCGGTCCGTCGCGGAACTCGAGCAGGAACGGGACGCGGTCCGCGCGCTCGGCCTGATCTGACGACGGGCCGAGCGCACGAACGGCGATCAGCGCGGGTCGAACTCGTCGGCCCCCAGCTCGCCGGGGTCGACGCCGCCGATGACCGCCGGGGCCACCATCGGCAGGTCGCCGACAACGTCGTTGCTCCGCGCCGCATCGACGAGGTAGCTCGGTGTGCTGCGATCCACGGTGTCGTCGTAGCCGCTGCGAGCCCCGGAGCCCATTCCGCCGGGCGCGAAGCCGCTGCCCGTTCCCGACGCGGCGGCGCCCAGGGCCGGTGCGGTCGGATTCGCAGGTCCGGCGGCGGGAGTGCCGGCCGGCACCTGTGCGGCAGCCGGCCCGCGCCCCGCCGAACCGGCGGCCGCAGCGCTGCCGCTTCCGATGCTTCCGAGGAAGCCGGACGTGGCGGAACCGCCTGAGCCACCGCCACCTCCGACACCGCCGCCGGCGGGGGTTGTCGGCGCTGCGGTCGTGGTGGCCGCGAAGTCCCCGGCGCCCCCGGTGATGCCCGCGGCCAGGGTGGGCGCCGCGACGGAATCCCCGAACTGTCCGGTGAGCGTCCCGACGAGGGGTTTTCCGACCGATTCGAGAAGTGAACTCGCGACCGCGATCGGCGACGGCCCGCCCCCGGGCGTGAGACCGGCTGCGGGAGCGGGCGCCGGCGGAACCGGGATCTCGGCCCCCAGTGCTGCCATCGCCGACTGGTGCCCGGCGAGTTCGGCGCGGGTTTCGGCGATCACGGTCAACGCGCGCTGGAGATGATCGGCAGCGGCCGCGATGAGCATGGTCTGTCCCGGCGGGGTGAGAGCCACCGGCCCGGCAGCAACGGCGGTCGCGACGAACGATTCGGCGACGGCAACGAGTTTCGCGTTGCCGCGAGCCACTGAGCCCGCGGCTTCCTGCGTGACCGTGGCGATCTCGTTTCCGCGTCGGCTGAGCTGCTCGCCGGCGAGCTGGGCCTGCTGTCCCTGGGACTGGGCGGCGAGCGCGGCCCGACCGTCCCACGCCTGATCGAGGGTCTTCAGTCCGGACAGCCCCACGGACAGTGCGGTGTCGATGATCGACGACGACTGCTGCAGCAACGCCGTCGGATCGAAACCGCCGACCGTTCCGGTGCCGAACGCGCCGGCGAGCTCGGAGATCGGTTGCAGCAGTTGATCCAGACCCGGCAGCGGCGGCAGCGTGGGAAGCGGCGGTAGTGCGGGCAGTGGTGGGAGCGGCGGCAGGGCGCCCGCCGCGATGTCGGTGAACGGTGTGTCCAGCAGCGGCCCGAGCGGCGACGCGGCGAGCGCCTCCATCGGGGTGCGGGGGACCGGCATGTCGAGCACCGGTGCGACCGGTGACGCCTGCAACAGATCCAGCACCGTCGGCTGATCGCTCCCCAATGCCGTCGAATCCGAGGCCGTCATGCGTTCTCCCCCAGAGCATCTCGTGCGGCGCCGAGTGCGGCACCGGTGGACCGGTCCGCGCCGTCGTAGGCCGCCGCGATGGTGTGCGCGACCGAACTCGTGCCCGCGTACACGTTCGCCAGGGCCGCAACCGATCTCGCGTGCGTCACCTGCGTCGTGGCAAATGTCGCGAGGAAGTCGGCGCCGATGACACCGAACACCGGCGCCAGTGCCACGACGTTGGCGGCGGCGTCGAACGCGCCGGCCGCTCCGATGTTCGCGGCAGTCTCCGCCGCTATGTCCCCGTACGCGCGAATCTCGTCCGGCGCAGCCGTGAATCCGTCCATGTCGACCCCCCAGTCAGTGATTCCGGTGACACTGTAGCGGAGGCGGTGGGGCGTGCGCGCAGCGTCGGGGCCGGGCTGTGGACAACTCTCGGCAATCAGCTTTCGGGTATTCGGTCGAGGAGGGCCGTTGCCCGTCTCGCGATCTCGTCCGTCTGACCGGTCCAGCCCAGGGCCCGTAGGGCCGCGTCGGCGACCGCGTCGGGGGTGAGCGGCGACGTGGTGTGGTGCACCGCGGCGTCCGAACGAGAGCTGATGGTCGCCTCGACGAGCCGGAACGGCAGTTCGAGGGGGACGGAACCGCAGTCGGGGCCGGCGATCGCGTCGCGGGCGTCGTGCGCGAACGCCGCGTACCGCGCCATGAGGTCCGCCCGCAGTCCGCGGAACTCGGCGAACCGCTCCGTGGTCACCTCGGGCAGTAGGTACAGGGCGCCCAGATTCCAGCGGGACGCGACGAGCTGCCCGGCATCGAAGAGCGCGAGGGCGTACATGCCCACGACGGGATCGTCACAGTCCCGGCGCAGCTGTTCGGCGCACTCCACCGGAGCCGCGACGGTCCCGAGCAGGAGGGCGGCGAGGATGTCGTCCTTGGTGGCGAAATGGTGGTACATCGACGCCTGCCGGATCCCGACGGCGTCGGCGATCATCCGCGTGGACGTTCCCGTGAAGCCGCGGGTGGTGAACAGTTCCGCCGCCGCGTCGAGGATCTCCTCGCGTGCGGTCGCGCCGGGCCGTTTGCGCGTCGACAGTCTCGGCCGGCCGGCACCAGTTGTCGTCATGGATCCATCCTTACAGGAAAGCGACGCAGTGCGATTCGCGAAGCGCGGTCAGTCGGCGGGTGGGCCCGCATACGACAGCCGTCGCTGCACGCCGGCGATCTCGCGGACCGCCTCGGACAAGAGGCTCCGGAACAGCGGAGTGAGCGACCCGGCCGCGATCTCGTCCGTGACGGCGTGGCCCTGTTCGAGGAGCTCGCACTGGTGTCGGAGCCGGATCTGTTGCACGACCTCGAACGACTCGGACAGTACGCGGGCATCGTCGTCGAGCAAGAGTCCGGTGCCGGCCGCCGCCCGCAGGCGTTCGGTCGTCGAGCGGTCGCTGACGCCGGCGCAGATCCCCGCCCATCGCGCGATGTTCACGACGGGCATCGCCGCATCGGCCTTGAGGTCGATGTTCCCCGTGCGGCGGGTCAGGAGGCGGCGCAGCGGGTGCAGGCGCGCGGGTTCGTCCACGGCCTGGCGCAGCAGCAGCCTCGTCGCGGCGGGGGCGGTGCGCAGTCGAGTCGCCACCCACTCGGCGAGGTGGGGACGCCCATCTCCCCAGGTCTCCCGGCTGTCCGCGAGCATCGACAGCATCACCAGACCGCGATCGGTGAACGGGTCGGCGATCCACCCCTCCACCGCACCGAGCCAGCGCTGGTGCGATCGGGAGAACCGGGTGCGGTCGGCGGTCGCGCCCTTGGCGTCCGCGCGAAGCCCACACGAGTCCAGGAGATCGTGAACCCGAGCGGCGAGCGCGGTGACGGTGTCGGTCTCGATGTCGGCTCCGACGACGACCGCGGTGTCGAGATCGGAGTTCGGTAGCGCCTCGCGCCGCGCGACACTGCCCAGGCTCAGCCAGGTGAGGTCCGGCGCGGCGCGCGCGGCCACCAGATCGAGTGCTCGTGCCACGGTCGCGTCGACGATCACCGACAGGATTGCGCTGACGTCGGTCGGTGCCACCCGCGCTCGATGTAGGTCCAGGACCAGGGCGGGGATCTGCCTTGCGGTGGCGATGAGCTCATCGGTGTCGGCGGCGCGCGCCACGGCGCCGCGCAGCAGGAAGCCGCCGCGCGCTGCGCCGGCGAGGAGATCGGCGTCCTCGACGATGCCGAGCACCTCGCCCCGTGCCGAGAGCACCGGCATCGTGCGAACCCCGCATTCGAGCATGTCGCGCAGGGCGTCGGCGCCCAGTCGGTCGGCGGGACACGTGTGTACCGGGCTGGTCATCGCGGCGGTGACGGGCGTGTTCGGGCCGAGGCCCGCGGCGACGACCCGCCGCGTGAGGTCGCCTTCGGTCACGATGCCGTGGGATCCGTCGGCCAGTGGCACGAGAACGCATCGCCGGCGCGTAGTTGTCATGAGAACGGCGGCGTCGCGGACGGTCGCCGTCGCCGGACACAACGGTGCGCGTCCCCGCAACAGCTCGCCCACCGGCCGGATCGCCGGGCTGGTCGCCACCGACGGACGCCGGTCCACCTGTTCGTCCACGATGTCCATCCTGGCAGTGGTACCCCCGCGCCCGGGTCGCCGCGCCCGTGACCTGCGCGTGTGAGTGGTTCGTCATCCGCAGGTAACCGATGACACGGGACTGCAACCGAAGACGTCCACCTGGACTCACGTTTGCAACGTCGGCGACATCGACCGCGTCATTTGGCTCGGAAAACTGTCGAGTGACAGAAACCGGTACCCGGGGCGGCCCGGGAGAGGTGACGCTTCCGTCCTCTGCAGGAGAGTTCATGACGACTACCGCGCCGACAGCGTCGAACGACCGGGGCGACCTGGCCGAGTTCGGCTACGAGCAGCAGTTGCACCGATCCCTCGGGAAGTTCGCGTCCTTCGCGGCGGGCTTCTCCTTCGTCTCGATCCTCACCACGATCTTCCAATTGTTCGGTCTCGGTTTCGGATTCGCCGGTCCGGCCTTCTTCTGGACGTGGCCCGTGGTGTTCCTCGGCCAGTTCATGGTCGCGCTGTGCTTCGCGGAACTCGCGGCGCGCTACCCGATCTCGGGAGCGGTCTATCAGTGGTCGCGTCGGATGGGCGGCGAGATCGTCGGGTGGTTCGCCGGCTGGTTCATGATCCTCGCGCAGATCGTCACCGCGTCCGCGGCCGCGATCGCGTTGCAGGTGGTGCTGCCGTCCGTCTGGAGAGGCTTCCAGGTGATCGGCGAGGATTCGGCGCTCACGTCGCCGAGCGGTGCCACGAACGCCGTCCTGCTCGGGTCGATCCTGCTGGTGCTGACGACCACCATCAACTGCGTCGGTGTGAACTGGATGTCCCGCATCAACAACATCGGAGTGACCTGCGAGATCGTCGGTGTCGTCGCGGTGGTGGGCATGCTGTTCACCCACGCCGAGCGTGGGCCCGAGGTCGTGTTCGACACGGGTGCCGCCGGCACCCAGCCCGGGTACATCTGGGCGTGGATCGTCTCGGGCCTGATGGCGGCGTACGTCATGGTCGGTTTCGGGTCGGCCGGTGAACTCGCGGAGGAAACGCGGAACCCTCGTCGCGTCGCCCCGCGCACCATCCGGTTGGCGCTGTCGGTGTCCGCACTCGGCGGTGGCCTCATGATCGTGGGTGCACTGATGGCGGCGCCGAGTCTCACCGACGGCCGCCTGGCCGCCGAGGGTCTGCCGTACGTGCTGACGTCGATCCTGAGCTCGCCGTGGGGAACCCTGCTCCTGGTGGACGTCGCGATCGCGGTGTTCGTGTGCACGCTCGCCATCCAGACCGCTGCCTCCCGGCTGATGTTCTCGATGGCACGCGACGGCCGGTTGCCCGCCAGCGGCGCGCTGTCGAAGGTCAACGGCAGGACCGGTACCCCGATCGCGCCGTCTGTGCTGATCGGTCTGGCATGCATCGTGGTCCTCGCCGTGAACGTCGGTAACTCGGCGATCTTCACGACGCTGTCGAGCGTGTGCATCGTGCTGATCTATCTCGCCTACCTGATGGTGACCGTTCCGCTTCTGGTCCGCCGGCTGAAGGGGTGGCCCAACGGCGGCGCACAGGTCGACGCGGACGGGCGAAAGTTGTTCTCGCTCGGCGTGTTCGCGATCCCGGTGAACATCGCAGCCGTCGCCTATGGGCTGCTGATGGTCGTCAATCTGTCCTGGCCTCGCGCCGAAATCTTCAACCCCACAGGGGAATTCCCGATCCTCCAGTGGTCCGCGCCGATCACCGTGGTGGCAGTGGTGCTCGTCGGAGCGCTCTGCTATCCGCGCAGCAAGGCCGTCCCGAACCCCGTCACGATTGGAGCCTGAAGTGACCACCACCAGCCCCGCCGAGCTGTCGACCTCCACCACGAACGGAGCCAGGGCGCACGCCCGCGCCCAGGCCGGCACCATCACCGATTCGATGCCCATTCTCCCGGCCTCCGCCTGGCCGACCCCACCCGCCGGTATCCCCGCCGAGCGCCTCACGTGGGCCGAGACGGTGCCGGGCGGACGCTACACCTCCAAGGTGCTCGCTCGCGGAACCCGGATCCGGCTGCGCGACATCGACGGAGCGGCCTGCGCCAACGTCCTGCTGTACCGGGCCGACGCCCCGTGGGAGCGGCTCAACGTCGCCGACACGGTCAAGGTGCCGTGGCAGGCCTACCTCGGCGTCGGGCACCCGCTGCTCTCCGACGCGGGCCGGGTGCTGGCCACCGTGGTCGCGGACACCTCCGGTCGGCACGATGCGCTGTGCGGTACCACCAGTCGTGCCGGGAACACCGCGAAGTACGGGTCCGGGTCGGTGCACTCGCCGTCGCCCGCGGGCCGGGAGCTGCTGACCCTCGCCGCCGCGAAGCACGGACTGGAACCCCGGGACCTGCCGCCGGCGCTGTCGTTCTTCCACGGCGTCCGCGTCGAAACCGACGGCGCGCTGACGAGCATCGGCACCGCCGGCGCCGGAGCGTACGTGGAACTGCTGCTGCATCTTCCGCTGATCGTGCTGATCGCCGACGCGGCGCACCCGCTCGATCCCGACCCCGAGTTCTCCACCACCGCCCTCGAGGTTCTCGCGTGGTCCGCCCCCGACGACCTCGACACCCTCCCCACCGACGACCCCGAGTACCGCCGGGCCGTTCTCAACACCGAGGACGCCTGGACCGCGCTGCACCCCGGAAAGGACGCGTGATGACCACCATGCTGCCCGCCGCCCACACCCTGGCCCTCGTATCCGGCGAGGTGGTCCTCGACGAGACGGTCGCGGCCCGCGGCCCGTGGTCGGCCGTGATCGCGGCCGGCGACGTGCTCACGATCGTCGACCTGCACGGCAACCAGGCCGTCGACACCCTCGTCTACGCCGCCGACGAGCACTCCCGCAGGTACTCGGCCGCGGCGACCGTCGTCGCGCAGCGCAACCTGTTCCTCACCACGGGCAGCGTGCTGCGGGCCGACGACGGCGGCGCGCTCATGACGATCGTGGCCGACGAGGTGGGCAATCACGACACCGTCGGCGGCGCGTGCTCGCAGGAGTCGAACACCCTGCGATACGGCCACCACACCCGCCATCAGCACGCGTGCGTCGAGAACTTCCTGATCGAGGGCGCGCGCTGGGGACTCGGCAAGCGGGACCTGGTCTCGAACATCAACTTCTTCATGAACGTGCCGGTGGATCCGGACGGCGCGCTCGGCATCGTCGACGGGCTGTCCGCGCCGGGCAAGCGGCTCGCACTGCGAGCCGACGTCGACGCGCTGGTGCTGGTCTCGAACTGCCCGCAGATCAACAACCCCTGCAACGGGTTCGATCCCACCGCGGTCCGGATGATCGTCACCCGACCCTCCGGACTCGTGGAGGTGCGGTCATGACCGCGAAGTGCACAGTGCTCCGTCCGGGTATGGGCACCACCGTCCAGGACTACCCGGGCCGCACCGGCTACTGGCAGATCGGGGTGCCGCCGTCGGGTCCGATGGACGACCTGTCGTTCCGTCTCGGCAACGTCGCCCTCGGAAACCCGGAGGGGGTCGCGGGATTCGAGGCGGTCATGGCGGGCCCCGCGCTGCGTTTCGACGAGCCCACTCAGGTGTGCGTGACCGGTGCGCCCACCCGGGTGACCGTCGACGGAGT
The DNA here is from genome assembly GCF_003350365.1 of Rhodococcus sp. AG1013. Lineage (NCBI taxonomy): Bacteria > Bacillati > Actinomycetota > Actinomycetes > Mycobacteriales > Nocardiaceae > Rhodococcus > Rhodococcus sp. AG1013. The sequence continues at coordinate 30,431 of NZ_QQAT01000014.1, forward strand.
GATGGTCCCGCAGTGGCGCCCCGTCGCGGTGCCGGCCGGGGGAGTGCTGGACGTCGGTGCCGTCTCCGGGCCGGGACTGCGCATCTACGTGCTCGTCGCGGGCGGGCTCGACGTCCCCGAGTTCCTCGGCAGCGCGGCGACGTTCACACTGGGCCGGTTCGGTGGACACGAGGGCCGCACGCTGCGCGAGGGCGACACCCTGGCGCTGGGCGAGACACCCGTGGCGCGGCCGAATCCCGTTCCCGCCGAAGCGGTGCCGGCGCTGTCTCGGCACTGGGAGATCGCCGTGACGGAGGGGCCGCACGGGGCACCCGAGTTCTTCACCCGCGCCGACATCGAGACCCTGTACCGGACCGACTACGAGGTGCACTTCAACTCCGACCGCACCGGCGTGCGACTGATCGGCCCACAGCCCGACTGGGCCCGGCCGGACGGCGGGGAGGCCGGACTGCACCCGTCGAACATCCACGACAACGCGTACTCGGTCGGCGCGCTGGACTTCACCGGGGACACCCCGATTCTGCTCGGCCCGGACGGACCCAGCCTGGGCGGCTTCGTCTGCCCGGTCACGGTCGTCGCCGCGGACCGGTGGAAGCTGGGGCAGCTCGCACCGGGCAACACGGTGCGGTTCGCGCCGGTGCGGGCCGAGCATGCGGCGTCGAGGCGTGAGCTGGGCCTGGGCCGCCGGGCATCGCTACCGGCGGTGCTCTCGGCCGGCGGCGACGGCGACGACGGTGTGATCGCCCGCCGCGACGGCGACACCGCGGTCACGTACCGGCGCTCCGGCGACGACAACGTCCTCGTCGAGTATGGCGACATGACCCTCGACCTGGCGCTGCGGGCCCGCGTGCACGCGCTGCACCAGCACCTCGCCGCGGATTCGACCGCCGGACTGCTGGACCTGACGCCCGGCATCCGGTCGCTCCAGGTCCGTGTCGACCCCGACGTCCTGCCGGTGTCGACGCTGCTCGGCCTGCTCTCCGAGGCCGAGGACGCGATCCCGGCCGCGAACGAACTGGTGGTGCCGACTCGGACGGTGCGGATGCCGCTGTCGTGGGACGACCCGGCCACCCGGGAGGCGATCGCGCGGTACATGCACGGCGTCCGGTCCGACGCGCCGTGGTGCCCGTGGAACATCGAGTTCATCCGCCGGATGAACGGGCTCGAGTCGGTGAACGACGTCTTCGACACAGTCTTCGGCGCGGACTACATGGTCCTGGGCCTCGGCGACGTCTACCTCGGCGCCCCGGTCGCGACGCCATTGGATCCGCGGCACCGGTTGGTGACCACCAAGTACAACCCGGCGCGCACCTGGACCCCGGAGAACGCGGTGGGCATCGGCGGCGCCTACCTGTGCATCTACGGCATGGAGGGCCCGGGGGGCTACCAGTTCGTCGGCCGCACCACCCAGGTGTGGAACCACCGGCATCCGCAACGGTCGGGTCCGTTCGAAGACGGGACGCCGTGGCTGCTCCGGTTCTTCGACCGGATCTCCTGGTATCCGGTCGAACCCGAGGAGTTGCTGGACCTGCGGGCCGATCTCGCGGCGGGACGCGGCGGCGGCATCGAGATCGGCGACGGCAGTTTCTCGCTGGCCGAACACGAGGCGTTCCTCGACACCAACTCCGACTCGATCGAGGCATTCCGGGCACGGCAAGCGGTGGCGTTCGGCGACGAGCGGCGACGGTGGGCGGAAGCCGGCGAGTTCGCGCGCGGATGAACCGCTCGGTTGACGTCCCTGGGAGTGGGAGGCGATTTGCCGCGGGGTGGTGAATGGGTGTTCACTCGGGGGTGAACGCCCATTCACCGCCTTTACTGTGCCACTGCAGCTCGGAGATGATCCATTGTCAGCACGACCCGCGACCGCGCCGCTCTCGCAGCCCCCGTCCCCGACCCGCCGTTCCAGCGCGCTCATCACCGCGGTCCTGTGCATGTGCGGAACGATCGTGTCGCTGCAGCAGACCCTCGTCGTCCCGCTGCTACCGGATCTCCGAGACATCCTCGGAGTGAGCGCCGACGACGCGTTCTGGCTGGTCACGATCACTCTGCTCACCGCGGCCGTGGCCACCCCGATCGTCTCGCGCCTGGCGGACATGGTCGGCAAGCGCCGCATGATGCTGGTCGCGATGGGGATGATGGTCTGCGGTTCGCTGGTCGCCGCGCTCGGTGGCACGTTCGTCGCTGTGCTGATCGGACGCGGTCTGCAGGGCTTCGCGTCGTCCCTGATCGCGGTGGGCATCGGGATCATGCGCGACGAACTTCCCCGTGAGAAGGTCCCGGCCGCGACCGCGCTGATGAGCGCGACGCTGGGCCTGGGCAGCGCACTAGGACTCCCGCTGGCGGGCGTCATCTACGCGAACCTCGGGTGGCATGCGATCTTCTGGATCTCCGCCGCGGCCGGGGCGCTGCTGTTCGTGGCCGTGGTGCTGGTGGTTCCCGAATCGAAGGTGCTGACGCCGGGACGGTTCGACTTCCTGGGCGCACTCATCCTGTCGGTCGCGCTGGCATCGCTCCTGCTGGGCATTTCCAAGGGCGGGTCGTGGGGCTGGGGCAGCAGCCGAACGATCGGCTGCTTCGTGCTCGCCGTGGTGGTGCTCGCGATCTGGATGCCGTACCAGTTGCGGGTGAAGGATCCGATGGTCAACCTGCGGACCTCGGCGCGGCGCCCGGTCCTGCTCACCAACCTGGCATCGATGATCGTCGGGTTCGCGATGTTCGCGAACATGCTCTCGACCACCCAGCAGTTGCAGATGCCGGAGGGTACCGGCTACGGCTTCGGGCTCAGCGTGTTCACCGCCGGACTGTGCATGGTGCCGGCAGGTCTGGCGATGGTGGTCTTCTCGCCGCTGTCCGCGAAGATCACCACGCGATTCGGCGCCCGGATCACGCTCATCACCGGCGCGCTGATCCTCGCCGTCGCGTACGTGGTCCGGGTCCTGTTCAACGGTTCGATCGAGCTGATCATCCTGGGCTCGATGATGGTCAACATCGGTACGGCGATCACGTACTCGGCGATGCCGATCCTCATCATGCAGGCCGTGCCGATCTCGGAGACCGCCGCCTCCAACGGCCTGAACTCGCTGCTCCGCTCGATCGGAACCTCGACCTCGAGTGCGGTGGTCACCGCCCTCCTGACCGCGATGACGCTCGACGTCGCCGGGGTCCAACTGCCCACGCTCGCCGCCTTCCAGACGGTGTTCGCCGTCGCCTGTGGCATGGCGATCCTCGCAGCCGTCGTCGCGTGGTTCATCCCGCGGACGGCACGGAAGGTGCCGGTGTCCACGGTTGTGGAGGCGTCCGCCGAGGCGCGGGTGGAGACAGCGTCGTGACTAGGGTTGGCCACGTGAGCGGAAAGTCCACGCGAGAGAACATCATCGACGCGGCGCGTGCCCTGTTCGCCGACCGCGGCTACACGGCCACCACGATCAAGGACGTCGCCGAACGTGCCGGGTGCTCGCCCGCGATGGTGATGAAGCTGTTGGGGAGCAAGGCCGAGCTGTACTCGGCTGCAGCGCCGTCGCTGCCGTCTGCCGCGGATGATCCGCACGTGTGCGAGGACGAGTCGGTGGGTCTTCGGCTGGTGCGCAACATCGTCGAACGGCGCGACGCCGACGCGTCCGAGCCGTGGGTGATGATGCCGTTGCTCATCCACGAGGCGCCCGATCGCGACGCCGCCCAGGCCGAGGCGCGGGAACGCTACATCGGCGCCATCTCGTCGAAGATCGGCGACACCTCCGAGGATCGACTGCCCACCCAGATGGTGGTCTCGGTGCTCCTCGGGCTCGCGACGGGACTGCGCACGGTCGGCCTGCTGCCGGTGGACGCACTCGACAGCGACGAGCTCGTCCGACGCTACGGCGCGGTGGTCCAGTCGATCATCGACAGGATCGACCGGCCGTAGGCCGCGATCGGTCACCTCGCTCGTGGCGTCCGACGACATTCTTCTGCGAATCCAGCAACTAACTCGTAAACAGTCGGAAACGACCATCACCGACTGCCTCTGTCACCCGCCGGACACTGCGCTCTTCCGCTTCTTCCGACGTGTCGAGGACGTGGCCACCGAGCTCGCCGAGGTCGGAGAATTGATCCCACATCGTGAGGATCGGTCCCTCGTCGATCAAGGCGCTCGGAGCGGTCCGGGCTTGGGCTCGCTTCAGCGTGATGTCGCGCCGCGGTCGGAGCACGACGTAGTGGACCGCCAGGTCCGGGTGCTGCGCTGCGTGGGTTCGGAAGTGCCCGAGCATCCAGGGCCCCACGATTCCGTCGATCACCGTGGCGAAGCCGCCGAGCGCATAGGTGTAGGCGGCACCTGCGATCACATCCATCACCGTCTGGTTCTGTGCATCCGACGCGGGGTCGTACGGAGGTATGGCACCTGTAACGATGTAGTGCCAGAAATCGTCCGTGTGCAGATGAACGCCCTTGCTGTAACTGCGGGCAACCTTCGCGGCGAGTGTCGACTTGCCGGCTCCGGGTGGGCCGGTCAGGATGATCACTCGTCCGTTCACGGACGTCAAGCTACCCCGGTCCTGCTGTATTGAGCATCCGAGATTTCCCGTTCTGGTCGGTGTCGGGAAGGCAGGGGAAGTCAGGGGAAGTCAGGGGAAGCGTTGAGCTGCGAGGTCTCTGGATCAACCAGGCCACGACGATGGTCAGAACGTTGCGGGATTCCAGACGAAGAACGGCAGCGGCACGACGATCTGCGCGCGGTTGATGCGGTGTTTGTTGCCCCAGGGGTCGATCTGATAGATCTCGGTGACGCCGTGCCATGACGCGCAGTGCATGTCGGCAGTGCCGAAGGGGCTGAGTACGACATTCTTGGTGGGGGTGTCCGGCTCCCACGGGAGTCGGAACTGATTGCTGCAGGGCTGATACTGCCCGAAGCTGCCGAAATCCTGAGCCGCTGCTGCCGGAGCGAGAACGCTACTCAGTCCGATTGCGAGTACCCCAGCGGCGACAAACCCTGAAGACTTCATCCGACCCCCCCACAACAGTCGTAGTTGGTGTGTTTCTCGATTCGGGGAGCGGCGGCGTTACACGCCCCTGGTCCTTCCCGGAGCACACGGTGAAACCGCGGGTGAATCTCGAGCCGACATCTCCGATCCGGACACTCGGGGCCTTTCCATCGGTATGGTCCACCACCGATGCCGTGTCCAGGGGGAGCGACCAGGCATCCGGATCGATCGCCGTCCGTGCGCACGTCCAGCAGCACGCGGCGTCTGCAGGTTCTCAGGGGAGGAAATTCGCATGGGGAGTTCGACACTCGGGTGCGCCCGCGTCCTGGCCGCCGCGGTGGCCGTGTCCGCTTCACTGCTCGCGGTGCCGGCGACGGCGTCCGCCGGTGGTGACGCTTCCGGTACGAGAGCCGCCGCCGCGTCGGACGTCTCGGCTCCCTACCTGGTGAGCACCACGAAGAACTCCGACCGGAAGGTCACCATCTCGGTGTACTCGGCTGCGATGGACCGCAAGATCCCGCTCGAGGTCATCCTTCCCGCGGACGCCAGCCAGCCGCGCCCGACGCTCTACCTCCTCAACGGCGCAGGCGGCGGCGAGGACTCGGCCACCTGGCAGCGCAAGACCGATGTCATGAACTTCTTCCGGGACAAGAACGTCAACGTCGTCACCCCGCTCGAGGGTGCGTTCAGCTACTACACCGACTGGGTGAAGGACGACCCGACGCTCGGTCGCCAGAAGTGGCAGACCTTCATGACGCAGGAACTCCCGCCGGTCATCGACGAGGCCTTCGACACCAACCGGGTGCAGTCCATCGCCGCGATCTCCATGACGGCGACCTCGGTACTCAACTACGCGATCGCCAAGCCCGGCTTCTACAAGAGCGTCGGCTCCTACAGCGGCTGCGCCGAGACCAGCACCTGGGCAGGCAAGAACGCCATCCAGATCGTGACCGGCGTGCGCGGCGGTGTCGACGTCACCAACATGTGGGGTCCCCTCGACGGGCCCGGCTGGGTGGACAACGATCCTGTCGTCAACGCCGAGAAGCTCCGGGGCACCGAGCTCTACATCACCACCGGTTCCGGGCTGCCCGGCCCGCACGAGACGTTGAACGGGCCCGGTATCAACGGGCAGGTGGGAACGCTCGCGAACCAGGTCATCGTCGGCGGGGTGCTCGAGGCGGCCACCAACTACTGCACTCACAATCTGGCGAACCGTCTCGCCCAGTTGAACATCCCGGCGACGTTCGACTTCAAGCCGGGCGGCACCCATTCGTGGGGCTACTGGCAGGACGACCTGCACAACAACTGGCCGGCGATCGCTCGGTCGATGGGAATCTAGCCCGCCGATTGCACCGCAGTGCGCCGCGTCCGGATCCGCGAACGGTCGCGTCCGGCTTCCGTTTTCGGCGCGATTCGGGGTCGGCGCCGCGTGCCGGCCGGGCGCACGCGCTCGAGCAGCGCGAATACGGTAGCCGAATTCGCGTGTGCGCGTCGGATGCCGGAGGAACTGAAACGAATCGGTCGCCGGATCGCTCAGTCATTGCTACCGTCACCGCACACAAGGAAACCGACAGGACTGGTGCGCGGGGTTGCGCCATCCCCAACGAAAGGCGGACCCGCGCAGATGATGTCGATGCCGCGTCTCCGTACGGCTCGACGACTGATTCCCGGGGACGTCGGATCCTGTTCCACCCGTGATCGAACGGGCTCATTTTCTTGTGGTTCCACCGATCCGATTCGGATCTGATTCGACCTTCGAGAAGGGTGCACGCATGGGAAGCGCGAAGTTGCGGTTGGGATTCCGGCGGTTGATTGCAGGTGCGTTAGCAGGTGCAGGGCTGACGACGGCCCTCGTTATCGGTTCCGCATCGACCGCATCGGCGCAACCCGCGCTTCCACCCTTACCAGGATCGGCTGACGTGGCGCGGTTTCTGAACGATGCAGCCTCCACGTTGAACAACGTTGCAGGAGCGCTCCAGAGCTTCGACCTCGGCTCCAGTTCGGGACTGCCCTTCGGCAGCCTGGGTGGTCTCGGCGGCGTCGTCAAGCCGGCGTCCGGTCCGATCACCACCCGTTTCGGCGGCGGGCACCTGGGCATCGACATCGCTGCCAACATGGGGGCGCCGATCTACGCGGTGGCCGACGGCACCGTCATCAACGCCGGTCCGGCGTCGGGCTTCGGTCTGTGGGTCCGGATCCGGCACAACGACGGCACCATCACCACGTACGGCCACAACGACGCCAACCTCGTCTCGGTCGGTCAGCGCGTGTCCGCGGGCCAGCGCATCGCCAACGTCGGCAACCGTGGAAACTCCACCGGCCCGCACCTGCACTTCGAAGTCGACCTGCCCGGCGGAATCAAGACCGACCCCATCGCCTGGCTGGCGATGCGCGGCGTCCTCATGTTCTGACGCATGTTCTGACCCGACCGGGACATGACCGGGACATGACCGGGTCGTCGGACGGTTCGGGCCGCACCGCCGAGGAGACCTCGATGGTGCGGCCCGAGACGGCTTCGCCGTGCGCTCAGTCGGTGACGACGGCGTCGGCCTCGATCTCGATCAGCAGGTCGGAATCGATGAGCGCGCTCACCTCGAGAATCGTGGTGGCGGGGCGGATCTCGCCGAAGACCTCACCGTGGGCGAGGGCGGCCTCCTCCCACTTCGACATGTCGCGCAGGTACATGCGGGTGCGGATGACGTCGTTCAGCGACGCGCCGGCCTCGGTCAACGACGCCGCGATGGTCGCGAGGGCACCGCGCGTCTGCTCCTCGAGCGTCGCGCCGGGGGAGGTGGTGCCGGACACCGCGATCTGGTTCCCGATCCGCACTGCGCGGGAGTAGCCGATCTTGGGCTCCCATTCGGAGCCGGAGGAGATGTTCTTTCTGGTCATGGTCGGAGATTCTGGCAGTCCAATGTTTCGGGCATGTGGCCTGGCCTCCGTCCGGATGTCTCGAACATTTCTTCGAAGAATTGGTTGACATGGTTTAGTACAGATGTTCGACTGGGTTCATGAGGTGGCAGGGTCAGACGCTCGACGCGGACGACGGCGCACTTCCAGGTCTCGAGCGTGCAGGCCTGGTGCGGAGTATTCAGACGCCGGAGTTCGAGGGAATCACCTTTCACGAGGTGCTCTGCAAGAGCGCGCTCAACAAGGTGCCGGAGGGTGCGTCGCTGCCGTTCGACTTCACCGTCAACGCCTTTCGCGGATGCAGTCACGCGTGCCGCTACTGCTTCGCCCGTCCGACCCATGAGTATCTGGACCTCGATTCGGGGCACGACTTCGACTCGCAGGTCGTGGTGAAGATGAACATCGCCGCCGTGCTCCGGCGCGAGCTGTCGCGTCGATCGTGGAAGCGGGAGCACGTCGCGCTCGGCACCAACACCGACCCGTACCAGCGCGCCGAGGGGCGCTACCGGTTGATGCCGGGCATCATCGGCGCGCTCACCGAATCGCGCACGCCCTTCTCGATTCTGACCAAGGGCACGCTGCTGCGCCGGGATCTGCCGCTGCTGCGGCAGGCGGCCGAGCGCGTGTCGGTCGGCGTGGGGGTGTCGCTCGCGATCCACGACCCGGAGTTGCAGAAGGCCGTCGAGCCGGGGACACCGTCGCCGCGGGCGCGGCTCGACCTCATCCGCGCGGTCACCGATGCCGGGCTGCCGTGCAACGTCATGGTGGCCCCGGTCATCCCGTATCTGACCGACTCGACGGCGCACCTGGACGGGCTGCTGTCGGCCATCGCCGAGGCCGGCGCGGCCGGGGTGACGATCTTCCCGATGCATCTACGGGGCAGCACCCGTGGCTGGTTCCTGAACTGGCTCGCGTCCGAGCATCCCGCCCTCGTCCGGCGGTATCGGCAGCTCTACGGTCGCGGTGCCTACGTCACCCCCGAGTACAAGGCATGGCTCCGGGCGCGGGTGGAACCGATGGTCGAGAAGTACGGTCTCGGCGGGCGTTCCGAGCATCGTGCCGTGCCCGCGCCGGACCGCCGCGAGTTGGTGGGGGCCGGCGCGGCGCCCGCACTGACCCTCTTCTGAGTGCTGCGGTCAGCCCAGTCGCTCGACGATCAACACGTTTGCGGTGCCGCCGCCCTCGCACATGGTCTGCAGGCCGTACCGTCCGCCGCGGCGTTCGAGTTCGCTCAGGAGCGTGGTGAACAGCTTGGTTCCGGTGGCCCCGAGGGGATGACCGAGCGCAATTCCGCCGCCGTTGACATTGACGCGCTCCGGATCCGCTCCGGTCTCGGACACCCACGACAACACTACCGATGCGAACGCCTCGTTGATCTCGATCACGTCGAAGTCGTCGATGCGCATCCCGGTCCTGCGCAGCGCGTACTCCGTGGCCGGAATCGGCGCGCTGAGCATGAAGACCGGGTCGGCGCCGCGGGCGCTGACGTGATGGATCCGGGCGCGGGGGACGAGGTTGTGCGCCTCGACGGCCGCCTCGGACGCGACCAGTACGGCGCTGGCGCCGTCCGAGATCTGGCTCGCCAGCGCGGCGGTGAGCCGTCCGCCCTCGCGCAGCGTCGGAAGTGCCGCCATGGCTTCGAGGCTCGTGTCGCGGGGACATTCGTCGACCGCGAACGTGCCGACCGGGACGATCTCGGTGTCGAACCGTCCCGCGCTGATCGCGTCGTTCGCCCGCGCGTGACTGCGCAGGGCCCAGTGCTCCATCTGCTCGCGGCTGATATCCCACTTCTCGGCGATCAGTTCCGCGCCCCGGAACTGGGAGATCTCCTCCGCACCGTAGCGGCGCTCCCATCCGATCGAGCCCGAATGCGGATCCTCGAAGCCGAACTGCCGTCCGACGGTCATCGCCGAGGAGATCGGGATCCGGCTCATGTTCTGCACGCCGCCCGCCACGACCAGATCGGCTGTGCCGCTCATGATTGCCTGCGCCGCGAAATGCAGCGCCTGCTGGCTGGAGCCGCACTGGCGGTCGACGGTGACTCCCGGGACCGTCTCGGGCAGGCCGGCCGCCAACGCGGAGGTGCGCGCGATGTTGCCTGCCTGGCCGCCGATCGCGTCGACACAGCCGAAGATCACGTCGTCGACGGCCGTCGGATCGATGCCGGTCCGGTCCACGATCGACCGGATCACGCTCGCGCCCAGGTCGATCGGATGGACGCCGGACAGGCCGCCGTTCCGGCGGCCCACCGCGGTGCGAACCGCATCGACTACGTATGCCTCGGTCATGGCCCGACCTCCTCGGTCGCCGTCGTCGCGAGCGGTGTCGGATCGACGGTTTAATTGGTTAGATAATTAATCTATACCAACCGACGGGGCCGATGTCCACGGTTGCCGGGGCGGGGCCGTCACCGGGAGTTCGCGGACGTCCAGTACGGCGCCCGCAGGAGGCGCTTGGTGAGTTTGCCCATGTTGCTGCGTCCCAGCGACTCTCGGAACTCGATCGTCCGGGGAATCTTGTAGCCCGCCAGCCGGTTTCGGCAGTGGGCGAGGAGCGCATCAGGGTCGGGCCGGTGGTCGACGTCCCGCGGCACGACCAGTGCCCGCACCGACTCGCCCATGTCGGTGTCCGGAACCCCGATGACCGCGACGTCCGCGACCTCCGGATGCGCCATGAGGACCTGCTCGATCTCGGCCGGGTAGACGTTGACGCCGCCGGAGATGATCATGTCGGTCTCGCGATCGGTGATGAAGATGAAGCCCTCGTCGTCGACGTACCCGACGTCGCCCAGGGTGAACAGTCCCGGTCGGATCAGGGCCTCGGCCGTCTTGTCGGCCGAGTTGAGATAGGCCACTGCTCGTCCGTCCCGTTCCTCGAACGCGAGCCGTCCCTCGGCTCCGGCGGGCAGTTCGCGGCCGTCGTCGTCCACGGCCACCGCCCGCACGAACGGCGGTCGCACCCGCCCGACGCTGCCCGGCCGCACCAGCCAGTCGGCGCTGGAGATCCCGCACAGCGGCCCGGATTCGCTGCCACCGTACGAGTCGAACAGCACCGGCCCGAACCAGTCGATCATGGCGCGCTTCACGTCCTGCGGGCACGGTGCGCCGGTGTGGGTGACGAGCCGCAGCGAGCTCACGTCGTACCGGGCGCGGACTGCGGCGGGCAACGACAGGAGACGGTGGAAATGCGTGGGCACCATCAGCGTTGTCGCGATGCGATGCCGCTGGATCGTCGCGAGCACGGTTTCGGCGTCGAACTTTTCGAGGACCGTGACCGGCCTGCCGGACGCGACCAGTCGGACACCGGCGAGGGGGCCGGTGTGGTGCAGCGGGCCGACGACGAGATGTCCGGGCCACTGCGCCAGCGGCAGCGTGCCCATCGAGCGGACGTAGTCGTCGACGGTCGCGCCCGGATCGGGGCTCCCGGCCAGGCTGTTGACGCCCTTGGGGCGGCCGGTGGTGCCCGACGTGTAACTCAGGAACGGCATCGCCGGGACCTCGGTCGGGGGAGCGGCATCCGACGCCGCTGCGAGCCACTCGTCCCAGTCGACGACGGCCTCGCCGGGCACCCGCCAGCCCACGACCAGCGGTACCCCCGCCGCGCGGGCCGCCGCCGCACCGATCGCGGCCGTCTCGGGACCGACGAACAGGGCGTCGGCGTTCGAGTCCTCGAGGATGTAGGTCAACTCCCGGGCCGTCAGGTGATAGCTCGCCGGCACCGGTGAGCTGCCCGCGTAGATGATGCCGACGTGGGCCAGGATGGTCTCGGCCGAGTTGCGGGCGAACACCGCAACCCGGCGATCGGGGCCGACGACCACATCGCGGAGCGCGTTCGCGACCCGGTTCACGACCGATTCGACGTCCGCCCACGACAACTCGGCGCGGCCGTCGCGCAACGCGACCTCGTCGGGTGCGCTGAGCGCACGTTCGCGGTGCACGGTCGACACGGCGGCCTCCTTCGAACGATCTACTGCGAGTGTCGAAGACAGGCTATGCGGCAGGCTCTCAGCGCAGTGCCGGGGGATTGTCCAGGCTGCGCGCCGAGTAGGTGTCGCACGCGCTCACCTTCCCGGTGTTGTAGCCGGCCAGGAACCAGGCCTGACGCTGGTCCGACGACCCGTGGGTCCAGCCCTCGGGGTTCACACGGGCGCCCGCGGACCGCTGGATCCGGTCGTCGCCCACCGCCGACGCCGCCGACAACGCGTCGCGGATGTCGTTCTCGGTGAGCGGCTTCAGGAACGGCTGGGAGCTGTTCGGGCCTGGCTGGGTGGATGCGTAGTGCGCCCAGATGCCGGCGTAGCAGTCGGCCTGCAGTTCGGTGCGCACGGCCTGCGAGGTTGCACCACGTGGATCCTGCTGCGCCCGTCCGATGTCACCGAGCTGGTTCTGGATGTGGTGGCCGAACTCGTGGGCAACCACATACTCCTGCGCCAGCGGACCGGCATTGGCGCCGAATTGGTCGACGAGGAGTTGGAAGAAGCTTGTGTCGAAGTAGGCGGTCGAATCGGCGGGGCAGTAGAAGGGGCCCACGTCACTCGTGGCGTATCCGCATCCGGTGTTGACGGAGCCGGAGAAGAGGACGACCTTCGGCGCGACGTACTTCACCCCGGTCTGCGCGGGCAGCTGGGTGCCCCACGCGGCATCGAGGCTCTCCGCGGTTCCCGCCATGCGGCAGCCGATGTCGCGGTTCGCGTCGGTGCCGAATTCGCAGTCGTCGAGGGCCGCGCCGCTGACCGCGCTGGTGCCGGAGTCCAGGGGTGTTCCTGTCGCCCCGCTCAGACCGCCGAGGATCGAGCCCGGATCGCCCCCGAGCAGGAGCGCCAGGATCAGCACGATCAGGCCTCCGGCGCCGCCGCCGAGGACGAACTTGCCGCCGCGCCCGCCGCCTCCGCCTCCACCGACGGAGACGCGCTCCGCGTTGATGCGGACATCGTCGTTGAAGGTCATTGCGCTGGCTCCCTGTCCGAAACACCTGTGCTGGTCGTTACAGCTTTCCAGTAATCCGGCATGCGTTTGGCGATAACACGCGGTGCCTCCGTAGGATCGCAGCAGACAGAACACCGTGTTGGAAGCACGGATCGACAACTGTGCTGGAAGTTTGTGAAAGGAATCCCGTGCTGCGCACCCACCTGGCCGGCTCGCTACGACCCGAGCACGCTGAGCAGACCGTCACCCTCACCGGTTGGGTGGCGCGGCGGCGCGATCACGGCGGGGTGATCTTCATCGACCTGCGTGACGCCTCGGGCGTGTCCCAGGTCGTGTTCCGCGCGGGCGACGTGCTCGAGCAGGCGCACCGCCTCCGCGCCGAGTACTGCGTCAAGGTCACCGGCGTCGTCGAGGTCCGCCCCGAGGGGAACCAAAACTTCGAAATCCCCACCGGTGCCATCGAGGTCAACGCGACGGAGCTCGAGGTTCTCAACGAGAGCGCCCCGCTGCCGTTCCAGCTCGACGACCAGGCCGGCGAGGAAGCGCGGCTCAAGTACCGCTACCTCGACCTGCGCCGCGAGGGCCCCGGCCACGCGATCCGGCTGCGCTCGAAGGCCAACGCCGCGGCCCGCTCGGTCCTGGCTCACCACGAGTTCGTCGAGGTCGAGACCCCGACGCTGACCCGGTCCACCCCCGAGGGTGCGCGTGACTTCCTGGTGCCCGCGCGCCTGCAGCCCGGCAACTTCTACGCGCTTCCGCAGAGCCCCCAGCTGTTCAAGCAGCTGCTCATGGTCGGCGGCATCGAGCGGTACTACCAGATCGCCCGCTGCTACCGCGACGAGGACTTCCGTGCGGACCGTCAGCCCGAGTTCACGCAGCTCGACATCGAGATGAGCTTCGTGACCCAGGAGGACGTCATCCTGCTGGCCGAGGAGATCCTGCACGCCGTCTGGAAGCTCATCGGTCACGAGATCACCACGCCGATCGCCCGGATGACCTACGCCGAGGCCATGCGCCGTTTCGGCTCCGACAAGCCCGACCTGCGGTTCGGCGTCGAACTCGTGGAGTGCAAGGAGTTCTTCAAGGACACCACGTTCCGCGTCTTCCAGGCCGAGTACGTCGGCGCGGTGGTCATGCCGGGCGGGGCCGCCCAGCCGCGCCGCGAGCTCGACCGCTGGCAGGACTGGGCCAAGCAGCGCGGCGCGCCGGGTCTCGCCTACGTGCTGGTCGGCGAGGACGGCGCACTGACCGGTCCGGTCGCGAAGAACCTGACCGACACCGAGCGCGCGGGTCTCGCCGCGCACGTCGGCGCCAAGCCCGGCGACTGCATCTTCTTCGGTGCGGGTGCGACCAAGTCCTCGCGCGCGCTGCTCGGCGCGGCCCGCGGCGAGATCGCGCGCAAGCAGAACCTGATCGACCCGGATGCCTGGGCGTTCGTGTGGATCATGGACGCGCCGATGTTCGAGCCCACCGCCGACGCGACCGCCAGCGGCGACGTGGCCCTGGGCTACAGCGCCTGGACCGCGGTGCATCACGCGTTCACCTCGCCCAAGCCGGAGTCGATCGACACCTTCGACACCGATCCGGGTTCGGCGCTGGCCTACGCCTACGACATCGTCTGCAACGGCAACGAAATCGGTGGCGGCAGCATCCGCATCCACCGCAAGGACATCCAGGAACGCGTCTTCAAGGTGATGGGCATCTCGCACGAGGAAGCCGAGGAGAAGTTCGGCTTCCTGCTCGACGCCTTCGCGTTCGGCGCCCCGCCGCACGGCGGCATCGCCTTCGGCTGGGACCGCATCACGGCCCTGCTCGCGGGCGTGGACTCGATCCGCGAGGTCATCGCGTTCCCGAAGTCCGGTGGCGGCGTCGATCCGCTCACCGACGCGCCGGCGGCGATCACCGAGCTGCAGCGCAAGGAGTCCGGCATCGACGTCAAGCCGGAGCCGGTCGGCGCAGAAGGCAAGTAGCCACGCAGTTCGTCGCAGCCCCGCGCCACGCACATCGCCGTGGCGCGGGGCTCCGTCGTCGAACCGTGCTCAGCCGACGCGCCGAAAACGGCCGTAACCGACCTGCAACCCTGTATTCCCCCAGGTCGATGAGATCCGGATGGCGGGGCGGGCGATGAATGTCGGGCCGTGAGGGGCCGCGCCGGGTAGGTTGGTGATCGATGACCGCAATATTGGCGGAACCCCTCTCCGAGGTAGTTGCCGCAGCCGAGAAGTTGCTCACTCGTCGGACCGGGGCACCGGTCCGACTCGTCGACCCCGTCGATCTCGGGGGGAGCGGCCGCACCGTCGTCCTCCGCGTCCGGGTCGCCGAGAACCCGTTCTCGCTGCCACGGACGTTGGTGATCAAGCAGGTTCGCGAGACGTCACGCAAGGCCGATCCGCGACGCATCGAGTTCGAGGGCATGGCGGACACCGCCACGGTCGACGTCGCCTTCCTCCGCGAGGCGGTCTCCTACCAGTTCGCGACCGCGCTCGCGACCGAGAGCCGTCCGGGCGCCGAACTACTGGCGTACGACTTCGAGACCCGGTTGCTCGTCCTGGGTGACCTCGGCGACTCCACTCCGTTCGCGGCGCTGCTCAAGAATGCCGATCCGGACACCGTCACGAACTCGCTGATGGCGATGGCTCAGGCGCTCGGGCGGATGCATGCTGCGACCGTCGGGCGCGAGGAGGACTTCACCGCCCTGCTGCGTCGTGCGGAGGTGGCGCACTGCGGCGATGTGGTCGCCGAGCAGGCGGCGGCCTCGCTCGAGGTTGTGCCGGGACTACTCGCCGAGCACCTCGACGTCGAGGTGTCACCGGAGGTGCTCGCGATCGCGGCACGCGCCGGCAGGCTCTTCGGTGGCGGTCGGTTCCGCGCCTTCAGCCCGTCCGATCTGTGCCCGGACAACATCATCGTCAACGACGAGGGTGTCCGGTTCCTGGACTACGAGTGGGGTGGCTTCCGGGACGCGACGCTGGACCTCGCGTACGCGCTGGTGTCGTTCCCGGCGTGCCTGTGCAGCATCGACCTGTCGTACGAGCGGGCGAGTGCGATGACCGAGGCGTGGCGGGCCGAGGTCGTCGGGATGTGGCCGGTGCTGGCGGACGACGAATTCCTCACCGAACGGGTGATCGACGCGCAGCTCGTGTGGGTGTGGCTCAGCACGTTCCTGTTCCTGCCCGAGGACTACACGCGGATCGCCGCAGTGCGGGAGCACCATCTGTCGGCGCCCCGGAACGAGGCGCTCGCGGCGCGGTGGGAGGGCCTGGCCCGATTCGCGGAGCGGTCGGGACACGACGCCGTCGCCGAGCACGCGTCGCAGGTGCTGGAGCGCCTGCGCGAACGCCTCGGCTGATCCGACTCAGTCCCGGTCGGACCCGGCGGCGCCCGCAAGCAGCAACTCGAGTGCGCGGCGCAGGTTTGCGCGCGCCGCACGTTCCATGATCGGGGCGTCGTCGCCCGGGGGAGGAACGGCCGACTCGTCCCCGCCCATCAATCTGCTGGACAGTGGGTAACGGTCGGCGAAGTCAGGGGCCGCCGCGGCCAGCGCGTCCATCCTGTCGGCCCACCACTGCTCGTCGCCCTCGCCGGTCACCGACGGTGCCCGGCGGGCGTCGACGACGGTGCGGGCGGCGGCCGCCGCGAGCGAGAACGCGGACGACGCGATCGCGGCCACGTCGGCGTGGTGGAGTCCGATCGGCAGCAGGGTTCCGAGAAGCGACTCGAACGCGTCCTGCTGGTGTGGGCCCAGCACCGGTCGGGCGTGCGCGAGGTCGAGCATCCAGGGGTGCTCGACGTACAGCTCGAGTAGATGCTCGGCCCACTCCGTCACCGATATCGGTCGGGTCGCCGCGAAGCCGGCGTAGGCCCGGTCGTACATGAGGTCGAGCAACTCGGCCTTCCCGCCGACGTACGTGTAGAGCGCCATCGCGGTGCACCCGAGGCGATCGCCGATCGCGCGCAGGGGGACGGACGCGTCGCCGCGTTCATCGGCGATGGCGGTAGCCGCCGCGACGATCGAGTCGAGCGTGAGTCCCGAGCCGGCGTCGGATCCGGCGGTGGGGGATTCCCAGAGCAGGGACAGTGTGCGGGCCGCATCCCCGCGCCCGGTGATAGGACCCATTTCCGTTCCTTACATTGTATAGTTCCTGGTCCATTGCACTATACGTCGTAAGGAGTGCTGGAGATGGGGCAACGGCACGATGAGGCGGTGCTTCACGACGGCACCCGGATTCCGGTACTCGTTCGCGGTGATCGCCGCCGACTACGAGGGACACCGGATGGCGCACCCTGCCCCGTACCTGGAGATGCTCGCTGTCACCCGTGCGGCCGCGCCGTCTGCGACCCACGCATCGGTCGAGGCCGGGGACTGGGACGCCGTCGCGGTCACCAGTACCGAGGCGCAGACCAGGCAGTTCGTGACGCTGTACGAGGCACTGCGGGCATTCGACGACACCGCGCCCGGGGCAGTACCGACGGTTCCGCGGCTGTGCTTCGCCGGTGCGGCCGACGAGATCGCCTACGGGCCCGGCTGGGGTGACGTCACGGTGAAGGTGGCCGAGCCGCTGCTGAAATGTCGCGCGGACCTCGAAGCCCGCGGTTGGGTGGTGGAGGTGATGCCCGGCCGGGATCACATGAGCGCGATGGGTGCGGACGTCGTGCTGCCGCTGCTGACCGGATGGCTGGCCGGGGTGCGGGTGGACCGCTGACCGATCTGGTCGAGTGTGGGGATCGGCACATTGAAGTAGATACCCCTGGGGGTATTGTGGGTGCCACCTGCAACCCACGCTCGAGGAGATTCATCGTGTGCTACCCCGTTACCTGTCGGACCTGCAACAAGACCACCTGGGGAGGCTGTGGCCAGCACGTCGACAGCGTCATGCGCACGGTGCCGGCCGCCGAACGGTGCAAGTGTGAGCAGCCGGCCAAGCCGGGGTTCTTCAAGTCGCTGTTCGGGCGCTGACCGCGACGCGAGCGGCGTCGCCCGCCGTCGGTGGCGGCTAGTAGCGTCGGGGCGTGACTGATTTCTTCGGCGACATCGACACCGCGGGCGACGGGGCGGGTCTGTTCGAGGCTCCCGCGGCCGAGCCCGACTCGGAGTCGCAGCCGCTGACGTCGGTGCCACGGCAGGCCGCATCGCCGAGTCCGGGGGCGCCGCTTGCGGTGCGGATGCGTCCGGCCGCGCTGTCGGAGGTGGTCGGTCAGCAGCACCTGTTGGGTCCCGGGGCGCCGCTACGGCGTCTCGTGGAGGGCTCCGGTGCATCGTCGGTACTGCTCTACGGGCCGCCGGGAACCGGCAAGACCACGCTCGCATCGCTGATCTCGGGTGCGACGGGCCGGAAATTCGAGGCGCTGTCCGCGCTGTCCGCCGGGGTCAAGGAGGTGCGCGGCGTCATCGAACTGGCCCGCCGCCGCCTCCTTCAAGGCGAGCAGACGGTGCTGTTCATCGACGAGGTCCACCGCTTCTCCAAGACCCAGCAGGACGCGCTGTTGGCGGCCGTGGAGAACCGGATCGTGCTCCTGGTTGCCGCGACCACTGAGAACCCGTCGTTCTCGGTGGTGTCGCCGCTGCTGTCGCGGTCGCTCGTGCTGCAACTCCAGTCGCTGACCGCGGACGACATCCGCAGCGTCATCGAGCGCGCCCGCGAGGACGAGCGCGGCCTCGGCGGGTCCGTCGACCTCACCGACGACGCGCTCGAGCATCTCGTCCGGCTGGCCGCAGGCGACGCGCGGCGGGCGCTGACCGCGCTCGAGGCCGCCGCCGGTACCGCGCTCGACCGCACCGACGAACGCCCCGCGGTCGTCGACCTCGAGACGGTCGAGTCCAGCGTCGACAAGGCCGCCGTCCGCTACGACCGTGACGGTGACCAGCATTACGACGTGATCAGCGCGTTCATCAAGTCGATTCGCGGCTCGGATGTCGACGCCGCGCTGCACTACCTCGCCCGGATGATCACGGCGGGGGAGGACCCGCGGTTCATCGCCCGCCGCCTCGTCGTGCACGCCAGCGAGGACATCGGCATGGCCGACCCGACCGCGCTGCAGACCGCGACCGCCGCGGCTCAGGCCGTGCAGCTGATCGGCATGCCCGAGGCGCGGCTCGCCCTCGCGCAGGCCACGATCCACCTCGCGACCGCACCCAAGTCCGGTGCCGTCATCGCCGCGCTGGGTGCCGCGATGGCCGACGTCGCGGCCGGCAAGTCGGGCCTGGTCCCGCCGCACTTGCGGGACGGCCACTACGCGGGCGCGGCGCAGCTCGGCAACGCCGTCGGATACAAGTACCCGCACGACCACCAGGACGGCGTCCTGCCTCAGCAGTACCCGCCGGACGAACTGGTCGGTGTCGACTACTACGAGCCCACCACCCACGGCGCCGAGCGGGAGATCGCCGGACGGGTGGGCAAGCTCCGCCGGATCGTGCGCGGCCGCTGAGACCTGTTGCGCCGTCGGCGAGAACGTCGTCCGGTCGCGTGGGGCTCGTCACGGTGACGCCGGGAACCAGCGGGGCATCACGTGCGCCGAATAAACGATTGGTGCGGGGGCGTTAAGCTTGCCAATGGTCGTTTCGCGTCTCGGAGGCGTTATCGGCGGCCGGACACAGTGAATTTCGACGGACATACGTTAGGACGAACACAGGTGCAGACCCACGAGATCCGTAGGCGCTTCCTCGACCATTTCGTCAAGGCGGGCCACACCGAGGTGCCCAGCGCCTCGCTGATTCTCGACGACCCGAACCTGCTGTTCGTCAACGCCGGCATGGTGCAGTTCAAGCCGTTCTTCCTGGGCCAGCAGACGCCGCCCTACGACACCGCGACCAGCGTGCAGAAGTGCGTGCGCACCGGTGACATCGAGAACGTCGGCATCACCACGCGCCACAACACGTTCTTCCAGATGGCGGGCAACTTCAGCTTCGGCGACTATTTCAAGCGCGGTGCTATCAAGCACGCGTGGGCGCTGCTGACGAACAGCACCTCGGACGGCGGCTACGGCTTCGACCCCGAGCGGCTGTGGGTGACCGTCTACCTCGACGACGACGAGGCCCGCGACATCTGGATGGAAGAGGCCGGCATCCCCGACGAGCGCATCCAGCGCCGCGGCATGGCCGACAACTACTGGTCGATGGGCATCCCCGGCCCGTGCGGACCGTGCTCGGAGATCTACTACGACCGCGGCCCCGAGTACGGCGCCGAGGGTGGCCCCGAGGCCGACGAGGACCGGTACCTCGAAATCTGGAACCTCGTGTTCATGCAGAACGAGCGCGGCGAGGGCACCGGCAAGGACAGCTTCGAGATCCTCGGCCCGCTGCCGAAGCAGAACATCGACACCGGTATGGGTGTCGAGCGCGTCGCGTTCCTGCTGCAGGGCGTCGACAACGTCTACGAGACGGACCTCGTCCGCCCCGTGATCACCAAGGCCGAGGAGCTCTCCGGCCGCACGTACGGCGCCGAGGGCCCGGACGGATCTGCTGCAGACATTCGTTTCAGAGTCATCGCCGACCACGCACGCACCGCCGTCATGCTGATCGCCGACGGCGTCAACCCCGGCAACGAGGGTCGCGGCTACGTGCTGCGTCGTCTGCTGCGCCGCATCATCCGCTCGGCGAAGCTGCTCGGCGCCGAGAAGCCGAGCATGCGCGAGTTCGTCACCGTCGTGCGCGACACGATGTCGCCGTCGTACCCGGAGCTCGCCACCGACTTCGACCGCATCGTGGGTGTCGCGGTCGGTGAGGAGACCGCGTTCCTGCGCACGATCGCGGCCGGCTCGAAGATGTTCGAGGCGGAGGCCGACCAGGTCAAGGCGGCCGGCAAGACGGTCTTCGGCGGCAACGAGGCGTTCGTCCTGCACGACACCTACGGCTTCCCGATCGACCTGACCCTCGAGATGGCGGCCGAGGCCGGCCTGAACGTGGACGAGGACGGCTTCCGCTCCCTCATGGCCGAGCAGCGCAAGCGCGCCAAGGAGGATGCGCAGGCGCGCAAGCACGCCCACGCCGACCTGTCGGTCTACAAGGAGCTCGTCGACCGCGGCCCCACCGAGTTCACAGGCTTCAACGAGCTGGTCTCCGAAGCGCACGTGCTCGCGCTCATCTCCAACGGTGTTCGCGTGCCCACCGCGACGGCCGGTCAGGACGTCGAGGTCATTCTCGACCGCAGCCCGCTGTACGCCGAGGCCGGCGGCCAGATCGCCGACATCGGCTCGATCTCGGCGGCGGGCCTGCGCGTGCAGGTGAACGACGTGCAGAAGATCGCCAAGAAGGTGTGGGTCCACAAGGTCACCGTCAAGGAGGGGCAGATCACCGAGGGCGACGTCGTCCTCGCGCAGGTCGACCCGGAGTGGCGCAAGGGCGCTACGCAGGGCCACTCCGGCACCCACATGGTGCACGCGGCACTGCGACAGGTGCTGGGCCCCAACGCCGTTCAGGCCGGCTCGCTCAACAAGCCGGGCTACCTGCGCTTCGACTTCAACTGGCAGGGCCAGCTGTCGGAGTCGCAGAAGCAGGAGATCGAGGTCGTCACCAACGAGGCCGTCGCCGCGAACCACCCGGTGAACACGTTCGTCACCGATCTCGACCGCGCGAAGCAGATGGGCGCGATGGCGCTGTTCGGCGAGAACTACGGAGACGAGGTCCGCGTCGTCGAGATCGGTGGACCGTTCTCGATGGAGCTGTGCGGCGGCACGCACGTCCAGCACTCCGCGCAGATCGGCCCGGTGACGCTCCTCGGTGAGTCGTCGGTCGGTTCCGGTGTGCGTCGCGTCGAGGCGTTCGTCGGACTCGACTCGTACCGCTACCTGGCCAAGGAGCGGGCGCTGCTCGCCGGTGTGGCGTCGTCGCTGAAGGTGCCGTCGGACGAGGTCCCGGCCCGTGTCGAGGCGATCGTCGAGCGTCTGCGCGCGGCCGAGAAGGAACTCGAGGCCACCAAGGCCGCCGCGGTCCTGGCGTCCGCCGGAACCTTCGTCGACAAGGCCCACCGCTTCGGTGAGGTGCTGCTCGTCGCCGAGCAGGCGCCCGAGGGTGTCGCCGGTAACGACCTGCGCAGCCTCGTCACCGACGTCCGGGGCCGCTTCGGCACCCAGCCCGCGGTCGTGGTGCTGCTCGGCAGCGCCGACGGCAAGGTCCCGTTCGTCGTGGCCACCACCAAGGCGGCGCAGAACCTGGGCATCAAGGCCGGCGACCTCGTCGCGAGCTTCGGACCCCAGATCGGCGGCCGCGGCGGCGGCAAGGCCGACATGGCCCAGGGCGCCGGCTCCGACGTCTCCGGTATCCCCGCAGCACTCGAGGGTGTCCGGGGTCGGGTCGCCGAGCTGGCCGGGAACTCCTAGCGGTGCCCCCGGCCCCGTCGGGTCCCGACCGTCCCGCACAGCCGGGTCCCGACCGTCCCGCACAGCCGGGTCCCGACCGTCCCGCACAGCCGGGGCCTGATCGGCCCGGAGTCGACGATCCCGGGCGCGGCCGTCGGATCGGCATCGACGTCGGAAGCGTGCGGATCGGGGTGGCCTCGTGCGACCCCGACTGCATTCTCGCGACGCCGGTCGAGACCGTCCCCCGCTCGAAGGAGAAGGGGCCCGACGCGCCGGATATCCGGCGGATTGTCGAGCTTGTCGAGGAGTACGAGGCCGTCGAGGTTATCGTCGGTCTGCCGCAGACTCTGCGCGGGGAACGCGGGAAGGCCGCGGGCCTCGCGTCCGCGTTCGCGCAGAGGGTGCGCCGCCGCATCGATCCGATTCCGGTGCGGATGGCCGACGAGCGGCTGACGACGGTCACGGCGTCGCGTGCACTCCGCGAGAGCGGCGTCAGTGCGAAGGGACAGCGGCCGATGATCGATCAGGCCGCCGCTGTGGCGATCTTGCAGGGATGGTTGGACGAGCGGAGCAGAGCGGTGAACGTAACGGACTCGGACGGTAGCGGCCGACCCACGGAGGACGGCCTGTGAACGATCATCGGCAGCCGGGGCGTCCCGAGTTCGAGTCGGCTCCCGGCTACGACGATCACCGCTACAACGACGGGTACGAGGACGATCCCGGGCAGGGCTACTACTCGGACCCCGGTTACGACACCGCAGGCGTCTACGGCGACGACCACGACGGCTACCAGGCACAGCACGGTTACCCCACCGGTCAGGACTACGGTTACGAACCGGAGTTCGACCACTACACGTACGACGACTCCACCCGACGGGCACTGCCGACCGCGGTCGGCGCGCAACCGTTGAGCCGCGGTGAGGTCCGGCGGGAGCGTGCGGCCGCGCGGCGCAAGCGTCGGGGCCGGGTCATCGGCGTCCTCGCCGGAGCGGTGCTGCTGGGCGGCATGGGCGCCGCTGCCGTCGCCGTCTACGGCAAGCTGAGCGGCAGCGACTTCGCCGATTACGCCGGGCCCGCCGGGCCCGAGGTGGTGGTGCAGGTCCACGCGGGCGATACCGCCGACGAGATCGCGAACTCGATGGCAGACAAGGACGTGGTCGCGAGCGAGTCCGCGTTCTACCGGGCAGCGCTGCGCAACGACGCCATGAACTCCCTGCAACCGGGCTTCTATGCGGTCGCCACGAAGATCTCGGGCGCCGACGCGGTGTCCGCGCTCGTGTCGCCGTCCGCGCGCGTCGGTCAGACGGTGATCTCGGAGGGCCGTCAACTCCACGACACCCGCGACGTGCAGACCGGTGCGATCAAGAAGGGCATCTACACGCTGATCTCGGAGGCCAGCTGTGTCGGCCCGACCGAGGCACGTAAGTGCATCAGCTACGACGACCTCAACACCGCCGGCGCGAGCTCGGATCTGGCCGCCCTGGGCGTCCCGGACTGGGCGCGTAAGCAGGTGGCGAACGTCCCGGACCGCGACCGCCAGCTCGAGGGGCTGATCGCCGCCGGCAGCTGGGACTTCGATCCCACCGAGTCGCCCGTCGCGATTCTCGAGCACCTGGTCAGTTCGAGTGCAGAGAGCTATGAGTCCACCGGTATCAAGACGGCCGGTGGCAACGTCGGCCTCGACCCGTACCAGATGCTGATCGTGGCGTCGCTCGTCGAACGCGAGGCGCTGCCCGCGGACTTCGACAAGGTCGCCCGCGTCGTGGTCAACCGGCTCGCGGTGAACCAGCCGCTGCAGTTCGACTCGACGGTGAACTACTCGCTCGACGCGACGGAGGTCGCCACGACCGACGCCGATCGCGCCCGCGTCACGCCGTGGAACACCTACGCCAGCCCGGGGTTGCCGGCCACGCCGATTTCGTCGCCGAGCATCAATGCTCTTCGCGCGGTGGAGAATCCGGCTCCCGGTGACTATCTGTACTTCGTGACGATCGACAAGAAGGGCACCACGCTGTTCACCCGGAGTTACGACGAGCACCTCGCGAACATCGGGTTGGCGCAGCAGAGTGGCATCCTCGACAGTGGAAGGTGATCGCAGTGGCCGCGCGTAAGGCCGCCGTTCTCGGCAGTCCGATCTCGCACTCGAAGTCCCCGGATCTGCACCTGGCGGCGTATCGCGCGCTCGGGCTGACGGACTGGACGTACGAGCGCATCGAATGCACCGGTGAGCAGTTGCCCGGTCTCGTCGCGGGCCTCGGCCCCGAATGGGTGGGACTGTCGGTGACGATGCCCGGCAAGGTCGCGGCCCTCGAGTTCGCGACCGAACGCACCGAGCGGGCGGTCACGATCGGCTCGGCGAACACCCTCGTCCGCATCGACGGCGGCTGGCGCGCCGACTGCACCGACGTCGACGGTGTCCGCGGCGCCCTCGTCGAGGGCGGGATCGGGGACCTCGCCGGTGCCGCGGCCGTCGTGGTCGGCGCCGGCGGAACCGCC
Organism: Rhodococcus sp. AG1013; assembly: GCF_003350365.1. NCBI lineage: Bacteria > Bacillati > Actinomycetota > Actinomycetes > Mycobacteriales > Nocardiaceae > Rhodococcus > Rhodococcus sp. AG1013. The sequence continues at coordinate 55,011 of NZ_QQAT01000014.1, forward strand.
CGCCCGGCTCTCGTCGCGCTCGCCGACATGGGCGTGGCATCGGTGACGGTCGTCGCGCGTGATGCCGACCGCGCTCGGCCCACGCTCGAGTGCGCGGAGGCGGTGGGGCTGTCCGTGCGGCACCTGACGTTCGACGACGGGCGACTGGCCGACGTCTGCACCGCGTCGGCTGCACTGGTGAGCACCGTTCCCGCGGGGGCCGCCGCGCCGTTCGCCGACGCGATCGGTCGGGCCCCGTTCGTGCTCGACGCGATCTACGATCCGTGGCCCACCCCGCTGGCGGACGCGGTCGAGCGCACCGGCGGAACCGTCGTCGGTGGTCTGGCGATGCTGCTCAACCAGGCGTACGGGCAGGTCGAGCAGTTCACCGGCATGCCCGCACCGCGAGAGGCGATGGCGGCGGCACTGCCGCGCTGAGCCCGGACCCGGTCCGCGGTTCTCCACAGCCGCACACGCATCCACAGATCTGTTCGCGGCCGCCGATTCCCGGGGCCGGGCGTCCTGGCCGCACCGCATGCTCTCGGCATGTGGTGGATCGGTGTGGTGGGCGTTGCGGCGGGTGTCGCCGCCGGGGCCGGAACCAGGCGCGTCGTGGCACGGCTCGCGCGCGAGTCGCCGGTGCCCGCCGGATGGTGCGAGGTCGTGTGTGCACTCGGGTTCGCGGCGGTCGCGGTGCGGAACGGGCTCGTGCCCACCCTCGCACCGGCGCTGCTGTTCGTGTGGTGGACGATCGCGGCCGGTGTCGTCGACCTGCGGGTGCGCCGTCTCCCCAACGTCCTGACCCTTCCGGGCGCGGTGGCGATCGTGGGCTTCGCGACCGCCACGGGGCAGTGGCGGACGGCGGTCGTCGGCGGCCTGATGCTGTCGGGGCTGTACCTGCTCGTGCACCTGACGGCGCCCGCGGCCATGGGTGCGGGCGACGTCAAACTGGCGCTCGGTCTGGGCGCCGCGGCGGGCCTCGGCGGGGCCCAGACGTGGCTCGCGGCCGCCGCCCTCGCGCCAGTCCTCACCGCCGTGGTGGGCGTGTTGCGGGGGAGAGCGGATGGGATGATCGCCCACGGTCCGTCGATGTGCGCGGCGACCGCGTTGGCGATGTGGCCGGTGTGACGGGAGCGGCGGACGGCCCGCTGTCGTACCGGACGCCGTGCTCGTGGAAAGATGCTGGATGTGTTGCGCTGGATAACTGCTGGAGAGTCCCATGGTCCCGCCCTCGTTGCCATGCTCGAGGGGATGGTTGCCGGCGTCGAGGTGACGTCCGACGACATCGCGGCGCAGCTTGCGCGCCGTCGCCTCGGCTACGGCCGCGGTGCCCGCATGAAGTTCGAGGCCGACAAGGTCACGATCATCGGTGGCGTGCGGCACGGTCGCACCCTCGGCGGTCCGATCGCGGTCGAGGTGGGCAACACCGAGTGGCCCAAGTGGGAGACGATCATGTCCGCCGACCCGGTGGACGAGGCGGAGCTCGCCGGTCAGGCCCGCAACGCGCCGCTGACCCGTCCGCGCCCCGGCCACGCCGACTACTCGGGCATGCTCAAGTACGGCTTCGACGACGCCCGCCCCGTCCTCGAGCGCGCCAGCGCCCGTGAGACCGCGGCCCGCGTCGCGGCCGGAACCGTGGCCCGTCAGTTCCTGCGCCAGCTGTTCGGCGTCGAGGTCGTCTCGCACGTCATCTCGATCGGCGCCTCCGACCCCTACGTCGGCCCCGGTCCCGCCGCCGACGCGCTCGACGCCATCGATGCCAGCCCCGTGCGTGCCTGCGACAAGGCCGCGGAAGAGTCGATGATCGCCGAGATCGAGGCCGCCAAGAAGGACGGCGACACCCTCGGCGGTGTCGTCGAGGTGATCGTCCACGGTCTGCCGGTCGGCCTCGGCTCGTTCATCAGCGGCGCGGACCGGCTCGACTCCAAGCTCGCCGCCGCCCTGATGGGCATCCAGGCGATCAAGGGCGTCGAGGTCGGTGACGGCTTCGAGACCGCACGCCGCCGCGGCAGCGCCGCGCACGACGAGATGCGTCCCGGCCCCGACGGCGTCCTGCGTTCGACCAACCGCGCCGGCGGCCTCGAGGGCGGCATGACCAACGGTGAGGCGCTGCGTGTGCGCGCCGCGATGAAGCCGATCTCGACGGTCCCGCGCGCGCTGTCCACGGTCGACATGTCGACCGGCGAGGAGGCCGTGGCGATCCACCAGCGTTCGGATGTGTGCGCGGTTCCGGCCGCCGGTGTCGTGGCCGAGGCGATGGTTGCGCTCGTGGTGGCCCAGGCCGCGCTCGACAAGTTCGGTGGCGACTCCCTCGCGGAGACCCGCTCGAACTACCAGCGTTACGTCGACGGCATTGCGGCCCGTCTGTCGCGGTGATGCGATGACGCCGCGCGCCGTCCTGATCGGGCCGCCGGGCGCGGGAAAGTCGACCATCGGCCGACGTCTCGCGCAGGCACTCGATCTGGAGTTGCTCGACACCGACACCGAGATCGAGCGCGAGACCGGGCGCACCATCCCGGAGATCTTCGAGACGGATGGGGAGCCCTTCTTCCGGGAGATCGAGGAGCGGGTGGTCGGGGAGGCCCTCGAGTCGCACGACGGGATCCTGTCTCTGGGCGGCGGCGCGATCCTGTCCGAACGCACCCGTTCCCGGTTGGCGGGGCATACCGTGGTGTACCTGGAGATCAGTGTCGCCGAGGGGCTCAAGCGAACCGGAGCGAACACGGGGCGACCGCTGCTGGCCGGCGCCGACCCCAAGGCCAAGTACCACGCCCTGATGCGTCGCCGCCGCCCGCTGTACCGGCAGGTGGCGACCATTCGGGTACGCACCGACAGCCGGAGTCCCAGCCGGGTCGTCCAGCAGCTGGTGACCAAGTTGACCGACGGGGCCGCCGCAGGCGACCCGGCAAGAGACGACACAGAAGCGGAGCAGTAGAGAAGTGACCGAACCGGTACGCGTCGAGGTCGCCACGGCCGATCCCTACCCCGTGATCATCGGGCGAGGTCTGCTCGGCGAGCTCGTCGAGGAACTCGAGGGCACCCGCACGGTGGCCATCTTCCACCAGCCGCCGCTCGCGGAGACCGCGGAGGCCGTGCGCGCAGCCTTGGCGGAGAAGGGAATCGACGCCCACCGTGTCGAGATCCCCGACGCCGAGGACGGCAAGGACCTCGCGGTCGCGGGCTTCTGCTGGGAGGTGCTCGGTCGAATCGGACTGACGCGCAGCGATGCGGTCGTCAGCCTCGGCGGCGGCGCCGCTACCGACCTCGCGGGCTTCGTCGCCGCGACGTGGATGCGCGGCGTGCGGATCGTGCACGTCCCGACGACGCTTTTGGCCATGGTCGACGCCGCAGTGGGCGGCAAGACCGGGATCAACACGGAGGCCGGCAAGAACCTGGTCGGTGCGTTCCACGAGCCGTCGGCGGTCCTGATCGACCTGGCGACGCTCGAGACGGTGCCGCACAACGAGATCGTCGCGGGCATGGCGGAGGTCATCAAGACCGGATTCATCGCCGACCCGGTGATCCTCGACCTCATCGAGGCCGACCCCGCCGCCGCGCTGGACCCGACGGGCACCGTGCTGCCCGAACTGATCCGCCGCTCGGTCGAGGTCAAGGCGAAGGTGGTCGCCGCCGACCTGCGCGAGTCGAACCTGCGCGAGATCCTCAACTACGGCCACACCCTCGGCCACGCGATCGAGCGCCGCGAGCGGTACCGCTGGCGCCACGGTGCCGCCGTGTCGGTGGGACTCGTCTTCGCCGCCGAGCTCGGCCGCCTGGCCGGACGACTCGACGACGCCACCGCCGACCGGCACCGCTCGATCCTGCAGCTGGTCGGTCTTCCCACGACGTACGACGGCGACGCGTTCGGGCAGCTTCTCGAGGGTATGCAGACCGACAAGAAGAACCGCGCCGGCCTGCTCCGCTTCGTCGTGCTCGACGGACTCGCCAAGCCGGGTCGGCTCGAGGGGCCGGATCCGTCGCTGCTCGCCGCCGCCTACTCGGCTGTCGCACGCGACGAGAGCCCGAGCGGCGGGGCGGTACTGCTGTGAGGGTGCAGGTCATCAACGGACCCAACCTGGGTCGGCTCGGCAAGCGGCAGCCCGAGGTCTACGGCTCGACCACGCACGACGACCTGGTTGCACTCTGTGAGAAGGCCGCCACCGACCTCGGTATCGAGGTGGTCGTCCGGCAGAGCGACAGCGAAGGCGAACTGCTCGGCTGGATCCACGACGCGGCGGACGCCCGCGAGCCGGTGATCCTGAACGCGGGCGGGCTCACCCACACTTCGGTGGTGCTGCGCGACGCGTGCGCCGAGCTGACCGCCGGCCTGGTGGAACTGCACATCTCGAACGTCCATGCGCGGGAGCAGTTCCGTCACCACTCGTACCTGAGTTCGGTGGCTACCGGGTCGATCGTCGGCTTGGGCGTCGCCGGCTATGCGTTGGCGCTGCGGTTCCTGGCCGAGCGCGGCTGACACAGCTGCGCCTCGACGCGAGTCGGGAAGCCTGGCACGACAGAACGGGCCGGGGCGGATCATCCGCCCCGGCCCGTTCGTCTCTCAGTGCGAGTTCGTTGCGCGGTCTACGTGTCGGCCCGGTGCGCCCCACCGGGCTTGCCGTCCGGGTCGACCGGCGCGAACACCTCGGTGTCGGTGTTGTCGGCGGGCACCGCGCCTTCGCCGCTCCCGTCTCCCGCGGCGCTGTCGGTGTAGCCGTAGCCGGTCTCGGTGCCGTGCTCGTACGACCACTCGCTGCCGGCGTAGTTCTCGGCGGCGGACTCTTCGACGTCGACATCGGCGTCGTCCGCATACGCGACTGCGCCGGCGGCCCGTGCCTTCGCGGAATCGCGTCCCACGAGGAACCGGCCGAGGGCGACGCCGATCGTCGCCGGGATGAAGATCAGCAGGATGGTGAAGGCTGCGCCGGAGGTGACCTCGAAGAACAGCGAGCCGTTGGTGATCGCGATGTCGAAGATCAGTCCGAGGATCCAGGCCGCGGCGCCCGCGAGGATGCCGGCGACGGCGGCGGCCTTGAGCCACATCATCGTCAGATCCGCGGACTCGTCCGGGTCGGGATTGGCGCGACGGTCGCGGATGCCGTCGAGCGCGCCCCACAGGAACGCCGCGAGGATCACGAGGATCAACGAGAACCACCTCAGGATGCTGCCCTGCTGGGGCCACTGCGTCACCGCGGCTCCCAGGAAAGTGCGCACCACGACGTGTACCAATGCCAGACCGAGACCGCGTACGACCCACCCATTCATGTGACACAGCGTAACCAGCAGGGTTCGGCACTTGTGTCCTAACCCACACAAACGGGTCGAAGAGGCGTCGGACACGTCTGTCGCGCTGGGGGAGGAGGGTGGGCGCAGGGTAGTTGCAGGGTAGTTTCGGAGGCATGTCGATCCACCGGGTGACCGCTTCGACCGCCGCGCGCCGCGGCCGACTTCGTGCTCTCCTGCGGGAGCACAGCCTCGACGCGCTGCTGGTGACGGACCTGCTCAACATCCGCTACCTCACCGGATTCACCGGCTCGAATGCGGCGTTGCTCGTGACCGCCGCCGACGAGTCGGGTGCCGAGGACCGGACCGTCATCTGCACCGACGGTCGATACCTGGTGCAGGTCGCCGAGCAGGTGCCGGACCTGCGGGCGGAGATCGCCCGCGCGAGCGCGCCGCGCCTGCTCGAGCTCGCCGTCGCCTGGGGCGCCGGCAAGCTCGGCTTCGAGAGCCACGTCGTGACGTTCGACCAGCACGCCGCTTGGGTCGAGGCGGCACCGGAGATCGGTTTCACCCGCGCCCCGCGTCTGGTGGAGCAACTCCGAACCGTCAAGGACGAGGGCGAGATCGACCTGCTGCGTCGGGCGTGCGCGGCGGCCGACGATGCCCTCGCGGCGTTGATCGAGCGCGGGGGACTGCGCCCGGGGCGGACCGAACGCGAGGTGGGTCGCGAACTCGAGTCGCTCATGTTCGACCACGGTGCCGACGGAATCTCGTTCGAGACGATCGTCGCCGCCGGCCCGAACTCGGCGATCCCGCACCATCGACCCACCGACGCCGTCCTGCGGTCCGGCGACCTCCTCAAACTGGACTTCGGTGCGCAGATCGGCGGCTACCACTCCGACATGACCCGGACGTACGTGCTGGAGAAGGTCTCGCGGTGGCAGCGGGACCTCTACGACCTGGTTCGGGAGGCGCAGGCGGCGGGTCGGGCAGCGCTCGCGCCCGGCGCCGAGGTCGGCGCGGTGGACACGGCGGCCCGGTCGGTGATCGAGAGCGCCGGATACGGCGACCTGTTCCTGCACGGACTCGGCCACGGCGTGGGGCTGGAGATCCATGAAGCACCCGGGATCGGCAAGCTCGGCACCGGTACACTGCTTTGCGGTGCGGTGGTGACCGTCGAGCCGGGTGTGTACTTCTCCGGGCGCGGTGGCGTCAGGATCGAGGACACGCTCGTCGTTCGCGAGCAGGGGCCGGAACTCCTCACTCTCACCAGCAAGGATCTCGTAATCGTCTGAAGGAGACGCGAACTAAGTGGCAGACACCAGTGATTTCAAGAACGGGCTCGTACTGAAGATCGAGGGCCAGCTCTGGCAGATCATCGAGTTCCAGCACGTCAAGCCGGGCAAGGGCCCTGCGTTCGTCCGCACCAAGATGAAGAACGTCCTGTCGGGCAAGACCGTCGACAAGACCTTCAACGCGGGTGTCAAGGTCGAGACCGCTACGGTCGACCGCCGCGACATGACCTACCTGTACCACGACGGTAGCGACTACATCTTCATGGATGGCGACACCTACGACCAGATCCCGATCGGCGAGGCCACCGTCGGCGACGGCGCGCGCTTCCTGCTCGAGAACATGCAGGTCCAGGTCGCGACGCACGAGGATGCCCCGCTGTTCGTCGAGCTCCCGGTCACGGTCGAGCTCGAGGTCAAGCACACCGATCCGGGCCTGCAGGGTGACCGTTCGACCGGTGGCACCAAGCCTGCGACCCTCGAGACCGGCGCCGAGATCCAGGTCCCGCTGTTCATCAACACCGGCGACAAGCTCAAGGTCGATTCGCGTGACGGCAACTACCTCGGGCGCGTGAATTCCTGAGTGTCGGGTACGCATAAGAAACTCGGAGCACGTCACAAGGCCCGCAAGCGGGCCGTCGATTTCCTGTTCGAGGCCGAGGCGCGTGACGTCGACCCGGTCGATCTCGCGGAGGAGCGGGCGCAGCTCGCGACCCGCGACGATTCCGTTGCCCCGGTGGCCCCGTACACGGTGACGGTGGTGCAGGGTGTCGCGGAGAACCTCGACCGGCTCGATCAGGTGATCGAGTCGCATCTGCAGGACTGGACGCTCGAGCGTCTGCCTGCGGTCGACCGGGCGATCCTGCGGATCGCCGTGTGGGAGCTGTTCCACGCGACGGACGTCCCGCCCGTCGTCGCCGTCGACGAAGCTGTCGAACTCGCCAAGGAGCTGTCCACCGACGACTCGCCCAGCTTCGTGAACGGAGTGCTGGGTCAGGTCGTGCTGGTGGCCCCGCAGGTCCGGGCCGCGGCCGCGGCGACCTCGCAGCGCGCGAAGGCGGACACCGCCGACGACGCTGACACCCCCGCCGGCCCTGCCGGCGGTGAAGATTCCGAGTCCTGAAGTGGACAAGCTGCCGCCCATCCCGATTTCGGGGTGGGCGGCAGCGCGTTCGGCACACTTCGAGGACTCGGCCTACCCGGAATCTGGCGCGGTGGTCGCCGCTGATAGGCTGACCGGCGTCAGACATCCTTTAACGATCCGTCCAGAGAGGCGGAGAAGGAGGTCGCTCTATGCGTATGCCCGAAGGGCCCTCATCCGGTCTTCCCCCCGCGAACGCGCGCGAACTGCTGTCCCCGGCCGACGTCGGCAGGACCATCGCCCGCATCGCGCATCAGATCATCGAGAAGACCGCGCTCGACGCCACGGATGGTTCCGCACCTCGCGTCGTCCTGATCGGGATTCCCACCCGAGGCACCACGCTCGCCGCACGCCTCGCCGACAAGATCGAGGAGTTCGCGGGTGTCCGCCCGCCGGTCGGCTCCCTCGACATCACGCTCTACCGCGACGATCTGCGGACCAAGCCGCACCGCCCGCTCGAGCGGACCTCGGTTCCGGAAGGCGGTGTCGACAACGCGCTCGTCGTGCTCGTCGACGACGTCCTGTTCTCCGGCCGGACGGTCCGATCCGCGCTCGATGCGCTGCGTGACCTCGGCCGCCCGCGTGCGGTCCAGTTGGCGGTCCTGGTCGACCGCGGACATCGTGAGCTGCCGTTGCGCGCCGACTACGTAGGCAAGAACGTGCCCACCGCACGCACCGAGGATGTTGCCGTGCTCCTTGCCGAGCACGACGGCCGTGACGGTGTGGTGCTGTCGAGCGGGCACGCAGAGGAGAACGAGAAGTGAAGCACCTGCTCTCCATCGCGGATCTGAACCGGGATTCCGCGACCGAGCTACTCGACGAGGCCGAACGGTTCGAGCAGGCGCTACTCGGGCGTGAGGTCAAGAAGCTCCCGACGCTGCGCGGGCGGACCGTGATGACGGTGTTCTTCGAGAACTCCACCCGCACGCGGGTGTCGTTCGAGGTGGCCGGCAAGTGGATGAGCGCCGACGTGATCAACGTCAGCGCGTCCAGCTCGTCGGTGTCGAAGGGCGAGTCGCTGCGCGACACCGCGATGACGCTGCGCGCGGCCGGCGCCGACGCGCTGATCGTCCGGCACCCGGCCTCGGGTGCGGCGCATCAGATCGCGGCGTGGACCGGTGCCGCCGAGGACGGCGGTCCGTCGATCATCAATGCCGGTGACGGCACCCACGAGCATCCGACGCAGGCCCTGCTCGATGCTCTGACGCTGCGTCAGCGGCTCGGCGGCATCGAGGGTCGGCGGATCGCGATCGTCGGCGACATCCTGCACAGCCGGGTGGCGCGGTCGAACGCGTTGCTGCTGTCGATGCTCGGTGCCGAGGTGGTCCTGGTGGCGCCGCGCACGCTGCTGCCGGCCGGGGTCGAGACGTGGCCGGTGCGGGTGTCGCACTCGATCGACGCCGAACTGCCCGGACTCGACGCGGTCCTGATGCTGCGGGTGCAGGCCGAGCGGATGAACGGCGGGTTCTTCCCGTCGCCGCGCGAGTACTCGATCACCTACGGCCTCAACGAGAAGCGCCTGGGCCTGCTCGCCGACCACGCGGTGGTGCTGCACCCCGGTCCGATGCTGCGCGGCATGGAGATCGCGTCGTCGGTCGCGGATTCGCCGAAAACGGCTGTGCTGCAGCAGGTCACCAATGGTGTCCACGTCCGGATGGCAGTGCTGTTCCGGCTGTTGGTGGGAACGGAAGAGGTCGCGTGAGCGACCTGAACACAACGAGTAACGACAAGACGAGAAACGAGAAGGTGGCGCCGCAGATGTCCGCGAGCGGGAACGTGTTGATCAAGAACGTTCTGGTGTACGGCGAGGGCGATCCGACCGACCTGCTGCTGGGCGACGGCCAGATCCTCGAAATCGGTGCCGGACTGAATGCCGGCGACGACACCGAGGTGATCGACGGGCAGGGGCAGATCCTGCTGCCCGGCTTCGTCGACATGCACACGCACCTGCGTGAACCGGGCCGCGAGGACACCGAGACCATCGACTCCGGTTCGGCTGCGGCGGCCCTCGGCGGTTACACCGCGGTGTTCGCGATGGCGAACACCAGCCCGGTGGCCGACTCCGCCGTCATCACCGACCACGTGTGGCGACGCGGCCAGGAGGTCGGGCTCGTCGACGTGCACCCGGTCGGTGCGGTCACGGTCGGCCTCGAAGGCAAGCAGCTCGCCGAGATGGCAACGATGGCGGCCGGTGTCGGCCGGGTGAAGCTGTTCTCCGACGACGGCCACTGCGTCGCGGACCCGCTGATCATGCGCCGCGCGCTGGAGTACTCCGCGTCGCTCGGCGTCCTGATTGCGCAGCACGCGGAAGAGCCGCGCCTGACCGAGGGTGCAGTCGCACACGAGGGCCCCACCGCGGCCCGACTCGGACTGACCGGTTGGCCGCGCGCCGCCGAGGAGTCGATCGTCGCCCGCGACGCGCTCCTGGCCCGTGACGCCGGCGCCCGCGTGCACATCTGCCACGCGTCGACCGCCGGCTCCGTCGAGCTCGTGAAGTGGGCGCGCGGTCAGGGCATCTCCATCACCGCCGAGGTCACCCCGCACCACCTTCTGCTCGACGACTCGCGCCTCGAGACGTACGACGCGGTCAACAAGGTCAACCCGCCGCTGCGCGAGGCCTCCGATGTCGCGGCGCTGCGCCGTGGGCTGGCCGAGGGGATCATCGACTGCGTGGCCACCGATCACGCGCCGCACGCCGAACAGGACAAGTGCTGCGAGTTCTCGCAGGCCCGCCCCGGCATGCTCGGGCTCGAGACGGCACTGTCGATCGTCGTGGACACGATGGTCCGTCCGGGCCTGCTGGACTGGCGCGGCGTGGCCCGCGTGATGAGCGAGCGGCCCGCCGAGATCGTCGGACTCGACGACCAGGGTCGCCCGATCGAGGTGGGCGAGCCGGCCAATCTGGTGCTCGTCGACCCCGACACGGAGTGGACGGTGCACGGCCCGGAGTTGGCCAGCGTCGCGAACAACACGCCGTACGAGTCGATGACGCTGCCCGCGAGGGTGACGGCCACGGTGCTGCGCGGCCGCGTCACCGCACGTGACGGCAAGGTCCGGCCACTGGGAGAGGTGTACTGATGGAGCGCATTCTGTGGGTGGTCGGCTGCATCGCGGTCTGGGCGCTGGCGATCTTCCTGATGTACCGCGGCTGGAAGGGTCGGGCCAGGCGCCAGGCCGACCGGATCGGTGAGCTGCCGCAGGTTCCCGCGGACCTCGGCAAGCAGTTGATCGCCCCGAGCACCGGCCTGTACGTGGGCAGCACGATCGCCCCGAGCTGGCAGGACCGCATCGCGGTCGGCGACATCGGCTTCCGTGCGACCGGTGCGCTCAGCCGCTGGACGGGCGGCATCCTGCTCGAGCGGGACGGCGCGTCGGCGATCTGGATTCCCGAGGGATCGATCCGGGCGATCCGCACCGAGCGCGGCCTTGCCGGAAAAGTGATGACGAAGGACGGAGTCCTGGTGATCCGGTGGGAGTTGCCCACCGGCACCGAGATCGACACGGGATTCCGCGGAGACGACAAGACGGTGTACCCCGAGTGGGTGCGCGACACAGACAGTGATGACACAGCGAATGCGGCGGGCTCTGGTGAGGTCGAGCAGAACGGAGAAGACGCATGAGCGGCTTTGACAGCAATACGGCGGTCCTGGTTCTCGAGGACGGCCGTGTCTTCCGGGGAACGACGTTCGGTGCCGTGGGGCAGACCCTCGGCGAGGCGGTCTTCAGCACCGGCATGACGGGCTATCAGGAGACCCTTACCGATCCCAGCTACCACCGTCAGATCGTGGTGTCGACGGCACCGCAGATCGGCAACACCGGCTGGAACGACGAGGACAACGAGTCCGTCGGCCCCACCGGTAAGTCGTCGGAGTCGAAGATCTGGGTCGCGGGCTACGTCGTGCGCGACCCCTCGCGCCGCACCTCCAGCTGGCGGGCGACCGGGTCGCTGCAGGACGAGCTCGAGCGCCAGGGCGTCGTCGGCATCGCCGGCATCGACACCCGCGCCCTGGTTCGGCACCTGCGCACCCGCGGTTCGATGCGCGCCGGCGTCTTCTCGGGCGACGCGCTCGCCGACGTGGATGTCCTGCTGGATCGGGTGAAGAGCCAGCCGACGATGCTCGGCGCCGACCTGGCCGGCGAGGTGTCGACCCCGGACGGCTACATCGTCGAGCCGGCCGGCGGCGAGGCCCGCTACACCGTCGCGGCGATCGACCTCGGCATCAAGACCAACACGCCGCGCATGTTCGCCGAGCGCGGCATGCGCGTGCACGTGCTGCCGTCCACCGCGACGCTGCACGACATCCTGGACATCAAGGCCGACGGCGTCTTCCTGTCCAACGGCCCGGGCGACCCGGCCACCGCGGACGGTGCCGTGCACCTCACCAAGGAGATCCTGGGCCAGGGGCTGCCGCTGTTCGGCATCTGCTTCGGCAACCAGATCCTGGGCCGCGCGCTGGGACTGAACACCTACAAGATGAAGTTCGGCCACCGCGGCATCAACATCCCGGTCGTCGAGCACGAGACCGGACGCATCGCGATCACCGCGCAGAACCACGGCTTCGCGCTCGAGGGTGAAGCAGGCCAGGAGTTCGACACCCCGTTCGGCCGCGCGGTCGTGAGCCACACATGCGCCAACGACGGCGCCGTCGAGGGCGTCCGCCTGCTCGACGATTCCGCGTTCTCGGTGCAGTACCACCCCGAGGCCGCGGCCGGCCCGCACGACGCCGCGTACCTGTTCGACCGTTTCGCCAACCTGCTCGAGGGAGTCAAGAAGTAATGCCACGTCGTACAGATCTCGAGCACATCCTGGTGATCGGCTCCGGGCCGATCGTCATCGGACAGGCCTGCGAGTTCGACTACTCGGGCACCCAGGCCTGCCGGGTTCTCCGCGAGGAGGGCCTGCGCGTCTCCCTGGTGAACTCCAACCCGGCCACGATCATGACCGACCCCGAGTTCGCCGACTCCACTTACGTCGAGCCGATCACGGCCGAGTTCGTCGAGAGGGTCATCGCCCGGGAGGCGGAGAAGGGCCACAAGATCGACGCCGTGCTGGCGACGCTCGGTGGCCAGACCGCGCTCAACACCGCCGTGGCGCTGCACGACCAGGGCATCCTGGAGAAGTACGACGTCGAGCTGATCGGTGCCGACTTCGACGCCATCCAGCGCGGCGAGGATCGCCAGAAGTTCAAGGACATCGTCGAGAAGGTCGGCGGCGAGTCCGCGCGCTCGCGTGTCTGCTACACGATGGACGAGGTCAAGGCCACGGTCGCCGAGCTCGGTTACCCCGTCGTCGTGCGGCCGTCGTTCACGATGGGCGGCCTGGGCTCCGGCATGGCGTACGACGAGGCGGATCTCGAGCGCATCGCCGGCGGCGGCCTGGCCGCGTCGCCCACCGCGAACGTCCTGATCGAGGAGTCCATCCTCGGTTGGAAGGAGTACGAGCTCGAGCTGATGCGCGACGGTCGCGACAACGTCGTGATCATCTGCTCCATCGAGAACGTCGACCCGGTCGGTGTCCACACCGGCGACTCGGTGACGGTGGCCCCGGCCATGACGCTCACCGACCGCGAGTACCAGAAGATGCGCGACCTCTCGATCGACATCCTGCGCGAGGTCGGCGTCGACACCGGCGGCTGCAACATCCAGTTCGCGATGGATCCGACCGACGGTCGCCTCGTCGTCATCGAGATGAACCCGCGCGTGTCCCGCTCGTCGGCGCTGGCGTCGAAGGCGACCGGCTACCCGATCGCGAAGATGGCCGCGAAGCTGGCCATCGGCTACACGCTCGACGAGATCGTCAACGACATCACCGGCGAGACCCCGGCCTGCTTCGAGCCGACCCTCGACTATGTCGTCGTCAAGGCGCCGCGGTTCGCGTTCGAGAAGTTCCCGGGCGCCGACGGCACGCTGACCACCACGATGAAGTCCGTCGGTGAGGCCATGTCCATCGGCCGCAACTTCACCGAGGCGTTCGGCAAGGTCATGCGCTCGCTCGAGACCAAGCGCGCCGGCTACTGGACGGGCCCCGAGGTGGAGGCGACGGACTTGGAGTCGCTGCTCGAGGAGCTGAAGGTTCCGCACGACGGCCGCATGTACGGCATCGAGAAGGCGTTCGCGCTGGGCGCCACGATCGAGCAGCTGTTCGACGCGACCGCGATCGACCCGTGGTTCCTGGATCAGATGCAGCAGATCCACGAGCTGGGCGAGCAGATCCGCGCTGCGGAGAAGTTCGACGAGCGGCTGCTGCGTCAGGCCAAGTACCACGGCCTGTCGGATCGGCAGATCGCGGCACTGCGCCCCGAGTTCGGTGAGGGCCAGGCCGCGGAGGACGCGGTCCGCGCGCTGCGCGACGAGCTGAAGGTGCGCCCGGTCTACAAGACCGTCGACACCTGCGCCGCCGAGTTCGAGGCCAAGACGCCGTACCACTACTCGACGTACGAGCTCGATCCCGAGGCGGAGACCGAGGTCGCGCCGCAGACCGAGCGTCCCAAGGTGCTGATCCTGGGCTCGGGCCCGAACCGCATCGGTCAGGGCATCGAGTTCGACTACTCGTGTGTGCACGCCGCGCAGACGCTGTCCGAGGCCGGCTACGAGACCGTCATGGTCAACTGCAACCCGGAGACCGTCTCGACGGACTACGACACCGCCGACCGCCTGTACTTCGAGCCGCTCACGTTCGAGGACGTGCTCGAGGTCTACCGCGCCGAGTCGGAGTCCGGCACCGTCGCGGGCGTCATCGTCCAGCTCGGCGGCCAGACCCCGCTGGGCCTGGCGAAGCGCCTCAAGGAGGCCGGTGTGCCGATCGTGGGTACCAGCCCCGAGGCCATCGACCTGGCGGAGGACCGCGGCGAGTTCGGTCGCGTGCTGACCGAGGCCGGCCTGCCGGCTCCGAAGTTCGGCACCGCCACCACGTTCGAGGGTGCGCGCGACATCGCGTCCGGCATCGGCTACCCGGTGCTGGTGCGTCCGTCGTACGTCCTCGGCGGCCGCGGCATGGAGATCGTGTACGACGAGAAGGCGCTCGAGAGCTACATCTCCCGCGCCACCGAGATCTCCGACGACCGGCCGGTGCTGGTCGACCGCTTCCTGGAGGACGCGGTGGAGATCGACGTCGACGCCCTGTGCGACGGCACCGAGGTATACCTCGGCGGCGTCATGGAGCACATCGAGGAGGCCGGTATCCACTCCGGTGACTCGGCGTGCGCGCTGCCCCCGATCACCCTCGGCCGCGCCGACCTGGAGAACGTCCGTCGTTCCACCGAGGCGCTCGCGAAGGGCATCGGCGTCAAGGGCCTGCTCAACGTGCAGTACGCGCTCAAGGACGACATCCTGTACGTCCTCGAGGCCAACCCGCGCGCGTCGCGGACCGTGCCGTTCGTCTCCAAGGCCACCGCGGTGCAGCTGGCGAAGGCGTGTGCCCGGGTGATGCTCGGCGAGTCGATCGCCGAACTGCGCACCCAGGGACTGCTGCCCGCCGAGGGCGACGGTGGAACGGTCTCGATGGACGCACCGGTCGCCGTCAAGGAAGCGGTGCTGCCGTTCAACCGGTTCCGTCGCGCCGACGGCACCGGCGTCGACACGCTGCTGAGCCCCGAGATGAAGTCCACCGGCGAGGTCATGGGCATCGACGCGGACTTCGGTACCGCGTTCGCCAAGAGCCAGACCGCCGCGTACGGCTCGCTGCCCACCAGCGGCTCGGTGTTCGTCTCGGTCGCCAACAAGGACAAGCGTTCGCTGATCTTCCCGGTCAAGCGTCTCGCCGACCTCGGCTTCCGGATCCTCGCGACCGAGGGCACCGCCGACGTCCTGCGCCGCAACGGCATCACGTGCGAGCAGGTCCACAAGCAGTCCGGCGAGGACCTGCCCGAGGGTGCGCAGACCATCGTCGAGCAGATCAAGGCCGGCGACGTCGACATGGTGATCAACACTCCGTACGGCAACTCCGGCCCGCGCGTCGACGGCTACGAGATCCGCAGCGCCGCGGTGTCGAAGAACATCCCGTGCATCACCACCGTGCAGGGTGCGTCCGCAGCCGTGCAGGGCATCGAGGCCGCCATCCGCGGCGACATCGGCGTCCAGTCGCTGCAGGAGCTGCACTCGCGTCTGCGGGACTCGCAGCAGTGACGTCGGAGCAGACGTCGGGCACGTCCTTCGGGGCGCGGGTCCACGCGGCACTGGGCCATCACGGCCCGCTGTGCGTCGGCGTGGACCCGCACCCCGAGCTGCTGGAGGCCTGGGGCCTGCAGCAGACCGTCGAGGGCCTCGAGCAGTTCAGTGAGATCTGCGTCGAGGCGTTCGTCGGCCGGGTTGCCCTCGTCAAGCCTCAGGTCGCGTTCTTCGAGGCGTACGGCTCCGGTGGCTTCGCGGTCCTCGAACGCACCATCACGGTCCTGCGGGAGGCCGGCACGCTCGTCCTGGCCGACGCCAAGCGTGGCGACATCGGCTCCACGATGAGCGCGTACGCCCAGGCGTGGCTGGGGGAGGGCTCGCCGCTCGCGTCCGACGCAGTGACGGTGTCGCCGTACCTGGGCTTCGGGTCGCTCGATCCCGTGCTCGAGCTCGCCGAGCGCAACGACGGTGGACTGTTCGTGCTGGCGGCGACGTCCAATCCGGAGGGCGCGCAGGTGCAGCTCTCGACCGCCGTGGACGGCCGCAAGGTCAGTCAGGTGATGGTCGACGAAGCCGCCGCCCGCAATGCCGGCGCGGACGTCCTGGGCTCGGTCGGTGTCGTCGTGGGCGCCACGCTCACGCAGGCCCCCGACCTGAGCGGCCTGCACGGGCCGATCCTGATGCCCGGTGTGGGCCATCAGGGCGGCACCGCCGACGACGTCCGGCGGCTGGCGGGCGACAGCCTGCGTGCCGTGGTGCCGAGCGTGTCGCGCGAGGTGCTGCGGGCGGGGCCGTCGGTGTCGGCGATCCAGGAGGCCGTGGCGCGTTCCGTCGACGCGTTCGCGTTCCTGCAGGACTAGGCGCCGGCGCGCGTCGTGCAATCTCCGGCAAGGCCGGGTTCGGGCTCGGCCCGAACCCGGCCTTCGTCGTCGTGACGGCCGGCTCGGGCCACCCGGCGATTGCACGACACGCGCTGACGCACGGAAGTTTTCGTAATCTTTTCCAAATTTTTCCGACCTGGCGCCTCCCACCGGACGAACTGTGGGACATGCCACGTCGCGGGGCCGGTCCGGCGGCGCTTCCGATCGGGATAAATGTCCGTCGACCTGCGAAGACAGGGAGATTTCGGGGTGTCGGCGCCCGGCGGTCGGCGGATGTGGGTGCCCGGACGCGGTCCCTTCGAACGCACCGTCGAATGAACGCATAACCCACCCGAATCGGGCGCTGACGTCGGGGGGTGGGTTAGCAATCGGCGCCCGGCGTGAGTACGGTCGCTATCGCCGCTGGTTATCCAGTGGTTGTAGACCATTTGCACACGACGAGACGGAGGAACCGTGGCCCTTCCCCAGTTGACCGACGAGCAGCGCGCTGCTGCTTTGGAGAAGGCGGCTGCCGCCCGTAAGGCCCGGGCTGAGCTCAAGGAGCGCCTCAAGCGCGGCGGCACCGACCTGAAGCAGGTCCTGAAGGATGCCGAAGAGGACGAGATCCTCGGCAAGATGAAGGTGTCGGCTCTGCTCGAGGCCCTGCCCAAGGTTGGCAAGGTCAAGGCGCAGGAGATCATGACCGAGCTCGAGATCGCTCCGACCCGTCGCCTTCGTGGCCTCGGCGATCGGCAGCGCAAGGCTCTGCTCGCCAGGTTCGATTTCGAGGCCTGAGCGCGACAAGTGATTGCTGACGCACAACAAGTGTCAGGCAGCAACGCCACCTCGGCCTCGACCGAGGATGGCAGCGCAGTGCGGAGGGGCCGGCTGGTAGTACTGGCCGGCCCCTCGGCCGTGGGTAAGTCCAGCGTTGTCCGGTTGCTGCGTGAACGTATGCCCGAGATCGTCTTCAGCGTCTCGGTGACCACCCGGGACCCGCGGCCGGGCGAAGTGGACGGACAGGACTACCACTTCATCTCGCGGGAAGAGTTCGACCGCATGATCACCGCCGGTGACCTGCTCGAATGGGCCGAGATCCACGGTGGCCTGCAGCGCTCCGGTACTCCGGCCGAGCCGGTGCGCCAGGCGCTCGCGGACGGCAAGCCGGTGCTGCTCGAGGTCGATCTGGTGGGTGCCCGCTCCGTGCGGGCGTCGATGCCGGAAGCGATCCTGGCGTTCATGGCACCGCCGAGCTGGGACGTTCTGGTCTCGCGGTTGACCGGTCGCGGTACCGAACCGGCCGACGTCGTCGAGCGCCGCCTGCAGACTGCGAAGGTCGAATTGGCGGCCCAGGACGAGTTCGACACGGTCATCGTGAACGAGGACGTCAGCCAGGCCTGCGATGAGTTGGTATCCTTGTTGGCTGGACGACAGGTCTAGGTCCTTTCCGGTCCTGACCAAGTGCCGTTGCCCCTAATTCCGACATTCAATTTGACAGTTTCCAGTCAAGTTCAGGAGAACCGAGTGAGCAGCACCGAAGCAGTAGTGTCCGACACCGCAGGTCGTGCCCTGCCTGCCTACGACACCCCGCTCGGCATCACCAACCCGCCGATCGACGAGCTCCTCGAGCGCACGTCGTCCAAGTACGCGCTGGTCATCTACTCGGCCAAGCGCGCCCGGCAGATCAACGACTACTACAACCAGCTCGGTGACGGCATCCTCGAGTACGTCGGCCCGCTCGTCGAGCCGGGTCTGCAGGAGAAGCCGCTGTCCATCGCGCTGCGCGAGATCCACGCCGACCTGCTCGAGCACACCGAAGGCGAGTGAGCGGAGCAACGTCCGTGCCTGAGCGCGAACCCGGCACGGCATCCGAGGGCCCCAAGCGGATCGTCGTCGGTGTCGGCGGCGGGATCGCCGCCTACAAGAGTTGTGCGATCGTGCGCAGCTTCACCGAGAGCGGTCACCACGTCCGGGTGATTCCTACCGAGTCTGCGCTGCAGTTCGTCGGTCGGGCCACCTTCGAGGCGCTGTCCGGCAACCCCGTGCACACCGGCGTGTTCGCCGACGTGCCCGAGGTGCCGCATGTGCGTCTGGGCCAGGAGGCCGACCTGGTCGTCATCGCGCCGGCCACCGCGGACCTCATGGCCCGGGCCGTCTCCGGTCGTGCCGACGATCTGTTGACCGCGACGCTGCTGACCGCGCGTTGTCCGGTCGTGTTCGCTCCGGCGATGCACACCGAGATGTGGGAGCACCCCGCGACGGTGAGCAACGTCGCGACCCTGCGCGAGCGGGGCAACACCGTGATCGAACCGGCGTCCGGTCGGCTCACCGGCAAGGACACCGGCGCGGGCCGGATGCCTGATCCCGAGGAGATCGTCGCGCTCGCGTCGCTCCTGCTCGAGCGACCGGCCGCGTTGCCCCGGGATCTCGAGGGGCGACGGGTCGTGATCTCGGCCGGCGGTACCCGCGAACCCCTCGACCCGGTGCGGTTCCTCGGGAACCGTAGTTCCGGTAAGCAGGGGTACGCGCTCGCGCGCCTCGCAGCCCAGCGTGGCGCCGAGGTGACGCTCGTGGCGGGTGCCACGGCCGAACTCGCGGATCCCGCTGCCGTCGACGTCGTCCATGTGCGGACCGCGGAGCAGATGCGCGAGGCGGTCATGAAGCACGCCGTCGATGCGGATGCCGTGATCATGTCGGCCGCGGTGGCGGACTTCCGGCCGGCCACCGTCGCCACCAGCAAGATCAAGAAGGGCGCCGACGAACCCGATTCGATTCCGCTGATCCGAAACGAGGACATTCTCGCGGGTCTCGTGCAGGCTCGACGGGACGGAACCGTCGATACCGCGACCGCGATCGTCGGTTTCGCGGCCGAGACCGGTGACGCGTCGGGCAGTGTTCTCGATCATGCGCGAACGAAGTTGACACGCAAGGGTTGTGATCTTCTCGTCGTCAACGCTGTCGGTGAGGGTAAGGCCTTCGAGGTCGACCACAACGACGGTTGGCTGCTCGGCGCCGACGGTACCGAGTCCGCGATCGAGCCCGGGTCGAAGTCACTGATGGCCAGTCGGGTGCTCGATGCACTCGCAGCGCTGCTCGTTCCCGAGTAACACACTCCGGTGGCGATCGCCGCCGGGACCCGCTTTCTGGCACTAGGGTCGAGCGCGGTATTGAATAGAAGTAGAAACGAAAATCAGCTCAGGTGTCGTATCGGGGCCAACCGAATTCGCGTCGTCGGATTCGAGGGACACGGACCCTGGACAGAACGTCGAGAGGGAGATCTGTGAGCACGTCCGGCAAGCGGCTATTCACCAGTGAGTCCGTGACCGAAGGTCATCCGGACAAGATCTGTGATGCGATCAGTGACTCCATCCTCGACGCGATGCTCGAGAAGGATCCGCGCAGCCGCGTCGCGGTCGAGACCCTGGTGACGACCGGGCAGGTGCACGTCGCCGGCGAGGTGACCACCTCCGCCTACGTCGACATCCCGAAGATCGTTCGCGACAAGGTGCTCGAGATCGGCTACGACTCGTCCGCCAAGGGCTTCGACGGCAACTCGTGCGGCGTCAACATCGCGATCGGCGCGCAGTCGCCCGAGATCGCGCAGGGCGTCGATCACTCGCACGAGGCGCGTGTCGGTGGTGCCACCGACGACGAGATCGACCGTCAGGGCGCCGGTGACCAGGGCCTGATGTTCGGGTACGCCTGCACCGATACCCCCGAGCTGATGCCGCTGCCGATCGCGCTCGCGCACCGTCTGTCGCGTCGCCTCACCGAGGTCCGCAAGACCGGCGTGCTGCCGTACCTGCGTCCGGACGGCAAGACCCAGGTCACCATCGAGTACGACGGTGACCGCCCGGTCCGCCTCGACACCGTCGTCATCTCGACGCAGCACGCGGCCGACATCGACCTCGACAATCTGCTCACCCCGGATCTGCGCGAGAAGGTCCTCGGCCACGTGCTGTCCGAGCTGGACATCGAGCTGGACACCTCGGACGTGCGCCTGCTCGTCAACCCGACCGGCAAGTTCGTGCTCGGCGGCCCGATGGGCGACGCCGGCCTGACCGGTCGCAAGATCATCGTCGACACGTACGGCGGCATGGCCCGGCACGGTGGTGGCGCGTTCTCCGGCAAGGATCCGTCGAAGGTGGACCGTTCCGCGGCGTACGCGATGCGTTGGGTCGCCAAGAACGCCGTCGCGGCGGGCCTCGCGGACCGCATCGAGGTCCAGGTCGCGTACGCGATCGGCAAGGCGGCCCCGGTGGGTCTGTTCGTCGAGACGTTCGGCACCGAGAAGACCGACCCGGAGAAGATCCAGACCGCGATCAGCGAGGTCTTCGACCTGCGCCCCGGCGCGATCATCCGCGACCTGGACCTGCTGCGCCCGATCTATGCGGGCACCGCGGCGTACGGCCACTTCGGCCGTACCGACATCGATCTGCCGTGGGAGCGCACCGACCGCGCCGAGAAGCTGCGCGCGGCGGCCGGTCTCTGACCGTCGACGACAAGTCAGCTCGCTGAGCGGCACCGACAAGACAGCGGCAGCACACGCGCCCGTGGCGCGAGTGCTGCCGCTGCTTCCTCTCGCCCATCTCGATCGGGAGTTCGACTACCTCGTTCCCGCCGACCTCGACGAGCAGGCCCGACCCGGGGTGCGCGTGCGGGTGCGGTTCGCCGGGCGGCTCGTCGACGGTTTCCTGCTCGAACGGGCCGATTCCAGTGACCACACCGGCAAGCTCGGCTGGCTCGACAAGGTGGTGTCCGCCGAGCGCGTCCTCACCCCCGAGGTGCGGGGCCTGGTCGACGCGGTGGCGCAGCGGTACGCGGGGACCCGTGCGGACGTCCTGCGCCTGGCCGTGCCGCCGCGGCACGCGAAGGTCGAGTCCGAGGAGGCCGCCGAGCGGCCCGTCCCCGAGGCGCCGAAGGTCGACCGTGACGCGTGGTCCGCGTACGTGCACGGTCTCAATTTCGTCGAGGCCCTCGAATCGGGGCGCGGCCCACGCGCGGTGTGGCAGGCCCTGCCGGGGGAGGACTGGGCCACCCGGATCGCCGAACTCGCCGGTGTCGTCGCGGCGTCGGGGCGGGGTGTGGTGCTGGTGGTGCCCGATCAGCGCGACCTGGACCGGGTGCTCGCCGCGTGCGAGTCGGTGATCGGGAAGGACGACGTGGTCGGTCTCGCGGCCGGTCTCGGTCCGTCCGCCCGGTATCGGCGGTGGCTGGCCGCGCTGCGGGGAACCGCCCGGGTGGTCGTCGGTACCCGCGCGTCGGTGTTCGCTCCGACGCCGGACCTCGGCCTGATGATCGTGTGGGACGACGGCGACGACAACCTGTCCGAGCCGCGCTCGCCGTACCCGCACGCGCGAGAGGTTGCGCTGCTGCGGGCGCACGGCACCGGTTGCGCGCTGGTGCTCGCGGGACATTCGCGCACCGCGGAGGGCCAGGCCCTCGTGGATTCGGGTTGGGCGCACGACCTGGTCGCCCCGCGTGACGTGGTGCGCGCGCGGTCACCCAAGGTGACGGCCCTCGCCGACAGCGACCACGCCCTGGCCCGCGATCCGGGCGCGCGGGCGGCCCGCCTGCCGGCGATCGCGTTCGCGGCGGCGCGACAGGCGATCGCCGCGGGTGCCGGTGTGCTGGTTCAGGTTCCACGCCGCGGGTACGTTCCGTCGCTGGCGTGTGCGAAGTGTCGTGCACCCGCGCGCTGTCGCCGCTGCAACGGCCCGCTGTCGCTACCGGCGGCCACCGGACCGGACGGTGCCGGTACCCCGACCTGTCGCTGGTGCGGTGTCGCTGACGCCAACCACCGGTGCCACGCGTGTGGGGCGCGGGCGCTGCGGGCCGTGGTGGTGGGAGCGGGACGGACCGCCGAGGAGCTCGGACGCGCGTTTCCGGGTGTCGCCGTGCACACTTCGGGGGGTGCCGACGTCAAGGCCGAGATCGCGCCGGGCCCCAAACTGGTTGTCTCGACCGTGGGCGCCGAACCGGTGATGCCCGATGGTTACGGCGCGGCGCTGCTGCTCGACGGCTGGGCTCTGCTCGGCCGCGCCGACCTGCGGGCCGCGGAGGAGACGTTGCGGCGGTGGATGACCGCGTCGGCGCTGGTGCGTTCGCATCAGGACGGCGGCGAGGTGGTGGTGGTCGCCGACTCCGGGATTCCGACCGTCCAGGCGCTGGTTCGGTGGGACCCGTTGTGGCACGCGCAGGCTCAGCTCGCGGAGCGTGCCGAGGTGGGTTTTCCGCCGGCGGCGCACATGGCGGCGGTCGACGGTACGGCGGCGTCGGTCGCCGAGCTTCTGGAACTCGCTTCGCTGCCCGACTCGGCCGAGGTGCTCGGCCCGGTGCCGCTACCGCCGGGCCAGCGGCTGCCGTTCTCGAGTGACGAGCCCGAGCCGGAGGACGTGGAGCGCATGCTCGTTCGCGTGCCCCGTAGTGCGGGGCGGGAGCTCGCGAAAGGCCTGGCCGAGGCGCAGGCCGTCCGCAGCGCCCGCAGGTCCGCCGGACCGGTGCGCGTCCAGGTGGATCCGCTTCGGATCGGCTAGGAGCGGCCCTCCGCGCCGGCACGGGCGTCACCGATGATGCGTCGCACGATGGTGAGTAGTTCGTTCATCTCGTCGTCGGTGACGATGCTCGGTGTGCCGGACATCGCGGCGTTGTAGTACAGGCCGTCGCCTATCAACATCACCGTCTGCGCGATCGCGCGGTCGGGGATCTCCTCCGCCATCGCGTCCATCCAGCAGTCGCGGATTCGAAGCAGGGCGTCCTGGGCGCGGGTATTGGCACCCTGACTCAGACAGATCGTCGCGACGATGGCCCGGTCGAGAACCGTGTCCTCATAGTTCGAGGTCCGTACGTAGTAGGCGGCCGGGCCCTCCGGCGCGGTGCGCATGGCCTCCACGTCGGCCGCACCCAATCCCTCGAGGTGCTCGGCCAACCCTGCCACCAGGGCGTCCTTCGACGCGAAATGGTAGAGCAGACCGCCTTTGGACACGCCCGCGGCCGCGGCGACGGCTTCGAGCGTCGCTGCGCGTTCCCCCTGCTCGATCAGGATCTGGATGAACGCGTCCAACAGCTTGGCGCGGGCGGCGGGTGGCGGTGGCATGAGACGAACGATAGCCGCTCGTTACTGCACCGTCCGGCTGGTACAGTAACGGGCGTTGCTCACCCCACGATCAGGAAGCTTTCATGTCGACCGACACTCGCATCGAACGAGCCCAGCCCGCCGCCCTGGCCGGCCCGCGGGAATGGATCGCGCTCGCGGTTCTCATGCTCCCGGTGCTGCTGGTCTCCGTCGACAACACGGTGCTGGCCTTCGCATTGCCGTCGATCACGGAGACGCTGGGCCCCTCCGCCGCGCAGCAGCTGTGGATCATCGACATCTACCCGCTGGTCCTCGCCGGCCTACTCGTGTCGATGGGCAGCCTGGGCGACCGGTTCGGCCGTCGGCGGCTGCTACTCATCGGTGCCACCGGCTTCGCCGCGGTGTCCACGTTCGCCGCCTATGCCCCCGACCCGCAGACACTGATCGCGGCGCGGGCCGCGCTCGGGTTCTTCGGCGCGATGCTGATGCCCTCGACGCTGTCGCTGCTGCGCAACATCTTCATCGACGCCACGCAGCGCCGACTCGCCATCGCCGTGTGGGCGGCGTGCTTCGCCGCCGGTGCTGCTCTCGGTCCGATCGTGGGCGGGTTCCTGCTCGAGCACTACTGGTGGGGCTCGGTGTTCCTGCTCGCGATCGCGGTGCTTGTCCCGCTACTGATCCTGGCGCCGATCTTCGTGCCCGAATCCAAGGACCCGAACCCGGGCCGGATCGATCCGGTCAGCATCGCGCTGTCACTGCTCGCGCTGGCGCCGATCGTGTACGCGATCAAGAACATCGCCAAGGACGGCTCGCTCGTGTACACCCTGGTGCCCGCGATCGTCGGCGTCGCCGCCACGACGCTGTTCATCCGGCGTCAGCTGCGGCGGCCCGATCCGATGCTGGACGTGCGATTGTTCACGGTGCCCACTTTCTCGGGTGCGGTGGTGGTGAACCTGCTCAGTGTGTTCTCGCTCGTCGGCTTCCTGTTCTTCGTCTCGCAGCACCTGCAGCTCGTGATCGGCCAGAGCCCGATGCAGGCCGGCATCAGCCTGCTTCCGGGCTTGGCGGTCATGGTGGTCTCGGGACTGGCAGCGGTCCCGCTCGTCCGCCGGGTGAAGCCGGTGACCGTCGTGGTGGTCGCGCTGCTGGTGTCGGCCCTCGGTTACGCCGCCGTGTTCGCGTTCGCGTCACCGAGCTCGGTCGCGCCGATCCTCGTCGCGTTCGCGCTCCTCGGTGCCGGTATCGGCGCGGCGGAGACGATCTCCAACGACCTGATCGTCTCGAGCGTGCCCGCGACGAAGGCCGGCGCCGCGTCCGCGGTATCGGAGACCGCCTACGAGCTCGGCGCGGTCCTGGGCACGGCCATCCTGGGCACCATCCTGAGCGCCTCCTACCGTTCGAATCTCGTCGTTCCGGAGGGCGTCGACGCAGACGCTGCGGAGACCGCGCGCGAGACCCTCGGCGGCGCCCATCAGGTCGCGGCCGGCCTTCCGGCGGAACAGGGCGCCGCGCTGCTCGAGTCCGCCGGGCACGCGTTCGACACCGGCGTCGGCTTCACCTCGGGCATCGGCACGGTGCTGATGATCATGGCGGCGGGCCTGGCGCTGCTGACGCTGCGGCCCCGGCCCGGTCCCGTGGGCGTCGACCTGCCCTAGCTCTCGCGCACGTCCACGACGTACATCCGGGTGCGCGAGCGGTCGAGGAAGTTCGCCTCGTCCGCCTCGATCGCCGCCGCGACGTCGGGTCGGGCGTGTGTGGCGAGCATGGCGTCGTAGGCGACCCGGTCGTCGAATACGAACTCGCTGATCACGTCGAAGTCCGGGTCGGCTGCACCGTCCGCGCCGATCCCGGAGTCGCGGTCGAGATAGTTGCGGCGGTACTCACGGATCTGCGGCAGCAGACGTCGGATCAGTTTCGAGTGGTTGTCCTCGTAGTACGCGACGAAATCGGCGTGCGACAGTCCGGGTTTGCGGGCGAGCAGTGCGACGGCCTTGATCATGACGGGACCCTATGTCGCTCAGCATCACCGGGGCGAGCTGTGATCTCGCTCACCGGAAAGCGGGTCAGAGCCAGTGCTGACGCTTGAACACGAAGAACAGTGTCACCGATGTCGCGACCATCAGCAGGACCGCCATCGGATACCCGAACTGCCAACTCAGCTCCGGGATGTCCTCGAAGTTCATGCCGTAGACGGTGCCCACCAGTGTCGGTGCGAAAAGGATTGCGGCCCAAGCTGAGATCTTCTTGACCTCCTCGTTCTGGGCGAGGCTGGTCATGGTCAGCCGTTGCATCTCCTCGTTCTGTTTCTGAGCGACGAGTGTCGCGTGGACGGTGAGCGCGGTCTGCAGGTGCGCGCGCGACGAGTCGGCGCGCTCGATCACCCGGATCGTGTGGTCGAGGACGTCACGCAGGTGTCGCCGGAGTTCGACATCGACGTGGTACTTGTCGGAACCGCGTTCGAGAGCCTCGAGCATCGACACCAGCGGGTGCGTCGCGCGCTGGAAGTCGATCACCTCGCCGGACAGGTCGTAGATGCGCCGTGCGACGGCCGGATCGCCGGTGAACACCTGGTTCTCGATCTCGTCGATGTCGTTCTCGAGTCCCGCCGCGACCGGCAGGTACTCGTCGACGACCTGGTCGAGGATCGCGTACAGGATCGCCTCGGGGCCCAGGCACAGCAGTTCGGGCGTCGCCTCGAGCCGTCGGCGCACCTGGGCGAGATCGGGGGCCTCGGCGTGTCGGATGGTCACGACGAAGTCGGGTCCGACGAAGACGTGCACCTCGCCGAACTCGACCTTCTCGACGTCGTCGAGGTACCGGGCGGGGCGGAGCACGACGAACAAGGTCTTGTCATAGCGCTCGAGTTTGGGGCGCTGGTGCGCCGCGATCGTGTCCTCCACGGCCAGATGGTGCAGGTCGAACTCGCGTGCCAGCGACTCCACTTCGGCGGCGTCGGGGCGATACAGTCCGATCCACGCCATCCCGTCCAATCGGCGCATCGTGCGGTAGGTGTTGTCCAGTGACGTCGGGCTGTCCACCCGCGCGCCGTCGACGTAGACGGCGTTGTCCACGATGGTCATCCGGGCCCCGTTCGGTCGGCGATGGACCCCAATTCCACCATGTGGAAGTGGATTCGTGCGCCATTGCGCGACCGTGATCGTCCGGTGCCCGGGGCCGTTCGCGCGGAGATTCGTGGCGAGACCGTTATCCGTCGGTGCGCCTGCCCGCCGTGCGGAGTGGGCGTGATCTTGCTAGACACGCTGCAGTGGCACGACCGGTCGTTCGGGCGAAGTGAGGTGTGCGGTGAAACTTTTCGGGAGAGTGCTCGCCACCGGCGCGGCGGCGGTGACGGCGGCGGTCGTCACGGTCTCGGGGGCCCAGGCGGCCCCGGCGCCGGACGTCGACGGTTCGGCGCCCACCTTCGTGGTGCCGGTGGATCCGGGGCCGATCCAGACCCGGCACGCGGAGGCGCTGCGGTACGCGGAGGAACATCCGGGCTCGGCTCCACTGGGCGCGAACGATTTTCGCTGCCGTCCGGGAAGCGATCACCCCAATCCGGTGGTCCTCGTCCACGGCAGCGACTCGGACTCGTACTCCGACTGGGCGGCCTTGTCGCCGATGCTCGTCGAACGAGGATTCTGCGTGTTCAGCCTCAACTACGGTTCGGACGGCAAACCGGGGAAGTACGCCCGCGCCGACATCGCCCACAGCGCACGTGAGGTGGGGAAGTTCGTGGAGCAGGTCCGCGAGGCCACCGGAGCGGTGGAGGTCGATCTGGTCGGCTACTCGCAGGGCGCCACTGTGGCACGGTACTTCGTCAATCGCCTCGACGGCGCCGCCGCGGTCAATCGTTGGGTAGGGGTGGCTTCACCCACCTACGGCGGCATCATGTTCGGACTCGTGCCGCTGTTGCGAATGCTTCCGTACCCCGACCGGATCGCCGAGTTTCTCACCTCCGAGGCGATCAGCCAACAGATGCAGGGATCGTCGTTCCTGGCCGCGCTCAACGCCGGCGGCGACACCGTGCCGGGAGTGGAGTACACGACCATCGGGTCGCGCTACGACGAGATGATCCAGCCCCACACGAATATCGCCCTTCGCGACCCCGGGGCGGTGAATCTGTCGGTCCAGGACCTGTGTCCGGAGAACCGGGGCGGGCACTTCAATATGGTCTACGACCCATTCGCGCTCGGTCTCGTTCTGCAGAGCCTCGACCCGACGGTTCCTGCGGCCGCGTGTGCGCCGGTGCCCCTCGGTGCCGGAATTGTCGATATGATCGTCGAAAGCAATTCGTGATCGAACGCGGGTGTCGATCGGTTTTTCCAGTCGATCATTAGTTGCCAGAATTTTCGAAGCCTGCGGACTCGACGAAAGTTGCCGGGCCGTCAATTATGTCTTCCGGATCAAGGTTGGATAAACAAGATCAAATTTGGTCAGCCAAGCCTTCGTTGCTCCAGGTGAATGTGAACAATTGTTACAGTATTCGCGGACTTCTCGGTGTGAGTGTCCGGTCCTTGATGCTTCAAATATGCGCTCCGAATCGGTTCCGGGATCCATGCTGAACCCGATAGGCTTTATCCTGCAGGGCTTCCTCGTTCTCGGTGGACGTCGCGTCATCGGGACGGGGGAGAGGCTGTTGAGGCGGGGGCAGGAAACAGCTCGTTCGGATCTGTATCTCGAGGCTATTACGAATCGGCTGGAATGTGTGTCAGCGCCACTCCTGTGTGTGGGTGGCTGTCGGATCTTCCAATGTCGGGGTGTCTTATTCTCGAACAGGGGGACTGTCGATTGTTTGATCAAGGTTGTTTTGTGGCCGTCGTGGAGAGATTCACGAAGCTGCAGGCGGCGTCATCCGAAACCGACCGTGTGCTGGCGGGTTTGGTCGATCTGGTTTCGGATCTGCTCGCCCTGACCGGCGGCGGAGTCGTGGCCGATCTGGACGGGCTGCCGACTTCGACGACCAGCAGGGGCGTTCCCCTCGACCGTCTGGCTCAGTTGGTGTCGGACGGTCCGGGTGTAGATGCCATCGCCCGCGGGAGAGTTCTGCACATCGCGGCAGTCGATGATCACCGGGAGTCTTGGCCGCTGTTCGTCGCGGAGGCTCGACGATCGGGTGTGGCGGCGTTGGCGCTGTTCCCGCTCGTGCACGACGGGCGCGCACTCGGTGTGCTCGTCCTGATTTCGGATCGGCCGCGGTGTTGGCTCGAGGACGAGATCTCCATGGTCGGCGTGCTGGCCGACATGGCGTCCGTCTACCTGGCCCAGAGGTCGGCGGTACGTCACTTCGAGCAACTGTCCGGACAACTCGAACGGGCGCTGACGAGCCGCGTCGTCGTGGAGCAGGCCAAGGGGATCATCTCGAACGCCAACGGTATCGGCGTCGATGCCGCCTACCAGCTCATCCGGAGTCACGCCCGCTCGCACAATGCCACCGTGCGCACCGTCGCGGAAGCGATCGTGACTCTCGAGCTGCGCGTGTAGCCGCTTCGATCCGCGGTCGCAGCGCCTCGGCGCCAATGGTTGCAGCCGGCGCTGCTCGCCCGCACTGTCCGATGCGGGCCAGCAGCGCCGGCTGGAGCCGGCCGGAGCTGATCAGTGTTGGTCGGTGTTGGTCGGTGTTGGTCACAGGAGGCGCGAGGTCCCGTACGTCGCGACCGAGTGGCTTCCCCGATCGGTGGTCACGGTGTAGACGGCGTACGGCCGAATCGTGACGTCACCGAGGCATCCGTCGATCTTCACGCGTGCCGCATCGAGCGACACGCCGGACTCCGGCCCGTACGACACCTGCTTGCCGAGTGAAACGTCCTGAGAGGTACCGAGCTTGGGGTTGATCAGGATCGATGGTCCGACACCGAAGTTCATGCCCAATCCGGGCGTGGGAAGGAACGTGATCGCCGGGCCGGCCAGCATCTCGATCGCGAGCTGCACGCCACCGGACACATCGACCGCGCAGCCGACCTGGTAGCCGACGTCGAGGTTGCCGCTTGTGATGTCCTGGGAACCGGCACCCGTTGCGGTGGCGACGGCCGAGATCGAGACGAGGCCCTCCCTCGAGGTCGGCATCAGTGTGAGACCCGGAACCGGTTCGACGACATCGTTCGCCAGCGTCACGGTCAACGTGCCGGCCGGGGTGGGCGCCGTTCGTTCGCTTGCCTCCGCGGCACCCGACGTGACGAGGGCCAACGCGGCCGCCAGGGGGAGGAGTGCGGCTGCCGACCAGGCGGCGGACCGCCGAGGACGAGCTTGGATTGACACCGAATTCATTGCGACATTCCTAACCTGTAGTGCGGATATGGGCGGTCGTGCGCTGTGCTCGCAGTGCCGGAGGTCGTCAGGCGATCTCGCCTCGGAACTGATGCTCGTGTTGGTGGTCTCCGACCACGCGCAGTCGCGGTGGTGTGGTCTGTGTCGTCGAGGTCGCCGCTACGTCGTCGGCGGGTGGCTCAGATCGTGAACGCCTTGCGGGACTACGCCACACCCCGGAGTCTCGACTGCTCCACGCAAGCGGCAGTGTCCTCAAGCAGACCGCGGCATCGACGACACGCATGAGAGGGAAGGCGAGGGCGTACAGCAGGTAGTGGGGACGGCGGCTGATCACGGCGGCAAACACAGTCAGCACGAAGTCGGGAACCAGTACGCCGAGGAGTAGCGTCTGGGGTTGCAGCACCTGCGCCAGTTGCCAGGTTCCGATCCCGAGGTTCCCGACGACTTGTGCGGTGACCGAGAGAGCCAGTAGTGGTACGAGGAGCACGAACAGGATGCTGCTGGTGACCAATTCGGCGACGTATGCCGCCAGTGCCACCCAGAATCGGCCGGCGTGGAGCCGATGGCGACGCAGCGTCTGCCAGAACCCGAGGGTCCAGCGCCGGATCTGTTTGACGTAGTCGCGGAAACTGTCGGGATCCTGCGTGTAGGCAATTGCGGCGCGGGGATGGAAGGCGATGCGGCCCAGACGCTTTGCGTGGACCTCGAAGGTCATGTTGAAGTCCTCGATGACGAGTCCGGGAGCGCTCACATCGATGTGTTCCAGTGCCGACGTGCGGTACATGCTGGCGAAGCCGGGCGCGATTGTGACGGCATCGGCCCAGCGTGCGGCCTGACCGTACTTGAGCAGGTACTGCACCGCGATGTACACCCGCTCGCGGTATGCCACCAGGAATCGACCCAGCCAGTTAGGCGGGTCCGGCGTGGCGATCGTGGTGGCCCGGCCCGCGACGGCGACCACTCCAGGCTCTGCGAACTGGGCGAGACCGGTGGTGAGGTAGTCCGGCGCCAGATCGGTGTCCGCGTCGAGCAGCATCACCACCTCGAATCGCCGGCACAGGCCGAAATGCTCGAGTCCCGCGGCGAGCGCTCCGGCCTTGCCCCGGTTCGGGTTCAGCTCGAGGACCTGGGCGCCCGCAGCACGGGCGATGTCGACCGTGCGGTCGGACGATCCGTCGGAGATGACGAAGACGTTGGACATGGGGACCAGCGAGCCTGCGGAGTCGATCGTCTCGGTTATCACGAGTTCCTCATTGTGCGCCGCGATCAGCACGGCCACGTCGCCCGGATTCGGCGGCGGGGGACCGGATGCGGCGGAGGAGGGTCTTCCACGCCAGCGGGTCCACCAGGACGTGAACGCCCGCCCTATCCCGACCGACGTCCAGAAGAGGGTGTTGATCCCGAACACGAGCACCATGATCAAGATGAGAGTCGCCATCGAAACCCCTTGTGTCGAAGGATGAGTGGGTCGTGTAGAGCGGAACCGATCACTGCTGCACGCCGCTGGTGGTGACGATCGTGCGCCAGGGGCCCGGAGGGACGTCGTCCTCGTCGACGAACTGCCAGTCGACGCGGTCGCCCAGACCGTCGAGTTCGCGGAATCCCAGGCAGCCGTTCAGCGCCGGGGAGACATCGAGTCCCGCGCCGTCGAACTCGTTGTCGGCGGGTCTGCGATCGTCCGAGCCGAACACGTAGTCGGCATCGTGGTAGTTCGCCGGCCCGGCATCCTCAATCTGGCCGTAACACGTATTTTCACCGCTACTCAGACGCACCCAGCGGTTCTTCATCAGGCTGAACGCGGGGTCCGAGACGTGCTCGCGGTAGGGAGACTCGTCGGCCCAGGGAATCACCTCACCGCGCTGCGCGAAGGCGGTCTCGTCGTTGACGTCGTCGAAGGGCAGATCGAGATAGAAGGGGTTCTCCCGCGGCGTCATGTTCTTGGGGAAGTACCCGGTGTCGGCGGTGCGGGGCTCCGTCCGGCAGTCCCCGTCCGCCGAGACGCCGTCGCACCCGCCGTAGCTCTCGATCCAGTTCGCGTCGTACGTCGACATCACCTGGCTGCCGTCCTCGGCCGTGGGGTCGAAGATCTCGCCGACCCAGAACGTCGTCGCGACGATGTCGGTGTGCCACGGGTATTCGGCGGCATCGTCGGCATGGGCCGCGTCAGCCGCGCAACCCGTCACGGCGGCCGCACCTGCGACCGCTACCACTCCCAGCAACCTGGTGACGGTGTGGGGGGCCATGTGGTTCTCCTTCTGCTCGGATTTCCCTCGTCGTGCTGACAGCCGGTCCCCGCCAGGGGCCGACCGGTCCGAAATTCGACCCTCGGGCCGGTCGGCGGTGGTTGGTGGACGCCGGGACTAGTCCCCGAGCGGACCTGCGTCCGGCAGGAAGGTCTGACCGGGCTTCAGTTCATCCGGCCCCGGTACGTAGTGGAGCCGGGGATCGATCGGCCCGCGCCGATCGATCCGGTCGGTGTCGGGGCTCGTCCTGATCCCGCGTTCCGGTGCCGCGACATCGCCCGGTGCTGCGGCGCCCGAGCCACCGCCGAGCGTCCAGGATCCCGTGGACGGCTGCACCGCGGTGTCGGTGAGCGAGTAGTCGTCGGTATGCAGCTGGCCGTCACCGAACAGGTTGAGCCCGAAGCTGATTCCGGTCGCGCCGGCAGGAACCGCCGGCGTGGTCCACGTGGCCTCGGTATAGTCGGCCGCGGTCTCGAACCAGGGGCTCGACGTCCAGTACGCCCACGTGCCGACCGCGGTCCGGTAGTACACCGCGAACTGCGTCGGGGCGGTGGACTTGTACCAGGCCGACAGCGCATAGGTGTGGCCGGGAACGGCTCCCGGTGAGCATTCACCGAGATCGAGTACGGGCAACAGTTTGGCATCGCCGTCCACGTAGCCGGTCATCGACAAGCGCTCGGCAATGCTGCCGCCGTGTGCTTCGGGGACCGTGGCGAACGTCGGTGAATTGACGCCGTAGCCGCCCGCCATCCAGCAGGTGGGCAGTCCGTTGGCGCCGACCGTCTCGAGGCCGGGGTTCGGTGCTCCGTTGACGCCCGGGGCGGCGGCAGGCACGACGGGACCGGGTGCAGTCGGTGCCACCGCGCCGCCGATCACCTCACGCACGGTCTTGACCGTCGTGTTGGCGGTCGACCGTGCAGCAAGCCAACCAGCGAACTGATCGAGTAGTTCCGGTGAGACCGACAGGCCGCCCGGATCGCAGTTGCCGGCGCATACATGGTGGAAGGTCAACTGGATCCACCCGCCGCCGTTGTTCTCCGCGTTGGTGACGACATTCTGCAGGTCCGCGAGGGTCCAGGTGCTGTCCACCTGGTCCGGCGCCTGCGTGTAGAACGGGTTCTGGGGCGGAATAGCTTCGGCGCGGTCGCATCCCTGGCATCCGAATCGAGTCTCGATATCCCCGAGCCCGCGTGCACTGTTGTATCCGCACTGCCGCGCGATTGCCTCGGTCTCGGCGGACGCCGACGCAAATGGGTACGCGAACGAGGTGACGTCGAAACCCCAGCCGGTGAGGTTCACGCGGTCGTTACAGATCTGTCTCGTTGCCTCGTCCCGTGACATCGAGGCGAGGTCCGGGTGCGTGACGGAATGACCGCCGATCTCGTGGCCTCCGGCTTCGATCCCGTGGAGATCGGCCTGCGTCATGTAGCCGGGCTGATCGATGTAGCCCGACGGGACGAAGAACGTCCCGCGCAGTCCGTTGGCCTGCAGTGTCTGGGCGGCCACGGTCGCATTCGCATTGCCGTCGTCGAACGTCAGGCTCACCACTGTGGGTGCTCCGGCGGCGCCGGCGGGCGCGCCGGCGCCGACCGAGATCAGGGTCGGGGCGAGGAGGAGGGCCAGGGCGCTGACCAGCCCCAGCATGCGGCGGCGCCGGGCGGGAGGTCGTTGAGGTCGTGGATGCCGGGATCCGGGACGGGCCGGGCATATCCAGTTGTGACTGTTCATACTGTGCCTTTCGGTTCGGCGGATCATTCGACGGTCACTGACTTGGCGAGATTGCGGGGCTTGTCGACGTCCCGGCCGAGCGCGAGGGCGAGCTCGCGCGCCAGCACCTGCATCGGAACGACTGATTCGAGCGGACCGCACGGTGCCGGTCCCGGGTGCAGCACCGGAACCGTGCTTCCCTCGATGCCGATGGTGATGATTCGCCCGCCGCGCGCCCGGACCTCGGCGATGTTCGCGGCGATGCGCGGGTCACCGTGGTCGACGACGACGACCGGGGTCCCCGACTCGATCACGGCCAGCGGCCCGTGCTTCAGTTCGCCGGCCGGATGGTGTTCGGCCCAGCGGTAGGTGAGTTCCTTGAGCTTCAGCGCGCCCTCGGCGGCGTAGGGCACACCGGCTCCGCGCCCGAGGAAAACGAATCCGGTCGATGTGGTCAGTTCGTCCACGATCGGCGGGATCAGCTGCTGCGCCGCCTCGGTCGCGGCCGCAAGTCGCGCGGGGATGCCGTTGAGAGATCGCATCAGCCGAGAGGCGATGTCCGGAGCGAGTCGTTCGGTCGCCACCATTGCGGACATCATGAGCGCGACTCCCGATATGACCTGGCATACGAAAGTCTTCGTGGCCGCCACGCCGATCTCGGGACCGGCGGAACAGGACTGGACCGCGTCTGCGCGACGGGCGAGCGTCGAATGTGTGGAATTGGTCAACGCGAGCAGCGGTCCGTCGCCGGGGGCGTGGAGGTCCAGCGCGCGCAGGACGTCAGCGGTTTCGCCGGACTGGCTGATCGCGAGCGTGAGCGTGTTCGGGTCCGAGTGCTCTCGCAGCATTTCGCTGGCGACCGTTGCGGTGAACGGTATCGCGCCGGCCCCGCGCACGCAGTTGCCGATCACCTGACCGGCGTGCAGCGAGGTGCCGCACGCGACGACGCGCAGTCGGTCGAAGTGGGGGAGGCCGAGCCCGGACCACAGCGATCCGTCGGCGACGCCGCCGCCGATCTGTGCGAGCAGGCGCGCGGCGACCTCCGGCTGCTCGGCGATCTCCTTGCTCATGAAGTCGGTGTGCCGGCCGAGACTGATGTCCGTGCGGTCCCACGCCTGCCGCCTGAGCGGCGGCGGTGAGCACCGCAGTCCGTGGTGGCTCCAGGTGAAGACGTCACCGAGTTCGACGACGTCCCCGTCGTCGAGAGTGCGGAACTCGTCGACCCAGTCCGCGATCGCGGCCGAGTCGCTCGTGGCGAAGGCACAACCTCTGGCGCGAGCGACCAGCAGGGGCGATCGGTTCGCGGCGGCGACGAGGCGGCCGGTGCCCTGCTCGAGGACCGCGAGCGCCCACGAACCGGAGAGCCGGTCCACCGTCTGCTGGACGGCTGTCAACAGGTCGCCCGAGACCGTGAGACAGTCCTCGATGAGGTGGGTCACCACCTCGCTGTCCACTTGGGATGCGAACTGATGTCCGGTCGCGCGGAGTTCCCGCTCCAGCTCCTCGGCATTGGTGATGATCCCGTTGTGCACCACTGCGATTCGACCGGTGCAGTCCAGGTGTGGGT
Organism: Rhodococcus sp. AG1013; assembly: GCF_003350365.1. Taxonomy (NCBI): domain Bacteria; kingdom Bacillati; phylum Actinomycetota; class Actinomycetes; order Mycobacteriales; family Nocardiaceae; genus Rhodococcus; species Rhodococcus sp. AG1013. The sequence goes on from NZ_QQAT01000014.1 coordinate 90,468, forward strand.
GCGCGTTGGCCTCGTCGACGCCGCCGTGGGTGGCCCAGCGCGTGTGCCCGATCCCGAGTCCGTCGAGCTCGGGTCCGTTCCATCGCGTCACTTGCTGCTCGAGAGCGCCGATACGCCCGATCGTCCGTAGGCGGGCGATATCGCCGTCGTCGGTGCGGACGGCGACACCCACCGAGTCGTAGCCGCGGTATTCGAGCCGCTTCAGTGCCGGTAGTAGGTAGTCGAGGGCGGGACCATTGGTCCGGCAAGCGATAATTCCGCACATTGCTGATCCTTCGAAGCCAGAGGGAACGCGCCGGCGGGGCCGGTCGTATGACGAGATGTCGCCGGGTGCTCCGGCGTCGAACCGCGGTCCGAAGCGTCCGGTCTCCCGGACGGTGCCCGGCATGTGGTCACGGGCCGAGCCGCCAGATCGACGGGTCCTCCCCGCCGAGACGCCACAACGCGATGCTGGCGAGACCGTGACGCCGCGCGAGTGCGGATTTGGCCTCGACACTGCGTGCGTTCTCGAACCACACCTCGTGGGTGATCCCGTCCACGACATAGGTGAAGTGGGTGGACAGGCTGGTCTCGTCCCAATGCATCGGCGACCGGTGCACCTCCGCGACCGACATCACCTCGGCCCACGTGAGCGGTGTTGCCGCCGAGCCGACCCAGTCGTAGCCGTAGAGCCCGACTCCGAGAACGAGCTTCTCCCGCGGAATCCTGGTGACGGCATAGCGGATCACCTCCTCGACCCAGTCGTACGGGGCGATGGGCCCCGCTGTGCTGGTCGCCCAGTGCCGGTCGTACGCCATCACGATCACTCTGTCGGCGCCCGCGGCGATCGCGGCGTAGTCCTGGGCCTCGTTGTGCGGTCCGTAGCCCGTATCGTTCGGCTTGGCGTGAACTGCGACGTAGAGCACCCGGTCGATCCGGTGCAGCGCGTCGCCCAATTCGCGGACGAAGGTGGAGAAGCTGTCACGATCGGCGGCCGACAGGTTCTCGTAGTCGATCTGGACGCCGTCGAAGCCGTACTCTTCGACGAGGCCGGTGAGTGCCTCGACATGGGCGCGGCGCAATGCCGGATCGAGCAGGACCTTCGCTATGGTCTCGCGGTCCCATCGACCGTCGGTCGTGTTCGTGATCGTGGGAATCGTCCGAATACTGCTGTCGCCCGAATGCGTGCCAAGCTCGGAATCGGCGTCCGGACTCGTACCCTCGGCCACCGTCGGCGTGCCGTCCGCGGACACCGAGTACGACCAGGGAGAGGCGACGTCGATGTAGCGGGCGTACGTGCGCATCGAGGTCAGCGCGGCGCTTCGGTCCCAGTACGGAATCGCCCCGATCACCAGCGGTAACTGGGGTCGATCGACCACCCGCGCGTCCGCATGGAGTTGCGAGAGCGCGGCCGTCGCGGCCAGTGCGACGGTCATGCACGTCCGTGGACGATCCCGCAGAGTGATTCGGGGGGTCATCGGCGCGCGCCCACCGCTCGTCCGGCCGTGTCCGTGTCCGGCAGTGCAGCGGCGACGCGGGCGATGATCTCGTCCACGGCGGTGACAGGCTCGAAGCCCACCAGCTCGCGGGCGGCCCGGTTGTCCGGAACCCTGCGTCGCATGTCCTCGTATCCCGCCGCGTACGCCTGCTCGTACGGCACCAGGGAAATCGAGCTGTCGGAGCCGAGTACCTCGACCACCCGCTCGGCCAGCTCGATGATCGAGATCTCCTGCGCTCCACCGAGGTTGAAGGCTCGGCCGTATGCTGCGGGCTCGCCGGCAATCGCGACGATCGCCGGTACGACGTCCTCGACGAACGAGAAGCATCGCGTCTGACGGCCGTCCCCGAAGACCGTGAGTGGGTCGCCTCGCAGGGCTTGTCCGACCAGTGTCGGGACCACCATTCCGTATCGGCCGGTTTGGCGCGGGCCGACCGTGTTGAACAATCGAACTGTCGCCACTCGTAGTCCGAACTCGCGCCAGTACGCGTGTGCGAACGCCTCGTCGATCCCCTTCGCGGCCGCGTACGTCCATCGGGCGGTGAGCGGTGAGCCGAGGATGCGATCGGCATCCTCGGACAGTGCATCGGCGGTGTTCTTGCCGTAGATCTCGCTGGTCGACGCGAGCAGCAGGACCGATCCTGCGTCGAGGCACGCGTCCAGGACGGTCTCGGTGCCGTGGATGTTCGTGCGCAGACTCTCCAGCGGACGGTCGACGATCAACCGGACGCCGACGGCCGCCGCGAGATGGAACACCCGGTCCGCGCCGCCGATCGCGCTGTCGACGGCGCCGCGGTCGAGGATCGAGCCTTCGATGAAGCGGAATCCGTCGGCGCCCGATACGGATTCGAGGTTGGCAAGTCTGCCGGTCGAGAGGTCGTCGAGCACCACGACCTCGTCGCCCTGCCGCAGTAGGTATTCGACCAGGTGACTGCCGATGAAGCCTGCCCCTCCGGTCACTGTGGTTCTCATCGTGCGCAATCCCTTTCGTTCGCCGGGGTTTCGGGCTCGTTCGCTACAGGGCGACGCGGCGCGGGAGACGATCCAGCCGATAGGTGGTGTCGAGGACCGCCGGCGCCGTGGCCAGCCAGTCGAGATCGACGACGTCGTGTGCGGTGTGCACGATCACGAGATCGGCCTCGAAACGTCCCGGGTCCGCCACATCGGTGAGCACCGTGCCGTCGGACAGAGTCAGGATGGGGAAGTTCGGATCGTGGTACGCCACCGCGGCGCCCATCTCGAGGAGGGCGGCGATGATCTCCAGCGCCGGCGATTCCCTCAGATCCTCGACATTGGGCTTGTAGGCGACTCCGACGACGAGGACTCGGGCACCGACGATCCCGCAGCCTTGCTCGGAGAGCGTCTGCCGGGCGCGTTCGGCGACCTGGTGAGGCCGGGCCGCGATGCCGGTCATGGCCTGTTCGATCAGTGGCGTGCTCAGCCGCTTCTTGCGCAACTGCCACAGCAGGTAGTGCGGGTCGCAGGGGATGCAGTGCCCACCGACTCCCGGCCCGGGGAAGAAGGGCATGAATCCGTAGGGCTTGGTCGCGGCGGCTTTGATCACGTCCATCACGTCGAGACGCAGCGATCGGCAGATCTCCGCGAACTCGTTCGCGAGCGCAATGTTGACGGCTCGGAAAGTGTTCTCCACGAGCTTTGTCATCTCGGCGGCGTCGGTCGATTCGACGCCGTGGACATTCTTCGTACAGCGGTGCAGTACCGCGGTCGCGGCCTCGGTGCACGATGCCGTTGTGCCCCCGACGACGCGCGGAACCTCCTCGTGGGGGAACCGTTCGTTTCCGGGGTCGATCCGCTCCGGGCTGAAGGCGACGAACACGTCGGTTCCGACCCTCAACCCCTTCGCGCTCAACTCGGTGGCGAGCAGATCGCGTGTGCTGCCCACGTACGTCGTGGAGGTGAGGATGAGGACCTGGCCGGGTACGGCATGCTCGACGACGGACTTGCATGCCCTGCGAAGGATGCCGAGCTCGGGGGTGAGGTGCTCGTCGACCGGGGTCGGGACACACACGATCACCGCGGCGGCGTCGGAGAGGCGCGCGATCTCGCCGGTCGTCGCGTATCCCGGGTCCTCCAGCGCGTCCGCGAGTCGACGACGGTCCGCGTCGACGAGATCGGCGCGTTGTCGGCGGACGATGTCGAGCCGATTCTCGCTGATGTCGATGCCGAGTACCCTGCAACCGGCGGCGTGGAACGCCAGTGAAGTCGGAAGCCCGACATACCCCAGGCCGATGATCGCCACATCGAACGCGAACCCCTTTCGGGTCGCGGACGCGGCGCCTTCGAGTAGATCCATTCCGATCGTGTCAGTGTGGCCGGGCTTCGTATCCCTCAATAGCATGGCGGTACCCCTTACGGAGAAGTCGTGGGTGCTCGGGCTGCGGTGAATCGGCCGGCGCGTGGTGATCCAAGACCGCCGCCGACCCGATCAGGTGCTGGTGAAGGATCAGATCATCTTGTCGCACAATGTTTTTCGTGCCTATTAGAGATCTGGTTCCAGTCTCGCCGATCTGTCCGACGCTGGGCTGATCGAGGCGCTGGTCCGAGAATGTGAAGCCACCGGTTTGCTGGGGTGGCCCGTGAGATGCCCTGTCCTGCCGGGGTGCTGGGGCAGTGGGGTCGAGTCGAAAGTTACCTCGAGCAAGTTCGCTTTCGCGCTGTAATCGCAAAAATATGATTCGCGAGAATCGGCGTGGCGCACGAAATTTGGGGCGAACCCGTGGTATCGGACGCCTGGGTCGATGTTCCGGTATGTGCGGTGACGTCTACCTGCGTCGAAACCGGGGTGCTCGTGCTATTCGGCGAGTTCGGCGATCGCCTGGGCCCAGCGGAAGAACTTGTTGGTGCCGAGATCCCGGACAGTGCTGATCCCGAAGGCCGCCCGTAGGTGCTCGGCATCGGACTCGCTCAAGCCGCGTAGGGCGGTGACCGGCGCATCGGCCAGGTCGTCGACGGGCCGGGACTCGAATGCCTTGTCGAACTTGCTTGCGATGCCGGACATGTCTGCCTCCAGGGGCGCAACAGGGATGACCCGTAGTTCCGGTGTACACGCCGCGGGAGGGCCGGTCCAGCGCTCGTGGCATCGTCGCGCATATCGTTCCGCGCATGACAACCGCCCCCGAGCGAGCCCCCGAAGGCGTCGCCGATCCTGTACGGCCGGTGATCCGACGGTTCTGGACCCAACTGCGCGGCTGTGTGCGTCGCTCGAATCCGGTGGGCCTGGCCGTCGCTCTCGTGTTCTTCACCTGGTCGATGAGCCCGTCGCTGCTCCCGCGCGCCTGGTATCTGCAAGGGCTGGCCACCGGCATCTCGGTCGCGCTCGGGTACGGCGTCGGCTGCCTCGCGGCGTGGATCGTGCGCTCGTGCGGCGTCGAGCCGGCGTGGTCGGCGCGGACGCGCCGGATCGGGTGGTGGATTCTCGGAGTCGCCGCGGTGATCCTCGTTCCGGTGTTCCTCGTGCTCGGGGCGGTGTGGCAGAACTACGTTCGCGATCTCGTCGGCCTGGAACACACCAACCAGGGGAACATCCTGCTCGTGTTCCTCATCGCAGTCGCGGTGTGGTTCGTGCTCCTCGAGGCGGGGCGCGGTATCCGGAAGGGGACGCGCAAACTCACCGACCTGGCCCGACGCCTGGTGCCCCGGCCCGCGGCGAACGTGGCGGGCCTGCTGGTGGCCGTCGTGATCGCCGTCCTGGTCGTCAACGGTGCGCTCTACAAGGGCCTGATCGCGTTCGCCAACTGGAGCTTCTCGGGCGCCGACACCGCGACTGCGGAGGGGGTCGAGGAACCGACAGTGCCCGAGCGGAGCGGATCACCGGCGTCCGCCCAGGCGTGGGACACCCTGGGGCAGGAGGGCCGCACCTTCGTGGGCCGCGGCCCCGGCGCGGACCGGATCACCGAGGTGACGGGGCGGCCCGCGAAGGAGCCGATCCGGGTCTATGCCGGCCGTGAATCGGCCGACTCCGTCGCCGGCGTCGCCGATCTCGTCGTCGCCGAACTCGATCGCACCAAGGCGTGGGAACGAAGAGTGCTCGCGGTCAACACCACCACCGGCCGGGGCTGGGTGAACCAGAACGTCGCATCGTCGCTGGAGTACATCGAAGCGGGCGACACGGCGATCGCGTCGATGCAGTATTCCTTCCTGCCGAGCCCGTTGGCCTTCATCGCCGACCGGGAGACCCCGCAGGTGGCCGGTCGGGCCCTGTTCAACGCCGTGTTCGCGCGCTGGATCGACCTGCCCGTCGAGACCCGGCCCAAGCTTGTCGTGTTCGGGGAGAGTCTCGGTTCGTACGGCGGCCAGAACGCGTTCGCGGGCTATCAGGACATGGCGACGCGGGTGGACGGTGCCCTGTGGGTGGGGACGCCGAACTTCACGCCGCAGTGGCGGGAGGTGACCGCGGACCGCGACCCGGGATCCCCGGAGATCCTTCCGATCGTCGAGGACGGGAGGTCGGTCCGGTTCGCGTCCGAGCCCGGCGACCTGGACCTCGACGCCGAGTGGGGTCCGCGGCGGGTCGTGTACTGGCAGCACGCGAGCGACCCGATCGTGTGGTGGTCGCCGTCGCTGCTGTTCAACGAGCCGGACTGGTTGCGTGAACCGCGTGGACGCGACGTCGATCCCAACATGTCCTGGCTGCCGCTGGTCACCTTCTGGCAGGTGACGCTCGACATGATCTTCTCCGCGGACGTCCCGGCAGGCCACGGGCACTCGTACGGTCCGGAGGCCGCCGGCATGTGGGCCCGGATCCTGCAGCCCGACGGCTGGTCCGACGCCGACACCGAGCGGGTGGAGGCGGCGCTGACCGGTGGCTGAGCTGCTCCTTCGGGTCCGTAGAATCCCGGAGTGAACCTTCTTCCGGCACCGCCGGGATTCGATGCTCCGGGAGCCGCCCTCGTGAACACCTCGCCCACCCGCTCCGACCACCTGGAGGCCCGGAGCTGATGCGCATCGTCTTCGCGGGGACGCCCGAACCGGCCGTGCCGTCGCTGCAGCGGCTGATCGACTCCGAACGTCACGAGGTGGTCGCCGTCGTGACCCGGCCCGACGCCGTCGCCGGTCGCGGGCGGAAGCTGGTCCGTTCGCCCATCGGGCAGCTCGCCGACCAGCACGGCATCGAGGTGCTCACGCCCGCGTCGGCGTCGGACCCGGAGTTCCTGGCGCGATTGCGGGAACTCGAGCCCGACGCGTGCCCGGTGGTCGCGTACGGCAACCTGCTGCCGCGCCCGGTGCTCGACGTTCCGCGGCACGGCTGGATGAACCTGCACTTCTCGCTGCTGCCCGCGTGGCGGGGTGCCGCTCCCGTGCAGGCCGCGATCAACGCCGGCGACGAGATGACGGGCGCGACGGTCTTCGATCTCGACGAGGGTATGGACACCGGACCCGTGTATGGAGTCGTGACCGAGGCGATCCGCACGACCGACACGGCGGGGGCCCTGCTCGGGCGCCTCGCCGAGAGCGGCGCGCTGCTCCTCGAATCGGTGCTCGACGGTGTCGAGGACGGCACCGTGCACGCGGTCCCGCAGCCGCCGGACGGTGTGTCCCATGCGCCGAAGGTGTCGGTCGAGTCTGCCCGGATCCGCTGGGACCAGCCGGCTCTCGCCGTCCACCGGCACGTGCGTTCGGTGACTCCCGCTCCCGGGGCGTGGACGATGATCGGGGATCTGCGGGTGAAGGTCGGACCCGTGACGCTGGCGCAGGAGACGTTGCGGCCCGGGCAGATCGAGGTCCGCAAGGACGGCTTCTACGTGGGCACCTCCACGACGGCGGTCCGGCTCGATCAGGTCCAGCCGCAGGGCAAGAAGCAGATGGCAGCGGTCGACTGGGCGCGCGGTGCGCGTCTCGACGGAGAGGTTCGGGCACAGTGAGCGAGTCGAGGCGACCCAACAGGTCCGGCGGCGGACAGGGCGGCGGCCAGGGCGGCCGCCGCACCGGGGGCCGCGGCGGCAGCGGTGGTCAGGGCGGCCGGAGCGGTGACAACAACCGGCCGCGGCAGGCGAAGCGGCCGGATCCGGCGCAGGCGTCGGTCGACCAGTCGCGGCGCGCGGCCCGGGACGTGTTGCGCGCGGTGCGCGAACGCGACGCCTATGCGAATCTCGTTCTGCCGGGGCTGCTCCGGGAACGACGGCTCGACGGCCGCGACGCGGCCCTGGCGACCGAGCTGGCGTACGGCGCCGCCCGCGCCCGCGGTCTGCTGGACGCCGTGATCGCGAAGTGCGCGGGCCGCCCGATCGAGGAGATCGACGGCCCGTTGCTCGACGTCCTGCAACTCGGCGCCTACCAGTTGCTGCGCACCCGCATCGCATCGCACGCCGCGGTCGCGACGTCGGTGGATCTCGTTCGTGCCGAGGCGGGTTCGGGCAAGGCGGGTTTCGTCAACGCCGTCCTGCGCCGGGTGTCGGAGAAGACCGAGGACCAGTGGGTGGCCGAACTGGCCCCGGACGCCGCCGTGGACCCGGTGGGACACCTCGCCTTCCGGTACGCCCACCCGACGTGGATCGCGCAGGCGTTCGCCGACGCCCTCGGCGCCGATGCGGGCGAGCTCGAGGCCGTCCTCGCTGCCGACGACGCCCGTCCGGCGGTCCACCTGGTCGCCCGGCCCGGTGAGATCTCGGCGGAGGAGCTGGCTCTGATCACCGGCGGCGAGGTGGGACCGTACTCGCCGTACGCGGTCCACCTGGACGGTGGTGATCCCGGTCTGCTCGATGCGGTCCGCGAGGGTCTGGCGGGCGTGCAGGACGAGGGCAGCCAGCTGGTGGCCCGCGCGCTCACGCTCGCGCCGATCGACGGGCCCGACAGCGGACGCTGGCTCGACCTGTGCGCCGGCCCGGGCGGCAAGGCCGCGCTGCTCGGTGCGTTGGCGGGGATCGAGGGCGGACGCCTCGACGCGGTGGAGCCCGTCGAGCACCGTGCCGACCTGATCCGCAAGACCACCCGCGAGCTGCCCGTCGACGTGCACGTCGCGGACGGTCGCGACCCCGGTCTGGACGGCGGCTACGACCGGATTCTCGTCGACGCCCCGTGCACCGGGCTGGGCGCCCTGCGTCGACGTCCGGAGGCGCGGTGGCGGCGGCAGCCAGCGGACGTGGCGGGTCTGGTGAAGCTGCAGCGCGAGCTGCTGGCGTCGGCGCTCGAGCTGGTCCGGCCCGGCGGGGTGGTGCTGTACTCGACGTGCTCGCCGCACGTGTCGGAGACGGTGGCCGTGGTCGCCGACGCCGTGCGCCGGCACGGGGCGATCCCGCTCGACACGCGGGAGTTGCTGCCCGGGGTGCCCGGCCTGGGCGACGGGCCCGGGGTCCAGCTGTGGCCGCACCGGCACGGGACGGATGCGATGTTCATGGCGGCGCTGCAGCGGCCTGCAGACGACGCCGGGGCCTCCGGGTCCTGATTCCGGCCCGGGCCCGCGGCTCGGAATGTGTTCCGATTAACACTGCAACGTGTTGTAATCCACAGTGGGTGGCGGCCCGTCACCCACTGTGGGCAGGCACGGAGGAGGACTGATGAATCGGGTTGCCGGGAAAGTCGTTCTGATCACGGGCGCCGCGCGCGGGCAGGGCCGTAGCCACGCCGTCCACCTCGCCGACGAGGGCGCGGACATCATCGCGTTCGACGTGTGTGCCGACATCGAGAGCAACGAGTACCCGCTGGCCACGGAGGCCGATCTCGAGGAAACGGCGCGGCTCGTCGAGAAGGCGGGCAGCCGTGTCGTTGCCGCGAAGGTCGATGTCCGGGATCGTATCGCTCTGGAACGTGAACTCGCCGAAGCGGTTTCGAAGCTCGGGCGGCTCGACGTCGTGGTCGCGAATGCGGGAATCTGCCCGTTGGGCAATGACGTGCCGGTGCAGGGCTTCGTCGATGCGTTCGACGTCGACTTCGTCGGCGTCGTCAATACCATCCACGCCGCGATGCCGTACCTGGGCGCCGGGGCGTCGATCATCGCCACCGGTTCGGTCGCGGGTTTGGTGCCGCAGATCGGGATCAACGGCCAGCAGGCGATGCAGGGTCCCGGCGGGGACGGCTACGGGCTGGCGAAGAAGATGATCTGGACGTACACGCAGTCCCTGGCGCTGACGTTGGGTCCCAGTTCGATCCGCGTCAACGCGATCCACCCCACCAACGTCAACACCGACATGCTGCAGAGCCCGCCGATGTACAGGACGTTCCGGCCCGATCTCGAGAACCCGACGGCCGAGGACGCGAAGGTGACGTTCCCGTTCATGCAGGCGATGCCGACGCCGTGGGTCGAACCGGAGGACATCTCGCACGCGGTGGTGTACCTCGCGTCCGACGAGTCGCGCTTCGTCACCGGCCAACAGTTGCGGGTGGACGCCGGTGCGGGGATGAAGCTGGGGATCTGACCGCCCGGCCGGCCCGCCTCACACCGGTTCCGGCCAGACCCAGTTGCACACCTCCGGCATGTCCTCGAGGTGTTCGCGGACGTATCCGTGGTGCCGTTCGAGCATCCGCTCGCAGTAGCCCGTGAGATCCGCGGCGCCGTCGGGTTCCCGTCGGCACCGGCGCAGCGCCTCGATCGCCAGGTGGTAGCGGCTCATGTGGTTGAGCACCACCATGTCGAACGGCGTGGTGGTCGACCCCTGCTCGGTGTAGCCGCGCACGTGGAACCGGTCCGGGTTCATCCGGCCGTGCAGCAGTTGGTGGAAGGACCGCGCGTAGCCGTGCCACGCGACGACGACGTCCACATCCTCGGTGAACAGGCGTGCGAAGTTCTCGTGCGAACGGCCGTGCGGATGGACGTCGGGCGGCGCCATCGACATCAGGTCCACCACGTTGACCACCCGGACCCGCAGCCCCGGCACGTGCCCACGCAGCAGTGCCGCCGCGGCCAGCGTCTCCTCGGTGGGGACGTCACCCACGCACGCCAGCACGATGTCGGGTGCCGCGCCGTCGCCGGTCTCGGTTCCGGCCCAGTCCCACACCGACGCCCCGGCCCCGACGTGCTCCCGGGCCTGCTCGAGCGTCAGGTACTGCGGGTGCGACTGCTTGTCGACCACCAGCAGGTTCGCGCAGTCGCGGGTGGCGAAGACGTGCTCGGCGACGATCAGGAGCGAGTTCGCGTCCGGTGGCAGATACACGCGGGTGACACCACCGGACAGCGACAGCATCGTGTCGATCAGCCCGGGCCCCTGATGCGAGAACCCGTTGTGGTCGTTGCGCCAGCACGTCGAGGTGAGCAGGATGTTCAGGCTCGCGACCGGGGCCCGCCAGTCGAGGGAGCGGGCGCGTTCGAGCCACTTGGTGTGCTGGATCGTCATCGACGCGCTCACCATCGCGAACGCCTCGTACGTCGCGAACAGCCCGTGCCGGCCGGTCAACAGATAGCCCTCGAGCCAGCCCTGGCACAGGTGTTCCGACAGCACCTCCATCACCCGGCCGTGGTGCCCGACATGGTCGTCGCCGGGAATCAGGGTGCCGACGAAGCAGCGGTCGGTGACCTCGAAGACGGCGCCGAGCCGATTGCTGTTGGTCTCGTCCGGGCAGAACAACCGGAAGTCGTCGGGGTTGGCCGAGTAGATGTCGCGCAGCATCTCGCCGAGCGGACGGGTCGTCTCGTGGTGGACGGCGCCGGGCACGCGCACCTCGACGGCGTACCGGTCGGGTGCGGGCAGATCCAGCGGGCGCAGGAGTCGCCCGCCGTTCGCGTGCGGGTTCGCACCCATCCGCTTGTCACCGGACGGTGCCAGCGCCGCCAGTTCGGGGACCAGGCGGCCCTGCGGGTCGAACTGTTCCTCGGGCCGATACGAGCGCATCCACTGCTCGAGCGTCTGCAGGTGCGTGGGGTCGTCGCGTACGTGGGCGATCGGTACCTGGTGCGCTCGGAACGTGCCCTCGACCTGCACGCCGTCGACGATGTCCGGTCCCGTCCAGCCCTTCGGCGTGCGCAGCACGATCGCCGGCCACCGCGGCCGCTCGGTGAGCCCCGACCGGCGCGCATCGTCCCGGATCCGCGCGATGGCGGTGTGCGCGCGATCGAGCGTCTCCGCGAGGTCGCGGTGTACCTGCATCGGGTCGTCACCGGAGACCGCCACCGCGTCCCAGCCGATCGCGCGCAGCACAGCCAGAACCTCGTCGTCGGTGCGTCGTCCGAGGACCGTCGGGCCGGAGATCTTGTAGCCGTTGAGGTGCAGAACGGGCAGTACCGCGCCGTCGTGGGTCGGGTCGAGGAAGAACGGGACCTTCCACGACGCGGCCAGCGGGCCGGTCTCGGCCTCACCGTCCCCGACGACGCACGCCACGATCAGGTCCGGGTTGTCCATCGCGGCGCCCGCGGCATGCGCCAGCGAGTAGCCCAGTTCACCGCCCTCGTTGATCGAACCCGGGGTCTCCACGCCGGAGTGACTCGGGATCCCGCCCGGCGTCGAGAACTGCCGAGCCAGTCGGCGCAGTCCGGCCTCGTCGGGGCTCACCTCCGGGTACAACTGCGAGTACGTGCCCTCGAGATAGGTGTTTGCGACGACGGCGGGTCCGCCGTGACCAGGACCGGCCACGAACAGCACGTCCGCGCCGGTTCGCCGGATCAGCCGGTTGAGGTGGGCGTAGACGAGGGACAGGCCCGGGCTCGTGCCCCAGTGTCCGAGCAGTCGCGGCTTGATGTCGGGCGGTACCAGCGGGCGTCGCAACAGGACGTTGTCGCGCAGGTAGATCTGGGCCACCGTCAGGTAGTTGGCCGCCATCCAGTACCGGTGGAGCAGTTCGAGATCGTCGTCGGTCGGGTGCTCGTCCACGGATCGGCTCCTCCGGTCGAGGCGAAGGTCTCTCCATCCTGACGGTTGTCGGCTCCATTTGCCAGGGCCGACCCGCGGGTGGGCCCACACTGACCGGTACCTCCGGTTGCCCCTGTCGCCGGGCCACCGAACCAGGCATCCTGGAAGAAGCGACACCGGCATCGTCCACAGGTGCCGCGCACCGGTTCCGGCCGGCGCCGACGACACGAAGTACGGATCTCGTATGCGGACTGAAAACTCGCGGACCTCACGAACCACGACGTCGACCACCATGATGCGCGCCTGGCGGACGACGAGACCGGGTCCACTCACCGATCGCCCGCTCCAGATCGGCCGGGAACTGCTGCCCCGACCGAACAGCGGCGAACTGCTGGTCCGGGTGCTCGCGTGCGGTGTGTGCCGCACCGATCTGCACGTCGTCGAAGGCGAGTTGCCGCCGCACCGCCTCAACGTCATACCGGGGCACGAGGTGATCGGCGAGGTCGTGGGCGTCGGCGAGGACCTCGGCGAGCACGCCGGACGGTTCACGCCGGGACAGCGCGTCGGCGTCCCGTGGCTGCGCAGCACGTGCGGACACTGCCGCTACTGCGTGCGCGGAGACGAGAACCTCTGTCCCTATTCGACGTACACCGGCTGGGACGCCGACGGCGGTTACGCCGAGTACACCACCGTGCCGGCCGACTTCGCGCTGGAACTGCCCACCGGCTATCCGCTGGTGGAACTCGCGCCGCTGCTGTGCGCGGGCATCATCGGCTATCGGTCGCTGCTGCGCGCCGATCTGCCCGAGGGTGGCCGGCTCGGCATCTACGGGTTCGGCGGCAGTGCGCATCTCACCGCGCAGGTCGCGCTGGCGCGCGGCGCGCGCGTGCACGTGATGACGCGTGGGGAGGAGGCCCGGGAGCTGGCGTTCAGTCTCGGTGCGGCATCGGTGCAGGGCGCCGCGGACCCGCCGCCGGAACCGCTGGATTCGGCCATCCTGTTCGCGCCGACCGGTGACCTCGTGCCGCCCGCGCTGGAGGCGCTCGACGCCGGCGGCACGCTCGCACTGGCCGGCATCCACCTGAGCGACATTCCGCCCCTCGACTATCAGCGGCACCTGTTCCGCGAACGGCAGCTTCGCAGTGTCACCGCGAACACGCGGAAGGACGCGCGGGAGTTCCTCGCGTTCGCGCAGCAGCACCGGCTCCGGGTGAGCGCCCACCGATATTCGCTCGACGCCGCCGACCGGGCGCTCGCGGATCTGGCGGGCGGCGTGTTCGGGGGAGCCGCGGTGCTCGTCCCGTGAACCGGCGCCGTGAACGCCGGGGGTGTCCTAGCGTGGACTGACGGGTGCGTTCGGACGGCCCGCGCCCGCGAGTGGGAGGACGGCCGCCATGATCACCCATCCCGCCTTCACCGTCGACCCGTGGAGCCTGCGCGCCACCAGCCTCGACCTCGACGTGCTCGCGCAGACCGAGTCGCTGTTCACCCTCGCGAACGGTCACCTCGGGTGGCGGGGCAACCTCGACGAGGGCGATCCACACGGGCTGCCGGGCAGCTACCTGGCCGGTGTCTACGAGGTCCGACCCATGCCGTACGCCGAACCCGGCTACGGATACCCCGACTCGGGCGAGACGATCATCAACATCACCGACGGCAAGATCGTGCGGCTCCTCGTCGACGACGAGCCGTTCGACGTGCGCCGCGGACACGTCGTCAAGCACGAGCAGGAACTCGACATGCGCGCCGGTGTGCTGCGCCGGGTCGTCGAGTGGCAGTCCCCGGCCGGCCGGACGGTGCGGGTGTCGACCGTGCGGTTGGTGTCGTTCGCCCAGCGGACGCTCGGTGCGATCCGGTACGAGGTGGAGCCGCTGGACGGGCCGGCGCGGGTGGTGCTGCAATCGGAACTGGTCGCGAACGAACCGATGCCGCACGCGGAGGCGGATCCCCGGGCGGCGGCGGTGCTCGCGGAGCCGTTGATCGCGGAGGAACACTTCGACCACGACGCGCTGGTCCAGTTGGTGCACACGACCGGCGAGAGCGGCCTGCGCATCGCGGTCGCGATGGACCACGAGGTGTCGGGGCCTGACGTGCACGTCGAGACCGAGAGCTACCCGGACCAGGGGCGGGTCACCGTGACCGGTCACACGAGGCCGGGCCGGGCCCTGCGCATGGTCAAGTACGTCGCGCACGCCTGGTCGGCGCGGCGGACAGCTCCCGCGATGCGCGACCAGGTCGCGGGGGAGTTGACACTGGCCCGCGAGAGCGGCTGGGACGGACTGGCCGCCGAGCAACGCGCCTACCTCGACACGTTCTGGGCGCGCGCCGACGTCACCGTCGACGGCGACCCCGAGGTGCAGCAGGCGGTGCGGTTCGCGTTGTTCCACATCCTGCAGGCGTCGGCGCGGGCCGAGGGGACGGCCGTCGCGTCCAAGGGCCTGACCGGACGCGGATACGACGGCCACGCCTTCTGGGACACCGAGATGTTCGTGCTGCCGGTCCTCACGTCGGTGCTGCCGGATGCGGTGGGCGACGCGCTGATCTGGCGACACTCCACGCTCGGGATGGCGCGGGCGCGGGCGCGGCAACTAGGTTTCGACGGCGCGGCCTTCCCGTGGCGGACCATCACCGGCAAGGAATGCAGCGGGTACTGGCCGGCCGGGGCCGCCGCCTTCCACGTCAACGCGGCCGTCGCGCACGCGGTGAGCGGGTATCTGCGGGCCGACGGCAACCCCGACTTCGAGCTGACGGTGGGCCTGGACCTGCTGGTCGAGAGCGCGCGCCTGTGGCATTCGCTGGGCTACTTCGACGAGGACGGCCGCTTCCGGATCGACGGGGTGACGGGCCCCGACGAGTACAGCGCGCTGGTCCGCAACAACCTCTACACCAACCTCATGGCCCGCGAGAACCTGACCGCCGCAGTCGAGATCGTCGAGCGACACCGGGACCGGATGCCCGACCTCGGCGTCACGGACGAGGAGATCGGCGGGTGGCGGACCGCGGCCGATCGCATGTTCGTGCCCTACGACGCCCGGCGCGGCGTGCACCCGCAGTCGTCGGGCTTCACCGATCGGCAGGTGTGGGATTTCGCCGGCACGCCCCCGGAGCGTTATCCGCTGCTGCTGCACTATCCGTACTTCGACCTGTATCGCAAGCAGGTGGTCAAACAGGCCGACGTGGTGCTTGCGATGCAGTGGGTGCCCGACGCCTTCACCGCGGAGGAGCGGGCACGCAACTTTGCCTACTACGAACGGCTCACGGTGCGGGACTCGTCGCTGTCCGCGTGCAGCCAGGCCGTGGTCGCCGCCGACGTCGGCGCACTGGACCTGGCGTACGCCTACCTGGGCGAGACCGCGCTGATCGATCTGCTCAATCTCGAACACAACACGAGCGACGGGCTGCACCTGGCGTCGCTGGCCGGCATCTGGATCGCGTTGGTGCAGGGCTTCGGCGGTGCCCGCCGTCGGCGAGCCGGGCTGACGTTCCGGCCGGCGCTGCCACGGGGGATCGATCGGCTCGCGTTCGGTGTGGCGGCCGCCGGGTGCCGGCTGCGCGTCGAGATCGACCGGGTCGAGACGCGGTACCGGCTGGCGGAGGGCGACGAGTTGACCCTGTACCACGACGGAACCCCGATCACGCTGCGCCGCAACGATGTTCGGGTGATGCCGACCGTGCATCCGCCGGCGGGGCCGGTCGTGACCCAGCCGCCGGGGCGGGCGCCCGCGCGGCGGGGGAGCGGCGGATGATCGTGCGGTGATCCCGCGGACGTGGGTGGATGCTCCCGGTGTGTCGGTGGCCCGATGGCGAGACGGGAGTGTTTGTCGCAGGGGTTCTCCCGCCGTCGCACGGGTTCTCCGTCTGCAGAACCCCTGCGGCACTGCCGGAACCCCTGCGGCCCTCACCCGAACCGCGCACACCCACCCCACGCGGCAACAACTAAACTCGCTGCCGTGGCAACCCCGATGATCGCTCCGTCCATTCTCTCCGCAGACTTCGCACGCCTCGCCGAGGAGGCCGACGCCGTTGCCGGCGCCGACTGGCTGCACGTGGACGTCATGGACGCCCACTTCGTGCCGAACCTGACGCTCGGCCTGCCCGTCGTGCAGAGCCTGCTCAAGGCCACCGACATTCCGCTGGACTGCCACCTGATGATCGACGATCCGGGCCGCTGGGCGCCGCCGTACGCCGAGGCAGGTGCCCACAACGTCACCTTCCACGCCGAGGCCACCGACGATCCGGTCGCGGTCGCCCGCGACATCCGCGCGGCCGGCGCCAAGGCGGGCCTGAGCGTGAAGCCGAACACGCCGATCGAGCCGTACCTCGATATCCTCAAGAGCTTCGACACCCTGCTCGTGATGAGCGTCGAGCCCGGCTTCGGCGGCCAGTCGTTCATCCCGGCCGTGCTCGACAAGGCCCGGGCCGTGCGCAAACTGGTCGACGCGGGAGAACTGCGTCTGCTCGTCGAGATCGACGGCGGCATCAACGTCGACACCATCGAGCAGGCGGCCGAGGCCGGCATCGACTGCTTCGTCGCCGGTTCCGCCGTCTACGGCGCCGCCGACCCCGCCGCCGCAGTCCGCGGACTGCGTGAGCAGGCGGCCAAGGCGTCCCCGCACCTGACGCTGTCGATCTGACGGACCCGTCCGTGACGACCTCTGCGCGTGCCCTCGAGGCCGCGATGCGGCTGGCGATCGACGCCTCGCACGGCGTGCGGGGCACCACCAGCCCCAACCCGCCCGTCGGCGCCGTGATCCTCGACGCGTCGGGCGCGGTCGTCGGTATCGGCGCCACCCGGCCCCCGGGCGGTGCGCACGCCGAGGTCGTCGCGCTCGCCGAGGCCGGGCAGCGGGCCCGCGGAGGGACGGCGGTCGTCACGCTCGAACCGTGTAACCACCAGGGCCGCACCGGTCCCTGCTCGCAGGCGCTGATCGACGCCGGGGTCGCGGCCGTGCACTACGCCGTGTCCGACCCGAACCCTGCCGCGGCGGGCGGCGCCCAGCGGCTCCGGGAAGCGGGCGTGACGGTGTCGGCGGGCCTGTCGGCCGACGACGTCGAACACGGCCCACTGCGCGCGTGGCTGCACCGGCAGCGTCACGGACGTCCGCACGTCACGTGGAAGTTCGCCGCCACCCTCGACGGTCGCAGCGCCGCCGCGGACGGCACCAGCCAGTGGATCACCGGGCCGGAGGCGCGGGCACGGGTGCACGCCGACCGGGCGCGGCTCGACGCCATCGTCGTCGGAACCGGCACGGTCCTGGCCGACGATCCGTGGCTCACCGCGCGCCTGCCCGACGGCTCGCTCGCCCCGCACCAGCCGCTGCGCGTAGTGGTCGGGACGCGCGAGATCCCGCCCACCGCGAAGGTCCTGGACGATGCAGCCCCCACGCTGGTACTGCGCACCCACGACGTCGACGACGTGCTGGTCGCCCTCGCCGATCAGGACGATGTCCTGATCGAGGGCGGCCCCCGGCTGGCCGGGGCGTTCCTCGCCGCCGGACGGGTCGATCGGGTCCAGGCGTACCTCGCGCCCGTCGTGTTGGGCGCAGGGTCCCACGCAGTGGAAGACGCGGGGGTCCACACCATCGCCGAGGCGCTACGGTTTCGGCGGGAGAGCGTCGAGACGATCGGCGACGACCTGTTGTTGAACCTGATCCCGCGGGGGATCCGAAGTTGAACCGATCCCTCCGGGATCACCGTTGAACCGATCCCTCCGGGATCCGAAGGAGTGAGCGAAGACATGTTCACCGGAATCGTCGAGGAACTCGGCGAGATCGTCGCCAAGGAGGACCTGGCGGACGCCGCTCGGTTCACCGTGCGCGGACCGCTGGTCACCTCCGATGCGGGGCACGGCGACTCGATCGCCGTCAACGGCGTCTGCCTGACCGTCGTCGACGTCCTCGACGGGGAATCGTTCACGGCCGACGTGATGCGCGAGACCCTCGTGCGGTCGAGCCTCGGCGCCCTCGATGTGGGCAGCCGGGTCAACCTGGAACGTGCCGCCGCGGTGAACAGCCGGCTCGGCGGGCACATCGTTCAGGGCCACGTCGACGGCACCGGCGAGGTCATCAGCCGGAGCCCGTCCGAGAACTGGACCGTGGTGCGGATCTCGCTGCCGTCGAGCATCGCCCGGTACGTCGTCGAGAAGGGCTCGATCACCGTCGACGGTGTGTCGCTGACCGTGTCCGCGCTGGGCGGACAGCCCGGCGACGAGTACTTCGAGATCTCCCTGATCCCGACCACCCTCGGCCTGACCACGCTCGGCTCGGCCGAGCCCGGCACCCCGGTCAACCTGGAGGTGGACGTCATCGCCAAGTACGTCGAACGCCTGCACACCGCCGGCGGCCGATAGCCGGAATAACGACCTCGTATCGCGAGGTCGTACTGTTGAGGTGCATCTGAAGCGATGCGCCGGGACATACTCGAGCACACCAGTTCAAGAATTTGGAGCCCAAGCACGTGACCAGGTTCGACAGCATCGAGCGCGCAGTCGCTGACATCGCCGCAGGTAAAGCGGTTGTCGTAGTCGACGACGAGGATCGCGAGAACGAGGGCGACCTCATCTTCGCGGCGGAGAAGGCCACCCCCGAACTCGTGGCGTTCATGGTTCGTTACACCTCGGGTTACCTCTGCGTCCCGCTCGACGGCGAGGACTGCGACCGTCTCGGCCTGCCGCCGATGTACGCGACCAACCAGGACAAGCACGGCACCGCGTACACGGTCACCGTCGATGCGCGCGAGGGCATCGGCACCGGCATCTCCGCCTCCGACCGTGCCGCGACGATGCGTCTGCTGGCCGACCCGGACAGCGGTGCGAACGACTTCACCCGTCCCGGCCACGTCGTGCCGCTGCGCGCGAAGGAGGGCGGCGTCCTGCGTCGCCCCGGTCACACCGAGGCCGCGGTCGATCTCGCCCGCATGGCGGACCTGCGTCCGGCCGGCGTGATCTGCGAGATCGTCAGCCAGAAGGACGAGGGCCACATGGCCCAGACCGAGGAACTCCGGGTGTTCGCGGACGACCACGATCTGGCCCTGATCTCGATCGCCGACCTCATCGCGTGGCGCCGCAAGCACGAGAAGCACGTCGTGCGTGTCGCCGAGGCCCGGATCCCCACCCGTCACGGTGACTTCACCGCCGTCGGCTACCGCAGCATCTACGACGACGTCGAGCACGTCGCGCTCGTCCGCGGCGACCTCTCCGACAGCGACGGCAGCGACGTGCTGGTCCGCGTGCACTCGGAGTGCCTCACCGGCGATGTCTTCGGTTCGCTGCGCTGCGACTGTGGCCCCCAGCTGGATGCCGCACTCGACATGGTGGCGCAGGAGGGCCGCGGTGTCGTGCTGTACATGCGCGGACACGAAGGCCGCGGCATCGGCCTGATGCACAAGCTGCAGGCGTACCAGTTGCAGGACGCGGGCTCGGACACCGTCGACGCGAACCTGCAGCTCGGCCTGCCGGCGGACGCCCGCGACTACGGCATCGGCGCGCAGATCCTCGTCGACCTCGGCATCAAGTCGATGCGGCTGCTGACGAACAATCCGGCCAAGCGAGTAGGCCTCGACGGCTACGGCCTGCAGATCACCGACCGGGTTCCGATGCCGCTGCGCGCGAACGCCGAGAACCTCACGTACCTGCGCACCAAGCGGGATCGCATGGGCCACGACATGATCGGTCTGGACGAGTTCGAGGCCGGGGACGCACTGTGAGCGGCGAGGGACGCCCCGACCTCCAGCTCGGCATGGCCAAGAATCTCAAGCTCGCGATCGTCGCCGGCCAGTGGCACCCCGAGATCAGTGAGGCGCTCGTCGCCGGCGCCAGGCGCGTCGCCAAGCAGGCTCAGATCGAGGAGCCGACGTTGATCCGCGTGGCGGGCGCGATCGAGTTGCCCGTCGTGGCGCAGGAACTGGCGCGCTCGCACGACGCCGTCGTCGCGCTCGGCGTCGTGATCCGCGGCGGCACACCGCACTTCGAGTACGTGTGCGACGCCGTGACGGCCGGCCTGACCCGGGTGTCCCTCGACGAGGGCACCCCGGTCGGCAACGGCGTGCTCACCACCGACACCGAGCAGCAGGCACTGGACCGGTCGGGCCTGCCCGGCTCGGTCGAGGACAAGGGCGGCGAGGCGTGCGCGGCGGCGATCGACACCGCGGTCACGCTCGCGCAGCTCCGACGCATGCGGACGGAGCAGTCGACCCGATGAGCGCGAACGAGGACTGGGAGTTCGAGGTCCGCTCCAAGAAGTCGCCGCGCTACGCGATGATCGCCGCGGCCGTGCTGGTGGTGGTGCACGTGACGCTCGGCGTCCTGCTCCGGACGTCGGCGACCGGTGTGTACTTCCGGGTGGTGGACCAGTTCGCGATGGCGGGCATCGGGATCCTGCTGGCGGGCGGCGTGCTGCTGCTGACCCGTCCGCGCCTGCGGGTCGGTCCGCGGGGCATCGCGGTCCGCAACATCCTCGGTGAGCGCATCGTCGACTGGGATCTGGATGAGGGCATGTCGTTCCCGGACGGGGCGCCGTGGGCCCGGATCGAGCTGCCCGACGACGAGTACGTGCCGGTGATGGCGATCCAGGCCAACGACGGCGAGCACGCGGTGCGGGCGGTCCGCCGGTTCCGCGAGCTCGAAGCGAAGTACACGGGCTCGCGCGCCGCCTGAGTGCCGTCGGTACCGCCGACTAACCTTGAATCGTGCCTGATCCTTCGACGTATCGCCCCGCCCCGGGAACCATCCCGGCGGCGCCGGGTGTCTACAAGTTCCGCGACCCGCACGGCCGGGTCATCTACGTCGGCAAGGCGAAGAGTCTGCGGTCGCGACTGAACTCGTACTTCGCGGACGTCTCGTCGCTGCATCCGCGGACCCGGCAGATGGTCACCACCGCGGGCAGTGTCGAGTGGACGGTCGTCAGCACCGAGGTCGAGGCACTGCAGCTCGAATACAACTGGATCAAGGAGTTCGATCCACGGTTCAACGTCCGCTATCGCGACGACAAGACGTACCCCGTCCTCGCGGTGACGTTGAACGAGGAGTTCCCGCGACTGTTCGTCTACCGCGGTCCGCGCCGCAAGGGAGTGCGCTACTTCGGTCCGTACTCGCACGCCTGGGCCATTCGCGAGACGCTGGATCTGCTGCTGCGGGTTTTTCCTGCCCGGACGTGCTCGGCCGGAGTATTCAAGCGGCACAGCCAGATCGGCCGGCCGTGCCTACTCGGCTACATCGACAAGTGCTCGGCGCCGTGCGTCGGCCGGGTCAGTGCCGCGGAGCACCGGGAGATCGTCGAGGACTTCTGCGACTTCCTGTCCGGGCGCACCGATCGGCTGGTCCGCCAGCTCGAGGTCCGGATGCAGGACGCCGCGGAGGAACTCGACTTCGAGACCGCCGCTCGGCTGCGCGACGACATCGGTGCACTGAAGAAGGCGCTCGAGAAGCAGGCCGTCGTCCTCGGTGACGGCACCGACGCCGACCTGGTGGCGTTCGCGTCCGACGACCTCGAAGCGGCGGTGCAGGTGTTCCACGTCCGCGGCGGCCGGGTCCGGGGCCAACGCGGCTGGGTGGTCGAGAAGGCGGGCGACGTGATCGAGCGGGACGCGGTCGCCCTCGATGCCGCCGATGCCGCCGGCGCCCCCGGCGCCTCGGAGGAGGCGATCCTGGTGGAGCAGTTCCTCACCCAGTTCTACGGCGAGCAGGCCGCCCTGGGCGACGGCGGCGCACAGACCGACCAGCCGGCCAACGCCGTTCCCCGGGAGGTGCTCGTCCCGGTGCTGCCGCGGGGCGCCGAAGAGATCCAGCGGTGGCTCTCGACGCTGCGCGGGTCATCCGTGCAGTTGCGGGTCCCGCAGCGCGGCGACAAGAAGGCGCTCGCCGAGACCGTCGAGCGCAACGCCAAGGAGGCGCTCACGCAGCACAAGCTCAAGCGTGCCGGCGACTTCACGTCGAGATCGGCTGCGCTGCAGGGTATCCAGGAGGCGCTCGACCTGGATTCGGCCCCGTTGCGGATCGAGTGCGTCGACATCAGCCACGTCCAGGGCACCGACGTCGTCGCGTCGCTGGTCGTGTTCGAGGACGGTCTTCCGCGCAAGTCCGACTACCGCCACTACGCGATCAAGGAGGCCGCCGGTGACGGCCGCTCCGACGACGTCGCGAGCATCGCCGAGGTGACCCGTCGCCGGTTCCTGCGGCACAACCGGGACGTCGCTGCGGGGGCGAACCCCGGCGCCGACATCGACGGTGACGGGGCCGACGGTGGCGATCTCGCGCCGGAGGCCGCGCTCGACCCCCGGACCGGGCGGCCCCGTAGGTTCGCGTACCCGCCCAACCTGTACGTCGTGGACGGCGGTGCCCCGCAGGTCGCGGCCGCCGCGGAGGTGCTCGACGAGCTCGGCATCACCGATGTCGCGGTCATCGGACTCGCGAAGCGCCTCGAGGAGGTGTGGGTGCCGGGGGAGGAGGATCCGGTGATCCTGCCCCGGACCAGCGAATCGCTGTACCTGCTGCAGCGGGTCCGCGACGAGGCGCACCGTTTCGCGATCACGTTCCACCGCAGCAAGCGATCACGGCGGATGACCGCGTCGGCCCTGGACTCGGTGCGCGGGCTGGGGGAGACCCGGAGGACCGCACTCGTCACCCATTTCGGGTCCGTGGCCAGGTTGCGCAGCGCGACCGTCGAGGAGATCACCGCCGTTCCGGGGATCGGCACCGCCACCGCACAGGCGGTCCTCGAGGCGCTCGCGGGGTCCGATCCGGCGGCCGATCCGGCGCCTGCACCGGGCGATGCCGGATCGGATGTCGCTGCGGGCAGCGCCGTCGTGGGGGATGATGTGACGGACATCGGCGCTTCGAAACGAACAGGACACACTCGCGAGTGAACGACCTGCAGGATTCTGGTGGGCAAGGCATGGAGGTTGCGCTCGTCACCGGACTGTCCGGTGCGGGGCTGAGCACGGCGGCGAAGGTCCTCGAGGACCTCGGCTGGTATGTCGTCGACAACCTGCCGCCCGAGCTCATCGCCCGGATGGTCGACCTCGGGGTCGAGTCCGATCCGCCGATCCGGCGGCTCGCAGTGGTGATGGACGTGCGCAGCCGCCCGTTCTCCGGCGACCTGGGCCGGGTCGTGACCGCGCTCGAGGCGATGCCCGTGCAGATCCGGGTGCTGTTCCTCGAGGCCAACGACTCGGTCCTGATCCGCCGGTTCGAGCACGTGCGACGCAGCCACCCGCTGCAGAGCGACAGCAAGGAAGGCACCCTCTCGGAGGGGATCGCCGCCGAGCGGGCGAAGCTGGCTCAGGTGCGGGCCGCGGCCGACCTGGTAGTCGACACGTCCTCGCTCGCGGTCCGCGAGCTGCGCGAGAAGATCGAGACGGCCTTCGGCGGCGAGGGCAGCTCCGAGATCCAGGTGACCGTGCAGTCGTTCGGGTTCAAGCACGGTCTGCCGATGGATGCGGACCTGGTGTGCGACGTGCGGTTCCTGCCGAATCCGCACTGGATTCCCGAACTGCGCGAGCACACCGGACTGGAGGAGGCGGTTCGGGACTACGTCCTGTCCCGCGACGAGGCCCAGGAGTACCTGGATACGTACCTGCGCCTGCTGGAACTGACGACGGCGGGATACCGCCGGGAGGGAAAGCGCTACATGACCATCGCGGTCGGATGCACCGGCGGCAAGCATCGCAGTGTTGCCATGTCGGAGGCGCTCGCGGCGCGTCTGCAGAAGGAAGACGGCCTCGCCGTCCGCGTCGTGCACCGTGATGTGGGGCGCGAATGAGCGACGATCGACTGCACGGCAACGGCCGCACACCCCGAATCGTCGCGCTGGGTGGAGGCCACGGTCTGTACGCGACGCTCAGCGCCGCGCGGCGGCTGAGTTCGGACGTGACCGCGGTGGTCACGGTCGCCGACGACGGAGGTTCCTCGGGACGGCTGCGCGGTGAACTCGGCGTGATCCCGCCGGGCGATCTGCGGATGGCACTGGCCGCGCTCGCGTCGCGGGAACCACAGGTCCAGACGTGGACGGACGCCGTCCAGCACCGCTTCGGCGGCACGGGCGCCCTCGCGGGCCACTCGGTCGGGAACCTGATTCTCGCCGGTCTCACCGAGGTCCTCGGCGACACCGTCGCGGCGCTCGACACCGTGGCGCGACTGCTCGACGTCGAGGGCCGGGTGCTGCCGATGTCACCGGTGGCGTTGGAGATCGAGGCGGACGTCGTCGGACTGGAGTCCGATCCACGGGTGAGCCGGTGCATCCGCGGACAGGTCGCGGTCGCGACCACACCGGGAAAGGTGCGCCGCGTGCGGCTGCTGCCGGCGAGCCCGCCCGCGTGCCCCGACGCCCTGGCCGCGATCGAGAATGCCGATGTCGCCGTGCTCGGACCCGGTTCGTGGTTTTCGAGTGTGATTCCTCACGTTCTCGTGCCGGACCTGCTCGACGGTCTGATGCGTTCGTCTGCGCGGAAGGTGCTGATCCTCAACCTCGCGCCCGAACCCGGCGAGACCGCAGGATTCTCCGCGGAACGTCATCTGCACGTACTGTGCCAGCACGCGCCCGAATTCCGTGTCGACCACGTGGTCGTCGACTCGGCATCGGTTCCGGCCGGGCGTGAACGCGACCATCTGTGCCGCGCCGCGACGCAACTCGGCGCGGACGTCGTCTACGCGGATGTCGCCGAGGACGGAACCCACAAGCATCATGCGGGCAAGCTCGCGGCGGTGCTCGAACGCCTCACCGCGCAACAGACGGGCGAGCACCGCCCGGTCGAGGTGCGCGGGAGCGAGCAGCCTGCCGAACGGACAGCAGGGGGAAGGGAGAGCGCCACGTGGCGATGACAGCCGAGGTCAAGGACGAGCTCAGCAGGCTCACGGTGACTCAGGTGAGTTGTCGGAAGGCGGAGGTGTCGGCGCTGCTCCGGTTCGCCGGCGGGCTGCACATCGTGGGCGGCCGGGTCGTCGTGGAAGCCGAGGTGGACCTCGGATCGATCGCACGGCGCCTGCGCGGCGAGATCCTCGACCTCTACGGGTACCACTCGGACGTGCACGTGCTGAGCGCCAGTGGCCTGCGCAAGAGCTCCCGATACGTCGTGCGGGTCGCGAAGGAGGGCGAGGCGCTGGCCCGCCGGACCGGACTGCTCGACATGCGGGGGCGTCCGGTGCGGGGCCTGCCGGCGCAGGTCGTGGGCGGCAGCGTGGGGGACGCGGAGGCCGCGTGGCGCGGCGCGTTCCTGGCGCACGGCTCGCTCACCGAGCCGGGGCGCTCCTCGGCCCTGGAGATCAGCTGCCCGGGCCCGGAGGCGGCCCTCGCGCTGGTCGGCGCGGCCCGGAGGCTCGGCATCACTGCGAAGGCGCGCGAGGTCCGTGGCACCGACCGGGTGGTCGTGCGCGACGGCGAGGCGATCGGCGCGCTGCTCACCCGGATGGGTGCGCAGGACACCCGGCTCACGTGGGAGGAACGCCGCATGCGCCGCGAGGTGCGCGCCACGGCGAACCGTCTCGCGAACTTCGACGACGCGAACCTGCGCCGGTCCGCGCGCGCGGCCGTCGCGGCTGCGGCGCGGGTCGAACGGGCCCTCGAGATCCTCGGCGAGGACGTCCCCGACCACCTCGCGGCGGCGGGCACGTTGCGCGTCAAGCATCGGCAGGCCTCGCTCGAGGAGTTGGGGCAGCTCGCGGATCCGCCGATGACCAAGGACGCCGTCGCCGGTCGCATCCGGCGACTGCTGTCGATGGCGGACCGCAAGGCCAAGGAGGTCGGGGTCCCCGACACGGAGTCGGCGGTGACCCCGGAGTTGCTCGAAGAGGCGTGACGATCGGTCGACGACCCACCCCGGTTCCGGTGACCGGGGCAGATGCGCGCGTATGCGGGTGCGCGCACTAGGGTGGGACACGCATCGACCGATGAGTCTCGCGTTTCGGTTCGATAGTCGTGGGTATCACGTGCTCGCGGGGTTCTCGCGGGCGAAAAACTGGCACACCAGAGTAGATGGGCAAAGGAGCTAACTGTGACGGTCCGGGTAGGCATCAACGGCTTCGGTCGTATCGGACGTAACTTCTTCAGGGCGGTCGATGCGCAGAAGGCGCTCGGCACCACCGACATCGAGATCGTGGCGGTCAACGACCTCACGGACAACGCGACGCTGGCTCACCTGCTCAAGTACGACTCGATCCTGGGTCGTCTGCCGCACGAGGTCTCGCTCGAGGGTGACGACACCATCGTCGTCGGCGACACCAAGATCAAGGCGCTGGCGCACCGCGGCCCGCTGAGCGAGCTCCCCTGGGGCGAGCTGGGCGTCGACGTCGTCGTCGAGTCCACGGGCATCTTCACCGACGCCGAGAAGGCCAAGGGACACCTCGAGGCCGGTGCCAAGAAGGTCATCATCTCCGCGCCCGCCAAGGGCGAGGACATCACGATCGTGATGGGCGTCAACGACGACAAGTACGACGGCAGCCAGGACATCATCTCCAACGCGTCCTGCACCACCAACTGCCTCGGCCCGATCGCCAAGGTCCTCGACGACGAGTTCGGCATCGTCAAGGGTCTGATGACGACGGTCCACGCGTACACGCAGGACCAGAACCTGCAGGACGGCCCGCACAGCGACCTCCGTCGCGCCCGCGCCGCCGCGCTGAACGTCGTTCCGACCGGCACGGGTGCCGCCAAGGCCATCGGCCTGGTCCTCCCGCAGCTGCTGGGGAAGCTGGACGGCTATGCGCTGCGCGTGCCGATCCCCACGGGCTCGGTCACCGACCTGACGGTGAACCTCGCGAAGCCGGCCACCATCGCCGAGATCAACGCCGCGATGAAGGCTGCCGCCGAGGGCCCGCTGAAGGGCATCCTCAAGTACACCGAGGCTCCCATCGTGTCCTCGGACATCGTGACGGATCCGCACTCCTCGATCTTCGACGCCGGCCTGACCAAGGTCATCGACGACCAGGTCAAGGTCGTCTCCTGGTACGACAACGAGTGGGGCTACTCGAACCGCCTCGCGGACCTCATCGGCCTCGTCGCCAAGTCCCTCTGATCCGGGTCTGGTCCACGTGGCTGTCAAGACTCTGAAGGATCTGCTGGACGAGGGGGTCGAGGGCCGTACCGTGCTGGTGCGCTCCGACCTCAACGTTCCGCTGGACAACGGAACGATCACCGATCCGGGCCGGATCGTCGCGTCCGCGCCGACCATCTCGGCGTTGGCCGAGGCGGGCGCCAAGGTCATCGTGATGGCGCACCTCGGCCGCCCCAAGGGCGAGCCGGATCCGGCGCTGTCGCTGGCGCCTGTCGCCACGAAGCTCGGTGAGGTGCTGGGCCGCAACGTCCAGCTGGCCGGTGACGTGGTGGGCCAGGACGCGCTCGCGCGTTCCGAGGGCCTGACGGACGGCGATGTCCTCCTGCTGGAGAACATCCGTTTCGATCCGCGCGAGACCAGCAAGGACGACGCCGAGCGCGAGGCGCTGGCGAAGGCGCTCGTCGACCTCGTCGACGGCGACGGCGCGTTCGTCTCCGACGGTTTCGGCGTCGTGCACCGCAAGCAGGCGTCGGTCTACGACGTGGCCGAGCTGCTCCCGCACTACGCGGGCAACCTGGTCGCGGCCGAGGTCGAGGTGCTGCAGAAGCTGACGCAGGACTCCGAGCGTCCGTACGCGGTCGTGCTCGGCGGCTCGAAGGTGTCGGACAAGCTCGCCGTGATCGAGGCGTTGGCCCCCAAGGTCGACACCCTCGTCATCGGTGGCGGCATGTACTACACCTTCCTTGCCGCGCAGGGCATCTCGGTGGG
This sequence comes from Rhodococcus sp. AG1013, assembly GCF_003350365.1. Classification (NCBI taxonomy): domain Bacteria; kingdom Bacillati; phylum Actinomycetota; class Actinomycetes; order Mycobacteriales; family Nocardiaceae; genus Rhodococcus; species Rhodococcus sp. AG1013. The sequence goes on from NZ_QQAT01000014.1 coordinate 118,431, forward strand.
CAACTCGCTGTGCCAGGAAGAGATGATCGGCACCTGCAAGGACCTGCTCGAGCGGTATGCGGACGTCATCCACATCCCGCAGGACGTGGTGATCGCGGACTCGTTCTCGGCGGACGCGGAGTCGAAGACGGTCTCCGTCCTCGAGATCCCGGACGGCTGGATGGGTCTGGACATCGGACCGGAGTCGGTGGAGCGCTTCGCGGCGATCCTCTCGGGTGCCAAGACGGTGTTCTGGAACGGCCCGATGGGTGTGTTCGAGTTCTCGAAGTTCGCGGCCGGCACCAAGGGTGTCGCCGAGGCGATCGTCGAGGCCACCGGCAAGGGCGCGTTCAGCGTCGTCGGCGGCGGTGACTCCGCGGCGGCCGTGCGTCAGCTCGGTCTGCCCGAGGACGGCTTCTCGCACATCTCGACCGGCGGCGGCGCGTCCCTCGAATACCTCGAGGGCAAGACCCTGCCCGGCATCGAAGCACTGGAGGGCTGAGGTTTGACTCGAAAGCCCCTGATCGCCGGCAACTGGAAGATGAATCTCAACCACCTCGAGGCCATCGCCCTGGTGCAGAAGATCGCTTTCTCGTTGCCCGCGAAGTACTTCGAGAAGGTCGACGTGACGGTGATCCCGCCGTTCACCGACATCCGCAGCGTGCAGACGCTGGTCGAGGGCGACAAGCTCCTGCTCACCTACGGTGCGCAGGACGTCTCGGCGCAGGATTCGGGCGCGTTCACCGGCGAGATCAGCGGTTCCATGCTGGCCAAGCTGGGTTGCACGTTCGTCGTGGTCGGACACTCCGAGCGGCGCACGCTGCACGGTGAGTCCGACGAGCTGGTGCTCGCCAAGACCAAGGCGGCGCTGAAGAACGGGCTCACCCCGATCGTGTGCATCGGTGAGGGCCTGAACATCCGCGAGGCCGGCGAGCACGTGGCGTACAACGTCGCGCAGCTGAAGGGCTCGCTCGCGGGCCTGTCGGCGGACGAGATCGCCAAGGTCGTCGTCGCGTACGAGCCGGTGTGGGCCATCGGCACGGGCAAGGTGGCCTCGGCCGCCGACGCCCAGGAGGTCTGCAAGGCAGTGCGCGAGACCCTGGTCGAGCTGGCTTCCCCGGAGGTCGCTGCCGGTGTCCGCGTGCTCTACGGCGGCTCCGTCAACGCCAAGAACGTCGGCGAGATCGTCGGCCAGGCGGACGTGGACGGTGCGCTCGTGGGCGGCGCCTCGTTGAAGGCGGACGAGTTCGCGACGCTGTCGGCCATTGCGGCCGGTGGCCCGCTGCCGTGAACGGCTGATGTCGCTGCCGTGAACGGCTGATGTCGCTGCCGTGATCCGGTAGCAACCGAAGACGAACGCTGGGCGCGTGACCGTGAAGGTCACGCGCCCAGCGTTTTTCGTTCATGCGCGCAGAGGGGCAGCTTTGCCTGCAGCGTGACGATCGTTGCCCGGTCGACGCCGAGTCCCTCCGCCAGGTACCGGTCGAAGGTGCCGTAGTTCCGGTCGACCTCCCGCGAACGAGGCTTCGAGGTAGCTCGCATCGACCCCGATGAGTTGGTGGTAGATCTCGGCCGCCTCGGGCCCCTTGACTGCGGGGATCTGGTCGAGAGTGGCCCGGATCGTCGCGGCCGAGTACTCGTTGGACAGCCCGCCGCGGCCGGTGTACCCGACTCCGTTTCCCGCGATGTCACGGACGTTGTGCACCGACGTAGGGCGTGGCGTCTCGGCCTGCCCGGGAACGCCGGATCCCGGATCCGATGAACCGAGCGAGCTCGGTGACGAGGCGTCGGCGACGGCCGGTCCGGCGAGGAGCAGTAGCCCCGTCACGGTCAGTGCGGCCGTCGTTCGGCCACGTCGGAAACGCTTGCGGTGCACAGGGTTCGTCACATCGATGATTCCTTCCGCGTCGGTGTCGTCCGACTGGAAGGTATCGACGAACGCCTGCACTGCGAGTGGTCTCACTCAGTGGTTCGCCAGGCGTTACGGGCGCTGCCGGGCGCGGACAGTGAATCTGTCGCGCGCCCAGCCGCGTTCACGGGTGTGTGTCAGCCGAGCAGTTTGAGGGCGAGCTTGCCGATGGTCACCGGCGAGAGGCCGAGACCGGTGCGCAGGTAGTTCTGCACGGTGCCGTACTTCGCGGTCAGCTCGTCCAGGCCGGCCTGCAGGTAGCTGGCGTCGACGCCGAGCAGCGGGTCGTAGACCTGGGCGACTGCTTCACCCTGGCTGGCGACGATGCCGGCCCGGGACCTGGCCATGGATGCGACGGTGTACTCGTTCGTGAGCAGGTAGTCGCTCATGATCGTCTCGCGCGGCACGCCGGCGATGCTCTGCAGCAACATGGACGCCCAGCCCGTCCGGTCCTTACCGGCGGTGCAGTGGAACACCTGCGAGCCGGGGGTCTCGGCCAGATCGGTGAGCAGTTTCGTGAACCCCGCGCGCGCCGCGGGATCGTTGACGAATGCACGATTCATGTCCCGCATGAAGTTCTGCGAGTCCTCAGGGGTCTTCAGCTTGGCGACGCCGGCCTCGAGATCGCCGGACAGGATCGGGATGTGCACGTAGGCGGTGCCGGCGACGGTGCGGTCGGGCTTGTGGGCCACCTCTTCCTCGGTGCGGACGTCGTACACCGCGGTCAGCTTCAGCGATTCGAGCGTCGCGAGGTCGGCGTCGTTCGGGGTGAGCGCGTTGGCACGGTAGAAGACGCCGGTGCGCATGAGGCCGAGTGGAGTCTTGTAGCCGGGGCCGGCGACGTCCCGGAAGTTGTCGACAGTCGCCAACCGGGGCGCCTCGACGATGGTCGGTGCGCTCGAGCCGAGTGCGGAGGATCCGAAGGACGACAGGTCGAGGGAACCGGTGGCCCCTGCCGCGGCAGTGCCGGCGAACAGGAACGAGCCTGATACCGCGAGTGCCACTGCGGTCCGGGTGGTGTGGCGCAGAGCTGTGGAGCGGTGCGTCATGGTGAGGCCTTCCTCGCATGGGGGTGACTGACTGCTCGGAAGGTAATGCGGCACGTTGTGCCACGAAAGTGAGTTGTCTCACTACACGGGAGGATTGTGGTGACGGTCGCTCGGAACCGCTTCCCGCGCGAGCGAATTGCGCACGGGAAGCGGGTCGGCAGGTTACCGAGCGACCCGAACGTCGCGAGTGAGCCTTCCGGTAGGCCGGTGAGGCGATCCCTCGGTGGTGTCGGCTGCCTTCGTGACCGCGGTGGGGTACAGGGGCGGTGCGGTGTGATCTCCATAACAGATACGGACGGTAACGACAAACGAACGATCGGCGCGTCCCGATCGTCAGGTTCCGTCTCCCGGCCACTGTGGCGGGTTTGCGCTCGATCGCCCAGGTAACAGGTAAGCTGAGCGCGCTAGTGGCCGAAATCCGTCGTGCGTGAAGGGCAGCGAATACCGAAATGGCACTGTTCCTGGACATCCTGCTGGTCATCACCAGCTTGCTGCTGATCCTGCTGATCCTTCTGCATCGCGGTAAGGGCGGCGGTCTGTCCAGTCTCTTCGGTGGCGGTGTCCAGTCCAGCCTCGCCGGCTCGAGCGTCGTCGAGAAGAACCTCGACCGACTGACCGTCTTCACCGCGGCGATCTGGCTGATCGCGATCCTCGGCATCGGGCTCGAGATCAAGTTCAGCTGACGATGGCGGGGTACCACAGCTCCACCTCCATCCCCGATGCTGCTGCGGCCCTGATCGACGCGCCCGAATTCGCGACACTCGCGACCGTCGAGCCCGGAGGCCAGCCGCAGCTGTCCGTCGTGTGGTTGGAGCGGGACGGCGACGAGGTGCTCATCTCGACCGTCCGTGGCCGCCGCAAGACCGACAATCTCCAGCGTGACCCGCGTGCGACGGTGCTGATCTATCCGGCCGGCGGGCCGTACCGCTACGTCGAGATCCGCGGTACCGCCACGATCACCGACGACCCGGGTGGGTCGCTGATCCACAAGCTGGCCCGCAAGTACACCGGGGCCGCGCGTTGGGAGCACGACACACCGGACACCCCGCGGGTGATCGTGCGGTTGAAGCCGTCGAAGGTGATCTGGAAGGGCTGACGCCCGGTCGGACGGTTGCCGTGCGGGTGTCCGGTCATCGGTCGATAATCAGGTGATGACCGGGATCCCCGATTCATCGCCAGCGTCCTCCGCTCCGCCTTCGTCGGCTCCGCGTGCTGCCACCGAACCGCTCCGAGAGGACATCCGCCTGCTCGGGGGCATCCTGGGGGAGATCGTCCGGGAGCAGTCCGGTGACGAGATCTTCGCGCTGGTCGAGCGGGCGCGGGTCGAGTCGTTCCGGGTCCGGCGTTCGGAGATCGACCGGGCGGAACTCGCGGAGATGTTCGAGCAGATCGACACCGCGGACGCCATCCCGGTGATCCGAGCCTTCAGCCATTTCGCGCTGCTTGCCAACGTCGCCGAGGACATTCACCGCGAGCGGCGGCGCGCGATCCACGTCCGGGCCGGCGAACCTCCACAGGACAGCAGCCTGGCGGCCACCTACGCGAAACTCGATGCGGCGACCCTCGACCCGGCCACCGCGAGCGCCGCGTTGGTCGGTGCGCTCGTGGCGCCGGTGATCACCGCGCACCCCACCGAGACGCGCCGGCGGACGATCTTCGAGACCCAGAACCGCATCATGGAATTGATGCGGATGCGGGAGTGGGTTGCCGGGGACGTCGACGAGGCGGCCGCGATCGGTCTCCAGCTGCGCCGCCAGATTCTCACCCTGTGGCAGACGGCGCTGATCCGCCTGTCCCGATTGCGGATCCAGGACGAGATCGAGGTGGGCCTGCGCTACTACGATGCCTCACTGTTCGAGGTGGTCCCACAGATCAACGCCGACCTCCGGGACGGTCTGCGGGCCCGGTGGCCGGGCTCGACCCTACTCGCGGAACCGATGCTGCGGCCGGGGTCGTGGATCGGCGGCGATCGGGACGGGAATCCGTTCGTCACAGCCGAAGTCGTCGGCCGGGCGACTCACCGTGCGGCCGAGACCGCGCTCGAACATCACCTCGAGGAGCTCGAGGTACTGGAACGGGAGCTGTCGATGTCGGCGCGGCTGGTCACGGTGACCGCCGAGTTGGACCGGCTCGCGGACGAGTCCGGTGACGAGTCGGCGTTCCGCGCGGACGAGCCCTACCGGCGCGCCGTCCGTGGTCTGCGTGCACGCCTGACGGTCACCGCGGACCGGATCCTCGGCCATCCCGCCGTTCACCGCGTCCGAGCGGCCTCGACGGACCTGCCGGGATACGACAGCCCGGCCGAGCTGCTGGCGGACCTCGATGTCATCGACACGTCGCTGCGATCGCACGGCGACGACACCGTCGCCGACGACCGTCTGGCGCAGCTGCGGAACTCGGTGGAGGTCTTCGGCTTCCACCTGTGCGGTCTGGACATGCGGCAGAACTCGGAGGTCCACGAGTCGGTGGTCGCCGAGTTGCTGGCGTGGTCGGGGGTGCACCCGGACTACCGGTCGCTGTCGGAGGACGAGCGGATAGCGCTGCTGTCCCGGGAACTCGCGACCCGTCGGCCGCTGTCGGGTCCGCACGCCGAGTTCAGCGAGCTGACCACGAAGGAGTTGGGCATCCTGCGGGCCGCCGCCGAGGCCGTCGAGCGGATCGGACCGGACGCGATCCCGAACTACATCATCAGCATGTGCGACTCGGTGAGTGACATGCTCGAGGCCGCGATCCTGCTCGCCGAGGTGGGGTTGTTCGACCCGGACGGCGACGACGGACCGTGGTGCCCGGTGGGGATCGTGCCGCTGTTCGAGACCATCGAGGACCTGCGGCACGGCGCCGCGACCCTCACCCGAACGCTCGAGGTGCCGATCTACCGGGCTCTGGTCGCGAACCGCGGCGACAGCCAGGAAGTGATGCTCGGATACTCCGACTCGAACAAGGACGGCGGATATCTCGCCGCGAACTGGGCGCTGTACCGGGCCGAGCTCGAGTTGGTGCAGGCGGCGCGGAAGACAGGAATTCGGTTGCGGCTCTTCCACGGTCGCGGCGGCACCGTGGGCCGCGGCGGCGGACCGAGCTACGATGCGATCCTCGCGCAGCCGCCGGGCGCGGTGCAGGGGTCGCTGCGGATCACCGAGCAGGGTGAGGTGATCGCGGCCAAGTACGCCGAGCCGCGGCTCGCCCGCCGCAATCTCGAGGCGCTCGTCGCGGCCACCCTCGAATCGACCCTGCTCGACGTCGAGGGGCTCGGCGACGACGCGGCACCCGCGTACGAGATCCTCGACGAACTGGCCGAGCTGGCGCGCGTCGCGTACGCGGACCTCGTGCACGACACCCCCGGCTTCGTGGAGTACTTCAAGGCGTCGACGCCGGTCGCGGAGATCGGTGCCCTCAACATCGGCAGCCGGCCCGCATCCCGCAAGCCGACCGCGTCGATCTCCGACCTGCGCGCCATCCCGTGGGTGCTGTCCTGGAGCCAATCGCGGGTGATGCTGCCCGGGTGGTACGGCACCGGAACGGCCTTCGAGCAGTGGGTGGGCGGCGATGAGCAGCGACTGAAGACATTGACCGACCTGTACGAGCGGTGGCCGTTCTTCCGTACCGTGCTGTCGAACATGGCGCAGGTCATGGCGAAGTCCGACATGGGCCTCGCGGCGCGCTACGCGGAACTGGTGCCGGACGTCGCGTTGCGGGACGAGGTGTTCGGCAAGATCGCCGCCGAGCATGCCCGCACGATCGCGATGTACACGTCGATCACCGGGCACGACAATCTGCTGTGGGACAACCCGGCTCTCGACCGCTCCGTGCACAACCGGTTCCCGTACCTCGAGCCGCTCAACCATCTGCAGGTGGAGTTGCTGCGCCGCTACCGCGCCGGCGACGACTCCGACGGCGTCCGGCGCGGCATCCAGTTGACGATGAACGGTCTTGCGACCGCGCTGCGGAACAGCGGCTGATCCGACCGCGATCGCCACCGGATGCGACGGGGTGGCGCGCCAGCGCGTCAGAGTTGTTCGGCGCGTACGCCCGCCGCCACGGCGTGCATCTTCTCGAGGAATGCTCCGATCGTCTCCCGCTCGCGTGGCGAGAAGGATTCGATTGCCACCACCGCGCGGTCGATGAGGGGCCCGAAGAACGACGTGCCCAGGTCCACGGCGTGGGATGTGACCTCGACGACGACCCGACGGCGATCGGCGGTGTCGCGCGAACGGCACAGGAGTCCCTGCTTCTCGAGCCGGTCGATCAGGGCGGTCGTGGAGGCGGAACTGATGCCCAGCTGCTGCCCCAGCCATCCCGGTGTCGCGGGATGGCCCGCGCGGGCCGCGTCGAGGAGGGTGATCAGCGCGCGCAGGTCGGTGGTGTGGAGGTGGTGGCTCCTGGCGAACTCGGCGCCGAAGAGGTTGAGTTCCACGGTCAGTGCCCGCAGTTGATGCACCGTTGCGTGGCCCCGGATTCGGGGGTCGAGTTCGTCGTCGTGCATTGCTGCCTCTTTCCGGCTGGGTCTGGACGCCAGTTGCCTCGTCTGCCTAGTATCTCGATGATCGAGATAAATGTCGAGTGTCGAGGATTCAACCAGGGGTGGGCAGATGAACCGAAGTGATGCAGTCCATTTCGCGTCGACGGAGAGCGGGCGCGAGTTCGAGCGGCGGTACGACCGGGTGCTCGGGCGGTGGCCGGGACCGGTGGAGCGTGTCGATGTCGGCACCGGGTTCGGCACCACACGCGTCAACGTCTGTGGGCCCGAGGACGCGCCGCCCGTGATCCTCTTGCCCAGTGGCCGAGCCACCTCCACCGTGTGGTTCGCCGTGGCCGCGGAGCTCTGCGGGGACCACCGGGTGTTCGCGGTCGATCTCCCCGGCGACATCGGGCTCGGGGTGGTCACCGAACCGCTGCGGAGCCGGGACGATCTGATGGACTGGATATCGGCGGTCGTTCACGGTCTCGAGCTGGAAACGTATGGCGTCGTGGGTCATTCGTACGGCGCGATGGTCGCCCTCGCGCATGCCGTGCGGCGACCCGACGGGTTGGACAGGCTCGTACTGCTGGATCCCAACTCGTGCTTCGCGGGCATGAGTCCGCAGTACCTCGCCCGTGCAGTCCCGCTGCTCGTTCGCCCGACCGGTGAACGCCAACGACGCCTCATCGGATGGGAATCGGCCGGCGCCACGATGGACGCCGACTGGCTCGACCTGGTCGCGTTCGGCGCCGAACGGTTCCCGGCACACCGCCCGGTGGTGCCGCGGCGACCCCGGCCACAGGATCTCCAGGAACTCCGAGCCGAGGTGACCGTCGTGCTGGCGGAGCGCAGCCGGGTACATGACGCGGCGCGGATCGGTGAGCGGGCACGGAGCTCGATGCCGCGGGCCGCAATTCGCGTCATTCCCGGTGAGTCCCACTACACGCTGCCGATGAGCTCATCGCCGGAACTGGGCGCGGCGCTGCGGACCGCGCTCGGCTAGTGCGTGTCTCCCTGCGGCCCGGTGTCAGCGCAAGATGTGCGCGGCGCGGGCGGCGCGCAGCCAATCTGGATACTCCGACAACAGGAGTCGGTACAGCTCCGCATCGGAGAGCGCGTCGACTTTGTTCACGGAGAAGAATCCCGCATTGTCGACTTTCCGACCGGACATTGTGTCGAGCTTCTCGAGCACACCGAAGCTGCTTCGGCCGATCCCGATGAACTGCCAGAACGCCGGCCGAGATGAGGCCCGGCGCATCAGCTTTTCGATGGCAGAGCGTTTGCTGAATCCGCCATCGGTGAAGAACAGGATCAGCGTCGGTACGGTGGTGTTCTCGTCCAAGCCGGCGAGAACCTCAGTCATGATGGGGATCTCGTCGTTGAAGCCACCGATCTCGTTGTCGTAGTCGATACCGCCGTGTACCCCTTGCAGATGGATGTACTCGTCGATCCACTGGTCGGCGCGGTCGACTGTCACGTCGGGGAGCTTGGCGAAATTGACGCCGTACAGGTATGCCTCGAGCTGTCCGTCGGCGTCGAGCTGCGTGGCCACCGGGACCATGCGGCGCACAGTCTCCTGCACCTCGCCGTCAGAGTAGCGCCGGCTCATCGATCCGGTCTTGTCGATCACCAGGATCACCCGACCGACGTAGTCTCGGGCGCCGTTGGCGAGCAGGACCTTCGCGACCTCCTTCTTGCGCAGGTCCAGCTTCTGTCGCTTCTCCAGCGACAGCTTCGCCTCAGCCGGAACCGTGCGAACCCCGTCTGCGTCCACCGTCGCCACCCCCGCAGGTGGGGTCGGCGCGGTAGCCGTGACAGCAGGTACGGAGGTGGAGGTGGTGGGTTGTGCCGGTGTGTCGTCAACGGCGACGCCGTGCTCGGTGACCAATGCGACCAGGCCGTCGTTCCAGCCGGCGGAGACGTTGCGAACCTTCCATGCCCCGTTCCGGCGGTACACCTCGAGCAGCACCGCGGAGCGCTCGGTGGTCAGTCCCTCCGCAGCCGCGGTGACGGTCGTGCCGCCAGGTTGGGTCACGGCAACCGCCAGCGCGGGCACCGCCGACAGTGGGCCGGTTACGGTTTCGTCGACCGACACCGCTATCGCGATCCGCTCGATTCCCGCGGGGATCGCCGCGAGATCGAGTCGCACCTGCCCCTGGGCCACGAGGGTGACTGCACCCTCCGGGGAGGTCGGGTTGTTGAAGAACACCAGGTCCTCGTCGCTGCGGACCTTGCGACGCTCGTCGAGTTGGAACACGAACAGGTCGACGCTGCCGGGAGAGGTTCCGGTCACTCCGATCGTGGTGGCAGTGGTGGCGACGCTGGTATTGGCGCCTCGGGTCAGGGCGGTCACGGGTCGGTCAGTCCTTTCGGCAGGAGGCGGAGCCCGGGCGGACCCTCTGGCGGATGCTGTTGCGTGACTGGCTCAACGCCGCGAAGCATATGACCCCACCGCTCGGGCACCATGCGGCTCGTGCCGAATCCCGACACCGATCACCGATGTCGTCAATGCTGGCTTCCCAGCTGGCTGCTGATCTCCTGGTTGATCTGATGCAGTCCTGGCGAGGAGACCCCCGGCAGCATGCCGAGGATGCTACGAACCAGCGACTGATCGTTGATGACCTTCTCGCTGGACTGCACCAACACGGTGCCGGCGCCGGTGAAGTCGTATTGCCGTTCCTCGCCCGACTGCACGCCGACGCGGCGCGCGGCGGCCTGCACGAACCCGGTCACCCACGCTTGGTCGAAGTGGTGGCTCGGCGACGGGCAGTCCGCCCACCCGACAAGCGCTTCCGGGTCCACCCGCACCGGTGGCTCGACGAACATGACCGGCCCGTTCGATGACGCGAGGAACTTGCCGGTGCCGATCAGCGTCACAAAGCCCGGAACGATCGATTGGTTGAGCGCCAGGGCGGGCTCGAACGCCAGAAGGTTCGCGGCTCGAATGGTCAGGTTGCCGTCATCGAGGTCGTAGGAGTTGATGTCGTAGCCGCGGTCGCCGAGGATCAGCTTGCCCTGTCCGTCGGCGACGACGAAGTCGTGCAGGTGCAGGGGAGCGGAGAACTGCTGGGCGACCATCTGCAGCATGTGGCCCTGCAAACCGTGCTGGAGCGAGGTGAACGTCATCTGCCCGTAGTAGGCGATCATGGCGCCCTTGGACATGAACCACGGGTGCTGCAGATCCACGGTGAACGTGTAGTGGTTGCCTGGGATGTTGTCGTTGCCGGGCAGCGTCGCCGGATTCCAGACCGTGCTCACAGTTTCTCCTCCGATGCCTGGACGAACACCACACCGTGACCGGTGCACTCGAGTTGCATGTTCTCCCCGCCGCTGCGGGCGACGTTGCGCCAGCTCATCCCGGACTTCAATGTCGTCGTCACCGACCCGAGGGCTGCGACGTAGGCCTGCGGATCGACCGTCACCGGCCGATCGGGGGTGACCTGGAGTTCCAGAAATCCGCCGTGACCGAGGACCACCGCGAAACCGTGTCCGGAGAGCTGTGTGGTCGACATGCCTTGCCCGGTGGCCACTCCTGCGGCGGCGCCACGCAGCGTCCCCCGCAATCCGCCGCCCCCACCACCGGACGGGGCGGCCGCGGAGACGACCGAGACCTGCAACCCGCTCGTGTAGGCCAGCAGACGGGAGGCTTCGACCCGCAGTTGCCCCGCGGCCGAAACGTCGACGATGTGGGTTTCGATTCCGCGGAACCCGTAGTGCACGGAGCCGGTTCCCTGCGCGAGCATCGTCGCCTCGTGCTCGCCGTGGAGCATTCGGCCGGCCATGGCCCCGAGCCCGCCACCGCCCCCGAGACCCGGGACGTGGTGCGGGGTGAACTGCACCTGCCCGGTGTAGAACAGCATCGCGCCGCGGCGCGCCACCACGGGCCCTGTCCGGCCCAGATCCACGGTGACAACTTTGTCGTTGACCTGTGTGAACATCCGTTGCTCCCTGTCTCCGCTGTGACGGATCAGCGTTCGGCCGGTTGGATCGACACCACGCCTGTGCCGTCCCACTTCAGGGAGAACGCCTCACCGTTGCCCTGGCCCACCGCGGTCCGCCAGGACGCATCGGTGACGAACGACTGGGTGAGTTGACCACGAGCGCACACGAACGCATCGGGGTCGACGACCAGTGGGTGCTGCGGGGCCACCTCGAGGTGGACGAGAGGACCGCCGTGGGACATCAATGCGACCTGGCCGGTGCCGGTGACCGTGGTGGTGAACAGGCCCTGGCCGCTCATCGCTCCGCGCAGTCCGGTGAATGACACGGCGGTGCGTAGGTTCCCGGTCAGTGCCAGTAACTGTTCGGACTCGACCTGCAGCGTCTCGCCCGCCATTTCGATGAGCGTGAGATCTGCGGCGTCGTGCGCGAGATAGACGGTGCCAGTGCCGGTGCACTCCATCAGCGACAAACCCTCGCCGGTGGTGCGTTGTTTCAGCGCTGCGAGCACCCCGTCGCCGCCACCGAATCCGGCGGACTTGAACGTGACCTTGCCGTCGTAGGCGATCATCGATCCGCTCAGTGCGCGGATAGTGTCGCCGGTCAGGTGCGCCTCGAGGATCCTCTTGGATCGCTGCACCAACTGCATGTTCGTCTCCCCATACGTTCGACCGGCAGCCCTTCGCCGGCGACATCTCGGTACAGAGTGAATCACGGGGGCCTGGAGGTGAACTCGACCGCCTCGGGAACTGGGCGACCCAAGTTGATCATTGCGGGCCAACCGAGTTGCTCACGGGGGCTGGGGTTCGTCTCCTGTTCGGCGAGGAGTCGCAGCCAGGTGCTCCGATCCGACCGTCTCTCTTCAGGAGACACGCTCTGGGGTGCAGGGCCCCGTACGCCGCGGTCCCTACCCGGTCGGCGGGGTGAACAGCAGCGGGGTGATGGTTCCGTAGCCGTCGTCGCCCTCGATGTGCCAGGGCACCGTCGAGCGACCCTCACCGACCCGGGACCACAACGTCGTGAGCCAGGTCGCGGCGGCGTCGACCACCGCGTCCTGGATGCAGAAGGGCGTGTTGCGGGTGGGCCAGAGCGGAACGTCGGGGTCGAGTCCGTCCTCGGTGTGGACCACCCCGAACAGGTGGCGGTGGTCGTCGATCGGCCGGTTCAGCACGAAGGCGTCCGGGCCGTCGAATCGCGCCCACACATCGAAGGTTCCCTCCCCGTCCTGATCGGGGAACACCTCGAACCACAGGGCGGTCGCCTCGGTGGGGCAGGCGTCGAGAATCTCCGAAATCCGCTGCGCGGCAGTCTCCGTGTAGCGGCCGAGGACGGTCGCCAGTTCCGACAGGTACTCGGTGCGGTTCACGACGGAATGGTAGCGCCGGGACCCGGCCGGCGGCGGCGAGGGAACCGTTCGACGATTCGTCGCGTCCTACAGAGCGAACGGATTCGAAAAAGGGGAACGGCGGCGGAGGGAGTGCGCGAATGGATCGGTGCCCGAGGGGAGCCACGTATCGGCGGCCGACATTGCGCGCGTCGGCCGGGCCGCGCAGCGGTGGACTGCTGTCGACCGGATGTCGGCCACGACCGATCGTGGCCGACACCGGTGAACCTCCGCAGTCGGTCCGGCCCGTCGACGACCAGCCGGAATGACGGACGTCGAGGTCAGGCGCGGGGCAGTGCGCCCGCCGCGGTCTCGTCGAGCAGCCACACGGTCTTCTCGATCCCCCGAGCACCCGCGGCCGGGATCTCCTCGGCGGATGCGCCTCCGATCGCGGCGGCGACCGCGTCGGCCTTCGCCTCGCCCGAGACGATGAGCCACACCTCGCGCGCCGACTGCAGCGCCGGCAGCGTGAGCGTCACGCGGACCGCCGGCGGCTTGGGGGAGTCGGTGACGGCGACGACCAGCTGCTTACTCTCGCGGACCGCATCGGTGTGGGGGAACAGCGAATTGATATGTCCCTCACCGCCCATACCCAGCAGGTGGATGTCGAACAACGGGCCGGTGCGATCGGACCCGAACGCATCGAGCACCTCGGCGTACGCGGCCGCCGCGGTGACCGGATCGCTGTTGTACGCGCCGTCCGATGCCGCCACCACGTGCACCCGGGACTGGTCGACCGGGACGTGGTCGAGCAGGGCCTGGTGTGCCTGCACCTCGTTGCGCTCGGGATCACCCGAGGGCAGGAAGCGTTCGTCGCCGAAGAACACGTCGAGCGCCGACCAGTCGATCGCACCCGGGTTCTTGCGGACGTGCTCGAGCAGTGCGATGCCGGTGCCGCCTCCGGTGAGGACCACCGATGCCGACCCGCGCTCGCGCTGCGCCGCGACGACGGCGTCGACGAACCGCGTGGCCGCAGCCTGCACCAGTGCGTCGGTGTCCGGGTACCGCTGGATCTCCTGCTGTGCATTCACGTCAGACATATTCCACCTTCGACAGTCCGGTCAGTGCGGCCTCGTAGATCTCGTCCGGGTCCAGCCGGCGCAGTTCCTCGGCGAGGCAGTCGCGGGTCTCGCGCCGGGCCAGCGCCACCAGGGCGTCGGGCTGGCCGGTCCGGCTCAGCGTCGCGGTCGTCTCGGCCTGCGGGCGGCTGATCGAGATGGTGTCGTTCGCGAGCTTCAGCTCGACGAACAGATCACCGGTCTGCCGGCGGACCGGGCCGTCGATGCGATCGGCCAGCCAGCCCGCGAGCACGTCGAGGGCCGGTTCGGTGGCCAGACCCGACACCGTCGCCGAGACGATGCGCTCGTGCGGCGGCTGGTCGAGGGCGGAGGTCAGCAGCGCGCGCCAGTACGTGACCCGGCTCCACGCCAGGTCGGTGTCCCCGGCGGTGTACGACCCGAGCCGGCTCTTGATCGTCGATGTCGGGTCCTCGGCGCCGGTGGCGTCGGTGATGCGGCGGATCGCCAGGCGACCCACCGGATCCAGTGCCGGCACGGTGGGGGCGTCCTCGGGCCACCACGCGACGACGGGGGTGTCGGGCAGCAGGAACGGGACGACGACACTCGCCTCGTGGTCGGCAAGCTCTCCGTACACCCGCAGCACCACGACCTCGGAGGCGCCGGCGTCGCCGCCGACCCGGATCTCGGCGTCGAGATGTGTCTCCTCCGAGCGGGATCCGCGCGCCACCACGATGACGCGGCAGGGATGCTCCCGGCTGGCCTCGTTCGCGGCGTCGATGACGTCCTCGGAGTTCTTGCTGTCCCGGGTGCACACGACCAGCGTCAGGACGCGGCCCAACGTGACGGCGCCGCCGGACTCGCGGAGCTCGACGAGCTTCTTGTTGATCGCTCCGGTGGTGGTTCCCGGCAGCTCGATGATCACGGCCTTCTCCATTCACGACCGGTGCGGCGCATCATTTCCTGCGCCGACGGCGGACCCCACGTGCCTGCCTCGTAGGGCTCGGGCTTGCCCTGCTTCGCCCAGTGTTCGAGGACCGGGTCGAGGATCTTCCACGACAACTCGACCTCGGCGTTGACGGGGAACAGGGACGGCTCGCCCAGCAGGACATCGAGGATCAGCCGCTCGTAGGCCTCCGGGGAGGACTCGGTGAACGCCTGTCCGTAGCTGAAGTCCATGTTGACGTCCCGGACTTCCATGCTCGATCCCGGCACCTTGGAGCCGAACCGCATGGTGACGCCCTCGTCGGGCTGGACCCGGATCACGAGGGCGTTCTGGCCGAGGTCCTCGGTCATGGTCGCGTCGAACGGCAGATGCGGGGCCCGCTTGAACACGACGGCGATCTCGGTGACCCTGCGGCCCAGCCGTTTTCCCGTACGCAGGTAGAACGGCACCCCGGCCCAGCGGCGGGTGTCCACCTCGAGGGTGATCGCCGCGTAGGTCTCGGTGGTGGAGTCCTTCGCGAATCCCTCCTCCTCGAGGAGGCCGACGACCTTGCGTCCGCCCTGCCACCCACCGGCGTACTGACCGCGTGCGGTGGTCTCGTCGAGGGGCTCGGCGAGGCGGGTCGCGGAGAGCACCTTGATCTTCTCGGCCTGCAGCTCGGACGGTTCGAAGCTGATCGGCTCCTCCATCGCGGTGAACGCCAGCAGCTGCAGCAGGTGGTTCTGGATGACGTCCCGTGCGGCGCCGATACCGTCGTAGTACCCGGCGCGCCCCCCGAGACCGATGTCCTCGGCCATCGTGATCTGCACGTGGTCGACGTAGTGCGCGTTCCAGATCGGGTCGAACAACTGGTTCGCGAACCGCAGCGCCAGGATGTTCTGTACCGTCTCCTTGCCCAGGTAGTGATCGATGCGGAACACCGTGTCCTCCGGGAACACGTTGTTCACCACCGCATTGAGTTCCTGCGCGCTCTCGAGGTCGTGCCCGAACGGCTTCTCGATGACCACCCGGCGCCACTGCCCGTCCGCGGACTTGGCCAGACCCGACGTCGACAGCTGTTCGCACACCGTGGGGAACTGGGCGGGCGGAATCGACAGGTAGAAAGCGTGATTGCCGCGGGTGCCGCGTTCACGGTCCAGGGCATCGAGGGTGTTCGAGAGGTTCGTGAAGGCCTCGGCGTCGTCGAAGCTGCCCTGCACGAAGCGAATGCCCTTCGCGAGCTGCTCCCACACGTCCTCGCTGAACGGTGTGCGGGCGTGCTCGCGCACGGCGTCGTGCACGACCTGGGCGAAATCCTGGTCCGCCCAGTCACGCCGGGCGAACCCGACCAGAGCGAACCCGGGCGGAAGGAGGCCTCTGTTGGCGAGGTCGTAGACCGCGGGCATCAGCTTCTTGCGAGCCAAATCGCCGGTGACACCGAAGATCACCAGGCCACAGGGGCCGGCGATGCGAGGCAGTCGCCGGTCCCTGCTGTCCCGAAGTGGGTTGGTCCAACCGTCCGCCGCGGGTCCGCTCACGGGGTCAGCTCTCTCGAGCAGCGGTGAGCTGCTCCGAGATCGCGTCGAGGAGCTCGTTCCACGAGACCTCGAACTTGTCCACGCCCTCCGTCTCGAGCTTGTCGAACACCGCGGGGATGTCGATACCGACGGCGGCGAGCTGGTCGAAGACGGCCTGCGACGCCGCGGCGGTGCCCGAGATGGTGTCCCCGGAGACGACGCCGTGATCGGCGACCGCTTCCATGGTCTTCTCCGGCATCGTGTTGACCGTGTGAGGGGCGACGAGCTCGGTGACGTACAGCGTGTCCGAGTAGTCGGGATTCTTCACACCGGTCGAGGCCCACAGCGGACGCTGCACGCGGGCGCCGGCGGCGGCCAGCGCCTCCCAGCGCGACCCGCCCTCGAACACCTGCTGGTACGAGGCGTACGCGAGGCGGGCGTTGGCCAGACCGGCCTTGCCGCGCAGTGCGAGCGCCGCGTCCGAGCCGATCTTCTCGAGCTGTCCGTCGATCTCGCTGTCCACGCGGGAGACGAAGAACGACGCGACCGAGTGGATCTTCGACAGATCGTGTCCGGCGGACTTCGCGGCCTCGAGGCCCGCGAGGTACGCGTCGATGACGGCCTCGTAGCGCTCGACCGAGAAGATCAGCGTGACGTTGACGCTGATGCCCTCCGCGATAACCCGGGTGATCGCGGGCAGACCCGCCATGGTGGCCGGGATCTTGATCAGCAGGTTGTCGCGGTCGACGAGCTTCCACAGTTCGATGGCCTGCGCCACCGTCGCGTCGGTCTCGTGTGCCAGTCGCGGATCGACCTCGATCGACACCCGGCCGTCGACACCGTCGGAGGCCTCGGCCTGCGGGGCCAGCACCTCGCACGCTGCCCGGACGTCGTCCGTGGTGAGCGCGCGGACGGTCTCGTCGACGTCGGCGCCGTTCTTCGCGAGCTCGCGCAGCTGCGCGTCGTACGCCTCGCCCTTGGTGAGGGCGCCCTGGAAGATCGTCGGGTTGGTAGTGACGCCGACGACGCTGCGGGTCGCGATCAGCTCCGCGAGGTTGCCGGTCTCGAGCCGCGTGCGCGACAGATCGTCGAGCCACACGGACACACCCGCCGCGGACAGCGCCGCGAGGTTTGCATTCTGGGTTGCAGTGTCAGTCATGGTGATTCATCCCTTCACACGTGCGAGGGTGCGGCGAGCCGCATCGGTGACCGCCTCGGCCGTGAAGCCGAACTCGCGGAACAGCGTCTTGTAGTCGGCGGAAGCGCCGTAGTGCTCGATCGACACGGCCTCGCCGTCACTGCCGATGAACTTGTACCACGGCATCGCGATACCGGCCTCGACGGAGACGCGGGCCCGCACCGCCGGCGGCAGCACCGCGTCGCGGTAGGCCTGGTCCTGCTGCTCGAACCAGTCGAGGCAGGGGACCGACACGACGCGGGTGGCGATGCCGTCGGCCTCGAGCACCTCGCGGGCGGCGACTGCCAGCTGCAGCTCCGAACCGGTACCCAGCAGGATCACCTCGGGGGTGCCCGTCGACGCCTCGGCCAGGATGTACGCGCCACGGGCGACGCCCTCGGCGGCCTTGTCGCGGGTGCCCTCGAGGACCGGGATGTCCTGACGGGTCAGGGCCAGGGCGGTGGGGCCGGTCTTGTGTTCGAGCGCGGCCTTCCAGGCCTGCGCGGTCTCGTTCGCGTCACCCGGACGGATCACGGACATGTTCGGGATCGCACGCAGCGCGGCCAGGTGCTCGATCGGCTGGTGCGTGGGGCCGTCCTCGCCGAGACCGATGGAGTCGTGCGTCCACACGTAGATCGCCGGCGTCTTCATCAGCGACGCCAGTCGGACCGCGGGACGCATGTAGTCGCTGAACACGAGGAACGTGCCGCCGTAGGCGCGGGTGGGTCCGTGCAGCACGATGCCGTTGAGGATCGAGCCCATCGCGTGCTCGCGGATGCCGAAGTGCAGCGTCCGGCCGTAGGGCTGCGCGTTCCAGTCCTTGGTGGAGATCGACGTCGGACCGAACGAGTCGGAACCGTCGATCGTGGTGTTGTTGCTGCCGGCGAGGTCGGCCGAGCCGCCCCACAGCTCCGGCAGGATCGGGCCCAGCGCGTTGAGGGTCTTGCCCGACGCCTTGCGGGTGGCGACGCCCTTGGCGTCCGCGTCCCACGTCGGCAGGTTGTCGGTCCAGCCCTCGGGGAACTCGCCGGCGTGGAGGCGGTCGAACAGCGCCTTGCGCTCGGGCTCACGAGCGGCCCACGCGTCGAAGTCGGCCTGCCACTGTGCGTGTGCCGCGGCGCCTCGATCCAGGACCTCACGGGCGTGCGCGAGCGCGGCCGGATCGACGTCGAAGCTCTTCTCCGGGTCGAATCCGAGGGCCCGCTTGACGCCGGCGACCTCTTCGGCGCCCAGAGCGGCACCGTGCACGTCGCCGGTGTTCATCATGGTCGGCGCCGGGTAGCCGATGATCGTGCGGAGCAGGATGATCGACGGCTTGTCGGTGACCGCCTTGGCGGCCTCGACAGCGTCGAGGATCGCGGAGACGTTCTCGCCGCCCTCGACGGTCTGCACATGCCAGCCGTACGCCTCGTAGCGCTTGGCGACGTCCTCGCCGAGGGCGATCGCGGTGTCGTGTTCGATCGAGATCTTGTTGTCGTCGTAGAAGACGACGAGGTTGCCCAACTGCTGGACACCGGCGATCGACGACGCCTCCGACGTGACGCCTTCCTCCATGTCACCGTCGGAGGCGATCACGTAGACGTAGTGGTCGAACGGGCTGGCGCCGGCCGCGGCGTCCGGATCGAACAGGCCGCGCTCGCGGCGGGCGGCCATCGCCATGCCGACCGAGGACGCCAGGCCCTGGCCGAGCGGCCCGGTGGTCATCTCGACGCCGACCGTGTGGCCGTACTCCGGGTGGCCCGGGGTCAGCGAGCCCCACGTGCGCAGTGCCTCGATGTCGGACAGCTCGAGTCCGTAACCCGACAAGTACAGCTGCAGGTACAGCGTCAGGCTGCTGTGGCCGCAGGACAGGACGAAGCGGTCGCGACCCACCCATTCCGGGTTCTTCGGATCGTGGCGCAACACCCGCTGGAACAGGGTGTAGGCGAGAGGTGCGAGGCTCATCGCGGTGCCCGGGTGGCCGTTGCCGACCTTCTGGACGGCGTCCGCGGCGAGGACTCGGACGGTGTCGACGGCCTTGGTGTCCAGGTCGGTCCAATCGGCAGGGTGGACCGGTTGCGTGAGGACGCGGATCTCGTCTGTGATCGACACGGGCAGATGTCTCCTGACATGGTTGTACGTGGAGCCGGAGGGAGCTGTGGGCGTTAGCGGGCCTCTTGTGCGCCTCCAGCCTAGTTGTGCCTCCCCATTCGGGTCGATTCGGTTCGCAGGTTTGCGGCGTCTACCATCGTTTGTAGTAGTGCAGTAGCAAGCGAGGATGTAGTCGCGTGGGGCAAGGAGATAGCGTGCGTACAGGGCATCGGCCGAGCGGACATGGCTTCGGCAGCCCCGCCGCCGCATCCGAATCGAAGACTGCGCGGGACACCACCACGCTGTGGGGCCGCGTTTCGGCGACGATTCTGGCGTACATCGCATTGACGAAGCCGCGGGTGATCGAGCTGCTGCTCGTCGCCACGATTCCGGCGATGCTGCTCGCGGACCGCGGCCACATCGATCTCGTCCTCATCATCAGCACCCTGTTCGGTGGATGGATGGGCGCGGCGAGCGCCAACTCGCTCAACTGCGTCGTCGACGCCGACATCGACAAGGTGATGAAGCGGACGGCGCTGCGTCCCCTCGCACGTCAGGCCGTCCCGACCCGGCACGCTTTCGTGTTCGGCGTGACGCTCGGTGTCGCGTCGTTCCTGTGGCTGTGGTGGCGCGCCAACCTGCTCGCCGGGTTCCTCGTGGTTCTCACCATCGCCTTCTACGTGCTCGTCTACACGATGGTGCTCAAGCGCCGGACGTGGCAGAACGTGATCTGGGGCGGCGCCGCCGGCTGCATGCCGGTCATGGTCGGCTGGGCCGCGGTCACCGGATCGCTGAGCTGGGAGCCGGTCGTCCTGTTCCTGATCATCTTCTTCTGGACGCCGCCGCACACCTGGGCGCTCGCGATGCGCTACAAGGAGGACTACAAGGCTGCCGGTGTCCCGATGCTCCCGGTCATCGCGTCCGAGGAACACGTCACCAAGCAGATCGTGATCTACACGTGGGCGACGGTCCTCGCGTCGCTGGCGCTGGTCCCGGCGGCCGGCTGGATCTACGCGGGCGTCACCCTGCTGGCCGGCGCGTGGTTCCTGTTCGTCGCTCACCAGCTGTACAACAGCGTGCGCGGCGGCACCCCGATCAAGCCGCTCAAGCTGTTCCTGCAGTCCAACAACTACCTCGCAGTCGTGTGCTGCGGACTCGCCGTCGACTCCGTGCTCGGCTGGAACACCATCGCCAGTTACTTCTGACGAACTCTCGGCGAGGGCCCCGGTCGTTTCGACGACCGGGGCCCTCGCCGTTCGACAGCCTCCGTCGTTCGACGGGCTTGCTAGGGCACCAGCACGATCGACCCGATGGTCCGGCGTCCCTCGAGGTCCCGGTGCGCCTGCGCGGCGTCCGCGAGGGGATATGTGCCGCCCACTCGCAGTTTCAATGTCCCGGCGGCGATGGCGTCCAGTACCGCACCGGCGCGCCACGTCAGCTCTTCCCGATTCCGCACGTAGTGCGCGAGCGTGGGGCGGGTGACGTACAGCGATCCGGAGGAGTTCAGACGCTGCAGGTCGAAGGGCGCGACGGGTCCGCTGGCGGCCCCGAACAGCACGAGGGTGCCGCGGATCCGCAACGACGCGAGACTCGCGTCGAACGTGTCCTTGCCGACGCCGTCGTACACGGCGGCGACCCCTTCGCCGCCGGTGAGCTCACGAACCTGGTCCGCGAGCCCGGCACCGTACCGCAGGACCCGCCACGCGCCGGCCTCGCGCGACAGCGATTCCTTCTCGTCGCTCGACACCGTCGTGATGACCTTGACGTCCTTCGCGGCGGCCATCTGGGTGAGCAGCAGGCCCACCCCGCCGGCTCCGGCGTGCACGAGGACGGTGTCCCCGGCCTGCGCGGGAAACGCCGACTCGATCAGGTAGTGCGCGGTCATGCCCTGCAGCAGCGCCGACGCCGCGAACTCGGGAGCCACGCCGGCGGGCACCTTCACCGCCACCGCGGCGGGCACCGCGACCTTCTCCGCGTAGCCGGCGGCTGCGGCCGCCCACGCGACGCGGTCGCCCACCGCGAAGTCGGTGACGTCGGACCCGACCTCGAGGACCACGCCGGACCCCTCGTCGCCGGGCACGTATGGGACGTCGCGGGCATAGGTTCCGGTGCGGAAGTACGTGTCGATGAAGTTGATGCCGATCGCCTCCGTGGCAACCAGCAGGTCACCGGGGCCGATCTCCGGATCGGGCACCTCCGTGGGGACGAGAACCTCCGGACCGCCGAACTGGGACACCACGATTGCACGCATGCTCTTTGTTCTACACCGGCTCACGCCGTGCGGTACCGGAAGGTCGTGACGGTCGTTCGGCTACCGCACAGTAGTCTGGCCCCATGAGCACCGATACCCAGAGCACCGCTGCGGCCCCGGTCCTGCCCTCGGGCACGGTCGCCGCGATCCGCAAGTTCCTGTCCGAGCACGGTGGATCCGCGAGCGCGGTCATCCAGCCGGTGGGTCGCGCGGGCGTGCGCATCACCCTCGTCGGCGCCGACGGCATCCTCGGCGACCAGGTGGTCGACACGGTCGCGATCGCCAACGCCGTCGTGGCTTCGTTCGACGAGATCACGGTCTCCGAGTGGGACCGCGCCCTCACCAGCGTCGTGACCCCGCGCAAAGGTCATTTCGCGAAGATGGCGGGCTGGGTGGCCCACCAGACGCGATTCCCGAAGGCTCGCAACGAGCGCTGACACCTGAGAAGGCCGGATCCCCGCGGTAGTCGCGGGGACCCGGCCTTCGTTGTTCGTTGTGGTGACGCGGCGTCAGGCCGACGCGACAGTTTCGGCTTCGGCGCGGTCGGCCACCGGCTCGCGGATCCGGCCCGCCGCGTACAGGGCAGCGGTCGCGGCGGTGCACGCACCGGCGAGCGCCACATGGATCGTCACCAGCACCGCCGGCACGTGCGTCCAGAACTGCACGAGTCCGACGCACGCCTGCGCGACGACCAGCGCGATCACGACCTTCAGGCGCAGCTTCACCGCGGCGCTCGCCCGGACTGCGTACAGGCCGAAGCCCAGGCCGATCAGCAGCGCCAGGTAACCGACGAGCAACTCGGCATGCAGGTGCACCAGGTTGGTGATGTCGAGGTCCAGACGTTCGACCGTGCGCTCCGGGTTCTTGTCACCGGCGTGCGGGCCGGCACCGGTCACCATCGTTCCCGCCACCAACGTGCCGGCCAGCGCGACGCCGGTGAGGGCGGTCAGCCAGCTCAGCTGCTTGGGCAGGGTGGTGACCTCGACGCCGTCGTCCGGTTGGTCGATCTTGTGGTACAGCATCACCGACAGCCACACCATTGCCATCGACACCAGCAGGTGCAGCGCCACCGTCCACCAGAGCAGCCCGGTGAGCACCGTGATCCCGCCGAGCACCGCCTGCGCGACGGTCGACAGCGGCATCAGCCACGCGTACACGAGCACCTCGCGCCGCCGCGCCGCGCGCGTGACCGCGAGGACCACCGCGGCGGCGGTCGCGATCACCAGGAACGTGAGCAGGCGGTTACCGAACTCGATGGTCTGGTGGAACCAGGGCGCCGTCGAATCACCGGTCGGGACGAAACTGCCCGGGTAGCACTGCGGCCAGGTGGTGCATCCGAGGCCGGATGCCGTCACGCGGACCACCGATCCGGTGACCGCGATGCCGCCCTGCGTCACGATCACCGCGATCGCGATCCACTTCTGGACCGCAAGCGACGGCAGCGGTAGACGGTTGACCAGGCTCACAAACCCGCGATACAGCACAACCCGATGGTAGAGGGCCTTCCACTACGCGGTGTAGTTGGGCCCGGCTCGGCCGGGGTGTCGTCGACCCGGGCCCGGTGCCCGGCGACCGCGGGGATCACGACCCCGACGATCCCGAGCCGCTCGAGCCGCCGCCGTCCGGGTTGACCGACACGATCCCCGAGATCGTGCCCTGCATGTACCGGCCGTCCTCGGTGATCAGCGCCGACATCTGCAGGGTGTCCCCGAGCATGGTGCCGGTGATCGGCCTGGTGGTCTTCACCGCGCCGGTGTCGGGGTCGATCACCGCGTAGGCGAAGCCGTCGAGCGGCGTCGTCGCGTCCAGTCCCTGCCGGACCATCGTGTAGATGTTGCCGTCCGCCGTGGACAGGTGCGGCACCGCCGAACTGCGGACCTCGTTCTGCCATACGGTGCTGCAGCCCTCGCCGTCGGTGTCGACGTCCACGCGCGTCATCCCGCCGCGGAACGGCGCCGACGCGGGAACCGCCTCGCCCGCGCCGTCCGGGACCGTCGGGTACGGGTAGCCATAGGTGCTCGCGACGAACACCGAGCGCCCGATGCCGATGGGGGAGTTCTCGCTGCCGCTGCCCGATCCGGTGCTCCCGGTGGCGCTCCCGCTCAGGCTGCCGGTGCTGCCCGACAAGCTGCCGCCGTCGTCGCCCGGAGGCAGGACCGGTTCCTTGCAGATCTCGGCGCCGGTGTCGGACCGGTAGACCAGCAGGTTCACCTGGCCGTCGGCGTTGTCGACGATCGTGACGTACTCGGATCCGGTGGCGGGCCCGAAGTAAGTGGGTGTCGAACCCGTGCCCCAGCTGAGCTGGCCGGGCTTGCGCGCCGACCCCCGGTCGTACTCCTGCCGCCACTCGAGTTGCGGCTGCGAGTCCGGTCCGGCGGTGAACTGGTAGGTGGCGTGGGTGGACGCGACCGAGGTGCCCGTCGGTGACGTCGAGATGCTGTTCTGCACCTGTTCGCCCGCCGGTAGGGGCACGGTGCGGGCGGTGCCGGTGTGGTCGACCGTGCCCACGACACCGTTGCCCGTCGCGAACCACACGTTGCCGGCCCAGTCGGGCGCGAGTCCGGTGACGTTGTCGCCGTCGGGAATCGCCGACGTCAGATCGGTGCTCGAGTCGACCGTGAGCGTCCAGGTGCCGTCCGGGTCCTGGGCGTGGCCCACCCGCAGCAGGTGACGGCTGCCGTCGACCACCACGAGGCGGTCGTCCGAATCCAGGTAGGCGTACACCCCGCCGAGCAGGCTGCCCCTGGCCAGCTCCAACTGGGCCAGCGTGCCACCCACCGGGAACGTCGACGCGGTCGGATCGAGCAGGTGCACGGTGGGCGTCCGGCCCAGCATCGTCGTGCACAGTGCGACGACCAGGCCGTCGGAGCCCTGCAGCAGCGTCGGGCAGGCCGACGCGAGCGGGTACTGCGCGATCGAGACCGCGCCGGCGCCCGGGCCGGCCAGCCGCGTCGCGTCCGACGATCCGGCGTCCCCGTGCATGGTGGAGGTCCCGTCGGGGCCCAGATACGGGTTGGCCGGTGCGAGGGGCCCCCACCCGGGGGCCGCATCCGCGGTCACCGGGGCCAGGGCCAGAGCGAGTGCGCCGCACGCGGCGATCGAGGTACGACGGAATCCGGTGATCAGGGAAGCAGTCACGACGGTCATTGTGGTACCGGACGGTCGGTGCCGGGAGCGTTTCGCCCGACACGAGCCGAATGCACGAATACTCGTGTCAGGTGAACTTGAAGGTGCGGGTCGCGACGAAACCGGCCACCGCCGCCCACACCGCCAGCACTGCCACGCACATGACGTTGATGCTGCCCGTGGTCGCGTCCTCGAGGGCCTGCGCCAGCGCCCCAGACGGGATGAGCTGCGCGCCGATCCGGACACCACTGTGCAGTTGATCGGCGAAGATGACGCTGCCGACACCGGCCATCACGAACCACAGGATGTTGGCGAGAGCGAGAACGATCTCGGCGCGCAGCGTGCCGCCGAGCAGCAGGCCCAGCGCCGCGAACGTGACCGTGCCGAGCGCGATGACGACGCCGCCGAGGAGCAGTCCGAGCGCCTCCGGCCGCCAGCCCAGGGCGAAGCCGATCGCTCCGAGCAGGAGGGACTGCATCGCGACGACGATGACGACAGCCGCGCTCTTGCCCGCGATGATGCCCCAGCGCGGCAGGGGAGTGGCCCCGAGTCGTTTCAGCGCGCCGTAGCGCCGGTCGAAGCCGACCGCGATCGCCTGCCCCGTGAACGCCGTCGACATGATCGCGACCATCATCACGGCCGGGACGATGGTGTCGACGCGGTCGTCGCCGAAGTCGCCGACGGGGAGGAGCGTCAGACCGATCAGCAGGGTGATCGGGATGAACATGGTGATGAGCAACTGCTCGCCGTTGCGCAGCAGCAGCGTGAGCTCGAGCCGGGTCTGCGCGGCGAGCATGCGGGCCGCGGGCGCCGGCTGCGGGCGCGGCGTGAAGGTTCCGTCGGCGAATCGGTTGTCGGCCAGGCGGTCGTGGTGCGTCACGCTCATCCCCTCAGGTCCCGTCCGGTGAGTTCGAGGAAGACATCCTCGAGTCGGCGCTGGTCCACCCGGATCTCCGTGGCGAGCGCGTCCTGTCCGGCACACCACGACGTGACCGCCGCGACGATGTGCGGATCGATGGTGCCGCGCACCGCGTAGTTGCCGGGAGTGCGCTCGAGGGCCTGGTAGTCGGCAGGCAGGACGGCGCGCAGACGCTCGAGGTCGAGACCGGGCGGCGCGACGAGGCTCAGCTGGCCCTCGGCCCCGGTCCGGGTGACCTCGGACGGTGTACCGGACGCGACGATCTGCCCGTGGTCGATGATGACCAGTTCGTCGGCCAGTTCCTCGGCCTCGTCCATCAGGTGCGTGGTCAGCAGGACGCTGACGCCGTCGCGGCGCAGGGCGTCGATCAGCTCCCACACCAGCAGACGGGCCTGCGCGTCCAGGCCGGCGGTCGGTTCGTCGAGGAACACCAGCTCGGGGCGCCCGACGAGTGCGCATGCGAGCGCGAGGCGCTGCTGCTGGCCACCGGACAGTCGTCGGTACGGCGTCCGGCGCGCGTCCTGCAGTCCGAGGCTCTTCAGGAGCCACTCGGGATCGAGCGGGTCGGCCGAGTACGACGCCACGAGGTCGAGCATCTCCCCGGCCTTCGACCCGGGGTAGGCGCCGCCGCCCTGGAGCATGACGCCGATCCGCGGGCGCAGGGCGGCCGAGTCGGCGATGGGGTCGAGACCGAGGACGCGCACGGACCCGGCATCGGGGGAGACGAAGCCCTCGCACATTTCGACGGTCGTGGTCTTGCCGGCGCCGTTGGGGCCGAGCAGGGCAAGTACCTGCGCGGACTCGAGCGTGAGGTCGAGTCCGTCGACCGCGCGCAGGTCGCCGAACGACTTGACCACGCCCTCGAGTCGCACGGCGGGACCGCCCCTGTTGGACGTCGTGTTCGACGCTCTGACAATCACGAGGAACCAGCCTAAGCCCCGGCCGGATCAGTCTGAGCCGGCGGTCCGGGCTGCGCCCGCCACAACAGCTGATTCCGTGTCAGGACGATCAGGGCGATGCTCGTCACCGCGGTCGCGATGGCGGCCTGGACGATCATGAACGGCTCGTACTCGGCGCCGTTGGGCATCAAGATCACGCTGACGAACGACGAGAAGGCGATCGCGGGGATACGGAAGATGGGCCGGGTGGCCCACGCGGCCAGCGGGATCACCGCCCACAGCAGGTACCAGGGCTGCACCACGGGGAAGAGGAGGACGATCGCGCCCAGCGAGACGCCGAGCGCGCCCACCGGATGGATTCGTCCGACCAGGACGGCGATCAGCATGCGGACCGTGATGAAGGCGGCGATCAGCGACGCGATCGGTCGTGTGAGGCTGAGCACAGCGGTGGTGTGGTCGCCGAGGCCGAGCAGGACGCCGGCGAGACCGGTTCCCAGTCCGAGCAACGTCGGGATCGACATCCAGCTGCGCACCTCCGTTGCGGTGCCGAGCGTCTGGGTCCAGCCCATGCCCAGTCCGCTCGCGACGCTGACGAACACCGTCACCGCGATGGTCACCGCGCCGAGGATGGCCGCAGCGGACACCAGTGACTTGAGGTTGCCGCCCCACCGCCGGGCCAGGGCCATGCCGACGAAACCGAGTGCCAGTAGCGACGGAATCTTGATCGTCGAGGACAGCACGATCAGCGTCGCGCCCGCGAGCAGGAGGAGCAGGACCCGGCCCCGGATCGGTTGGACGCTGTCGACGGCACGCAGGGCCACCTCGACGCCGGCCAGCATCAGGCCGATCATGAGAGCCTCGTTGTGGATGCCGGCGACCAGGTGGAACAGCACCAGTGGGTTCGCCGCGCCCAGCCACAACGCGCTCACAGCGGAGACGCCGCAGCGGCGGGCGAGGCGGGGCAGCGCCCACACGATCAGCGCGACACCGGCGAGCGCGAGAATGCGGTGCAGGAAGATCCCGGCCACGATGTTGTCGCCGGTCAGGTAGGTGATTCCGCGTCCCATCCAGAGGAACAGGGGACCGTAGGGCGCCGGCGTCTCACGCCAGATGTTCGGCACGGTCCGGGTGAGGACGTGATCGACGCCGAGTGCCCCGGCCGGTCCGATCTCGTACGGATCGAGGCCGCGGGCGGTGATCTCACTCTGCGCGAGGTAGGAGTACACGTCGCGGCTGAACATCGGCGGAGCGACTGTGAGGGGAATCACCCACAATAGAAGGGTGCGGTCGAGTTGCGACCGGCTCAGCTGTCGGGGCGCTCGGCCGCCGCGGATGTTTCCGACCGCGAATCGGCCGAGTAGCAGCCAGGCCAGCACCACCATGACGGTGCCCGTCATCGCCATGCTCAGGGTCGCGCTCGGCATACGTGCCGGCAGGCCGAGGATCCGCAGGCCCTGGACCGGGTTCTGCAGAACAGGTTGCGCTCCCGCGCCCAGCGCGCCGACGGCCATCAATACTGCGCCGGTCGCACCGAAGAGTCGGATGTGGTGCAGTTGGCGGTTCTCGCGGGCGTTGAGACCTGGCGACTCCGGTTCGTCGCCGTGGAGGGCGTCGCCTACCGACGGGCGGGGGGAACGCCCGTCGATCCCGAGCGCGCGCTTGGCGAAGGTCGTCGCCCGCTCGGCCCGAGATCGGGCCGGGGCGTCCGACTCGTTGTCCATCTCGGTCTGCGGCACACGGTGCAGCGTAGCGGGGCGGGCGGGGGACTCCGGTCACGGCGGATCGACGACCCGGCCGAATCGGTGTGGCGCCCGTTACACAGGCAACCCTTCGTGGACCGCTGGGCCTAATTCCGTCACACTGGTGTTGTGAAATCGGAAGCGGCTCGACGTTCGAGTGGAGAAAGCGCAGCTCACGTGACTGCGTCGTCCTCCGCTGGTTCCACGGTGTCCGTTGCCGGTGCACACGAAGGACACACTCGCGCCGCGGTCGTTCAATTGCTCGTCGAGGAGGGGCCGATCTCGGCCACCGACATCGGCGTGCGACTCGGTCTCAGTGCGGCCGGTGTCCGACGGCATCTGGATGCGCTCATCGATGCGGGTGAGGCGCAAGCCGCGAGTGCCGCCAGTTGGCGGCAGCGTGGTCGTGGCCGTCCCGCGAAGCTGTTCCAGATCACCGCAGCGGGTCGGGGCAAGCTCGGCCACACGTATGACGACCTCGCCGGTGCCGCGATGCGGCAGTTGCGGGAGATCGGTGGCGACGCGGCCATCGAGGACTTCGCCCGACGTCGGGTGCAGTCCATCGTCGGCGACGTCGCGCCGGTGACCGAGGACAAGCCGGAGGAGGTGGAGTCCACCGCCGAGGAGATCGCGGAGGCGTTCACCTCGGCCGGGTTCGCCGCCTCGATCCGTCCGGTCGGCAACGGGGTGCAGATCTGCCAGCATCACTGCCCGGTCTCGCACGTGGCCGAGGAGTTCCCCGAACTGTGCGAGGCGGAACGGGCCGCGTTCGCCGCCTTGCTCGGCCGACATGTGCAGAGGTTGGCAACCATCGCCAACGGGGACTGCGCCTGCACCACGCATGTCCCGCTCGCGTTACCCCGAACGACCGAATAGATGATCTCGATTTTCTCCCTGCCGGTGTCCAGCTCTCACCGGTACGTACCAAGACTCCGGAAGGAGCTCGCATGACCGTCACATCAGACCAGGTGACACCCGAGGCGCCACTGACGCAGGAAGAGACGATCGCCTCGCTGGGCAATTACGGCTACGGCTGGTCGGACTCCGACGCCGCCGGTGCCAGTGCACAGCGAGGTCTGTCCGAGGCCGTCGTGCGGGACATCTCCTCGAAGAAGAACGAGCCCGAGTGGATGCTCGACATCCGCCTCAAGGCGCTCAAGACCTTCGACAAGAAGCCCATGCCGCACTGGGGTTCGAACCTCGACGGCATCGATTTCGACAACATCAAGTACTTCGTGCGGTCCACCGAGAAGCAGGCCGAGAGCTGGGAAGACCTGCCCGAGGACATCAAGAACACGTACGACAAGCTGGGCATCCCGGAGGCGGAGAAGCAGCGCCTGGTCGCCGGTGTCGCCGCGCAGTACGAGTCCGAGGTGGTCTACCACCAGATCCGTGAGGATCTCGAGGCTCAGGGCGTGATCTTCCTCGACACCGACACCGGTCTGCGCGAGCACCCGGAGATCTTCCAGGAGTACTTCGGCTCGGTCATTCCGGCCGGCGACAACAAGTTCTCCGCGCTGAACACCGCCGTCTGGTCCGGTGGCTCGTTCATCTACGTCCCGCCGGGTGTCAAGGTCGACATCCCGCTGCAGGCCTACTTCCGGATCAACACCGAGAACATGGGTCAGTTCGAGCGGACGCTGATCATCGTCGACGAGGGCGCCTCGGTGCACTACGTCGAGGGCTGCACGGCCCCGATCTACAAGTCCGACTCGCTGCACTCCGCGGTCGTCGAGATCATCGTCAAGAAGGGCGGCCACTGCCGCTACACGACGATCCAGAACTGGTCGAACAACGTCTACAACCTGGTGACCAAGCGCACCAAGGTCGAGGCCGGCGGATCCATGGAGTGGATCGACGGCAACATCGGCTCCAAGGTCACGATGAAGTACCCGGCCGTGTGGATGATGGGCGAGCACGCCCGCGGCGAGGTTCTCTCCGTCGCGTTCGCCGGCGAGGGCCAGCACCAGGACACGGGTGCGAAGATGCTGCACCTGGCGCCGCACACGTCGTCGACGATCGTCAGCAAGTCCGTCGCCCGCGGCGGTGGCCGCGCGTCCTACCGCGGCCTGGTCCAGGTCAACAAGGGTGCGCACGGGTCGAAGGCGACCGTCAAGTGTGACGCCCTGCTGGTCGACCAGATCAGCCGTTCCGACACGTACCCGTACGTCGACGTCCGCGAGGACGACGTGACGATGGGCCACGAGGCGACGGTGTCGAAGGTCAGCGACGACCAGTTGTTCTACCTCATGAGCCGCGGTCTGACCGAGGACGAGGCGATGGCCATGGTGGTGCGAGGGTTCGTCGAGCCCATCGCCAAGGAGCTGCCGATGGAGTACGCCCTCGAGCTCAACCGCCTGATCGAACTGCAGATGGAAGGGGCGGTGGGCTAGTGAGCACCCCCGTGACGGGAGTACAGGGTGCGGTGGCCGGCGAGAACGTCGCCCCCGCAACCAACAAGGGTGAGGTCTTCACCTCGTTCGACGTGAATGCGTTCGAGGTGCCCGCCGGACGCGACGAGGCGTGGCGGTTCACCCCGCTGCGCCGGCTGCGGGGTCTGCACGACGGCACCGCCGTCGCATCCGGCTCGGCCACTGTCGAGGTCACCGGTGGCGACATCACCGTCGAGACCGTCGGCCGTGACGATGCCCGCCTCGGCCAGGGCGGCGTCCCGTTCGATCGTGTCGCCGCGCAGGCGTACTCGTCGTTCGAGACGGCGACCGTCGTGACTGTCGGTCGCGAGACCGAGGTGGCGGAGCCGATCAACATCGTCGTCACCGGACCCGGTGAGGGCCAGGTGGCGTTCGGCCACCTGCAGATCCGCCTCGAGACCTTCGCGAAGGCGACCGTCGTCCTCGATCAGAAGGGCAACGGAACCTACGCGGAGAACGTCGAGTTCGTGCTCGGCGACGGCTCGTCGCTGACCGTCGTCGCGGTCCAGGACTGGGAGGACGACGCGGTGCACGCGGCGGCCCACCACGCGATGCTCGGCCGGGACGCGGTGCTGCGGCACACCTCGGTGAGCCTGGGCGGCGACCTCGTCCGGATCACGCCGACGGTCAAGTACGCGGGCCCCGGCGGCGACGCCGAGCTGCTCGGCCTCTACTTCGCCGACGCCGGTCAGCACTTCGAGCAGCGCCTGCTGGTGGACCACTCGCAGCCGCACTGCAAGTCGAATGTCGTGTACAAGGGTGCGCTGCAGGGCGATCCGGCCTCCGGTAAGCCCGACGCACACACCGTGTGGATCGGCGACGTGCTGATCCGTGCCGAGGCCGAGGGCACCGACACGTTCGAGCTCAACCGCAACCTGGTGCTCACCGACGGCGCGCGCGCCGACTCCGTGCCGAACCTCGAGATCGAGACCGGCGAGATCGTCGGCGCCGGACACGCCAGCGCGACCGGACGTTTCGACGACGAGCAGCTGTTCTACCTGCGCGCCCGGGGTATTCCCGAGGACCAGGCGAGGCGACTGGTGGTGCGTGGTTTCTTCCACGAGATCATCAACCGCATCGCCGTTCCCGAGGTGCGCGAGCGCCTCGAGGCCGCGGTCGAGGCCGAACTCGCCGCCGTCGGCGCCTGATCCGGGCCCGCCTCCAGCTTTCCGCCGATACTTCCCAGAGGAAATCGAATGTCTACCCCTGAAAACTCGGTTCTCGAAATCAAGGACCTGCACGTCAACGTCGCCAGCTCGGACGAGAACGCCGAGCCGATCAACATCCTCAAGGGCGTGAACCTCACCGTCCGCTCGGGTGAGACCCACGCGATCATGGGCCCCAACGGCTCCGGCAAGTCCACCCTGTCGTATGCGATCGCCGGCCACCCCAAGTACGAGGTGACCTCCGGTTCGATCACCCTCAACGGTGAGAACGTCCTGGAGATGAGCGTCGACGAGCGCGCCCGCGCCGGTCTCTTCCTGGCCATGCAGTACCCGGTCGAGGTTCCGGGCGTGTCGATGTCGAACTTCCTGCGCACCGCTGCCACCGCGGTCCGTGGCGAGGCCCCCAAGCTGCGCCACTGGGTCAAGGAGGCCAAGGAGGCGATGGTCGAGCTCGAGATCGATCCCGCGTTCGCCGAGCGCAGCGTCAACGAGGGCTTCTCGGGTGGCGAGAAGAAGCGCCACGAGATCCTGCAGCTGGGTCTGCTCAAGCCGAGGATCGCGATCCTCGACGAGACCGACTCCGGCCTGGACGTCGACGCGCTGCGCGTCGTCTCCGAGGGCGTCAACCGCTACAAGGAGCGTGAGAACGGCGGCATCCTGCTGATCACGCACTACACGCGGATCCTGCGCTACATCGAGCCCGAGTTCGTGCACGTGTTCGTGAACGGCCGCATCGTCGAGTCCGGTGGCGCCGAGCTCGCCGACGAGCTCGAGACCAACGGCTACGTGCGGTTCACCCAGGCTGCAGCGTCCGGGGCAGAGGCGTAGTTCGGATGACCACCACGGCGGCAGCGCTGGACGTCACCAGGATCCGGGAAGACTTCCCGATCCTGAGACGTACCGTGCGCGACGGAAAGCCCTTGGTGTACCTGGACTCCGGTGCCACGTCGCAGCGTCCGGTCCAGGTGCTCGACGCCGAGCGGCACTTCCTCACCACGTGCAACGCCGCGGTGCACCGCGGTGCGCACCAGCTGGCCGAGGAGGCCACCGACGCGTACGAGGGTGCCCGCAGTGCAATCGCGTCGTTCGTCGGCGCCGACGCGGACGAGCTGGTGTTCACCAAGAACGCCACCGAGTCGCTCAACCTGGTTGCGCACGTGTTCGGTGACGACCGGTTCTCCCGGGTCGTCGGCCCGGGCGACGAGATCGTCGTGACCGAGCTCGAGCATCACGCGAATCTCGTTCCGTGGCAGGAGCTTGCGCGCCGCACGGGCGCGACGCTGCGCTGGTACGGCATCACCGACGACGGGCGCATCGACCTGGACTCGCTCGAGCTGACCGACAAGGTCAAGGTCGTCGCGTTCACGCACCAGTCGAACGTGACCGGTGCGATCTCGCCGGTGACCGAGCTGGTCCGGCGGGCGCAGGCCGTGGGCGCGCTGACGGTGCTCGACGCATGCCAGTCCGTGCCGCACATCGCCGTCGACTTCCACGCTCTCGACGTCGATTTCGCGGCGTTCTCGGGACACAAGATGCTCGGCCCGTCCGGCGTCGGCGTCCTCTACGGCAAGCGCGCGCTGCTGGCGTCGATGCCGCCGTTCATCACGGGCGGCTCGATGATCGAGACCGTGACGATGGAGGGCAGCACGTACGCGCCCCCGCCGCAGCGCTTCGAGGCCGGTGTGCCGATGACGTCGCAGGTGGTCGGGCTCGGTGCCGCCGTGAAGTACCTCGAGGACATCGGCATGGATGCCATCGCGGCACACGAGCATCAGCTCGTCACCGCGGCGCTGGAGGGGCTCGCCGGGATTCCCGGCGTCCGCATCGTCGGCCCGACGGACGGAATCGACCGCGGCTCTGCCGTGTCGTTCCTCGTCGACGGGATCCACGCCCACGACCTGGGCCAGGTCCTCGACGACGACGGCGTGGCCGTCCGCGTCGGCCATCACTGCGCGTGGCCGATGCACCAGCGGTTCGGCATCGCCGCCACCGCGCGGGCGTCGTTCGCGCTGTACAACACCCTCGACGAGGTCGATGCGCTGATCGCCGGTATCCGGCGGGTGCAGGACTTCTTCGGTGTCGGCGGAGGAGCCTGAGCGTGCGTCTGGAGCAGATGTACCAGGAAGTGATCCTGGACCACTACAAGCACCCGTTGGGTCGCGGTCTGCGCGATCCGTTCGGCGCCGAGGTGCACCACGTGAACCCGACGTGCGGTGACGAGATCACGCTGCGCGCGCACCTGTCGGAGGGTGAGGACGGCCGGCCCGTCGTCGCAGACATCTCCTACGACGGCCAGGGCTGCTCGATCAGCCAGGCGTCGACGTCGGTGATGTTCGACCAGATCGTGGGTATGCCCCTCGATGAGGCGCTGCGCACGGTCGACGCGTTCAGCGAGATGGTGAGCAGTCGGGGCACCGTCGAGGGTGACGAGGACGTGCTCGGCGACGGCATCGCGTTCAGCGGCGTGTCGAAGTACCCGGCGCGCGTGAAGTGCGCGCTGCTGGGATGGATGGCTTTCAAGGACGCCGTTGTTCGAATAGTCGACGGCAATCCCGAAGACGACCTTGCTCGAACCGGAGGACAGACATCATGACCGAGACCCAGGCCGAGCAGGCCCAGCCCGAGAACGCGGCGACCGAGGCCGAGAGCGGTGCCGAGTACGGCGCATCGCTCACCCCGGAGCGCCTCGACGAGCTCGAGGAGGCGATGCGTGACGTCGTCGACCCCGAACTCGGTATCAATGTCGTCGACCTCGGCCTGGTCTACGACTTCAAGGAGATCGACGAGAACGGCATCGACGTCGTCCTACTCGACATGACGCTGACGTCCGCGGCCTGCCCGCTGACCGACGTCATCGAGGAGCAGTCCAAGCGCGCCCTGGTGAACAGCAGCCTGTGCGACGAGCTGCGGATCAACTGGGTCTGGATGCCGCCGTGGGGCCCGGACAAGATCACCGAGGACGGCCGCGAGCAGCTGCGCGCGCTCGGCTTCACGGTCTAGCGGGTTGGCCCGGGATTCCCGGGTACTGACCTACCGCGAGGTCGGTGCCACCGCCGGAGAGCTGCCGGCCGGCTACCGACACCTGCGGGAATCGACCGCCATCGGACGCGGCGAGGATGCCTTCCTCGCCGCGTCCGACGCGTTGATGGGCTGGGATGTCCACCGGCGTGCATGCCTACGGGTGGAGGCCGAGTCGCCGATCGCGGTGCCCGGCACCACCGTCGAGTTGCGGTGGTTCGGCTTCACGATCCCGTGCCGCGTGATCTACGTCGTCGACGAGCCCGACCGTCGCGGATTCGCGTACGGCACGCTGACCGGTCATCCCGAGTCGGGGGAGGAGCGGTTCTGCGTCGAACGCCACGCCGACGGCGCGGTGGTCGCGACGATCACCGCGTTCTCGCGTCCCGGCCGCTGGTTCACCCGCGTCGGCGACCCGGTGGCACGTCTCGTGCAGCGTGCGATGACGCGGCGCTATCTGGACGCGTTCGCCGACTGACGCGTCAGGCCCGCTTGCGGCCCGCCTTCTTCGCGGGTGCGGGCTTGACGTCCTCGCCGGCCGCCTCGAGACTGCGCTGCAGGGCCGCGACCAGGTCGACCACCTCGGCGTCCTCGCCGCCTGCCTCGGCCCGTTCGGCGGCGGGGATGACCTTCTTGCCACCGCTGGCGATCGCGTCGTCCAGGAGTTGGCGGAGCTGGATCTGGTAGTCGTCGGTGAACTCGGTGGGGTCGAAGTCCTCGGCCATGCTCTCGACGAGCGTGCCGGCCATCTTCAGTTCCTTGGCCTTAGGTTCCTCGGCGTCGTCGAGGGACGGGAATGCGGCCGCGCGGACCTCGTCGGGCCACAGCAGTGTCTGGATCACCAGCACCCCGTCCCGTTCCCGCAGTGCCGCCAGTCGGGTCTTCTGGCGGAGGGTGAAGTGCACCAGTGCGGTGCGATCGGTCTTCGCGAGTGTCTTCGCCAGCAGCACGTACGCCTTCGGTGTGGCCGAGTCCGGCTCGAGGTAGTAGCTCTTCTCGAACAGGATCGGATCGATCTGGTCGGTGGGCACGAACTGCAACACCGGGATCTCGTGTTGCTCGGCCGCCGGCAGCTTCTCGAAGTCCTCGTCGGTGAGGATGACGCGATCGCCGTCGTCGGAGTCGTAGGCCTTGTCGATGTCCGCGAACTGCACCGTCTGGCCGCATTCACTGCACACCCGGTTGTACTTGATCCGTCCGCCGTCCTTGGCGTGGACCTGATGGAAGCGGATGTCGTGGTCCTCCGTCGCGGAGTACACCTTGACCGGCACGTTGACCAGCCCGAACGCGATGGAACCCTTCCAGATTGATCGCATGGAACCCACTATTGCCCAGATCGGGGCACGGTGTCGGCTCCGCCGAGAAGATCATCACCATCTCGAGACATTTCGGCGACGTCGGACCGACAGGCAGGCGTCGTCGCGGCGTCTGCGGCGAACGCCCGTCGAACAGTCGACGAACAGTCCGTCCGGCGTCGGGAGAATTGGTCTAGTCCGATTCAGGCTGTTCGTTGTGACTAACAACATCACATCCCCCAAGGCCCTGTCCCTCCTCCTCGCCGCCGGTGCCGTCGCGGCCGGTGTCGTCGGCGCAGCGGGTACCGCGAGCGCCGCGCCCACGCCGTCGGTCACCAAGACCGTCGTCATCGGACTCGACGGCACGATGCTCGACTACGTCAAGGACGCGAACACCCCCAACCTGCATCGGCTGATCGCCGAGGGCACCAGCGGGCAGTCGTCGATCCTCGGTCACCCGACGATCTCCGGTCCGTCGTGGTCGACGATCCTCACCGGCGTGTGGCACACCAAGCACGGTGTGGTCGACAACTCGTTCAACGGCTCGCGCTACGACCAGTACCCGACGGCCTTCACCCGCATCGAGCAGGTGAAGCCCGAACTGCGCACCGCCTCGATCTCGACGTGGGGCGGCATCGCCACCATCGCCGGATCGGGCACGCCCAAGGCCGACGTCGTCGTGACGACCCCGGGTGCCGGCAGCGAGGCCGCGACCGACGCGGCCACCGCGACTGCCGTCGCCGCCGAGATCGCCTCCAATGGTCCGGATTTCGTCTTCACCCAACTCGACCAGGTGGATGGCGCCGGACACTCCTCGGGCACCGTCGGATCGGAGTACGCGCCGGCCCTCGAGCGCGTCGACGCCGAGGTCGGCAAGATCGTCGACGCGGTCGACGCGCGCAGCAACGCCACCGGCGAGAAGTGGACGATCATCGTCACCTCCGACCACGGCCACAAGCCGAACGGCGGCCACGGCGGCCAGAGTGCCGAGGAAGCAACGACGTTCGTGATCGCGCGCGGTGCGGGCTACCAGGCCGGCGTCGCCGACGACGAGTACACGATCGCCGACGTCGCTCCCACGGTCCTCGACAACCTGGGCATCGCCCAGCCCGCCGACCTCGACGGCGCCCCGCTGCCGAAGACCGCGCCGACCGTGACCGGTTCCATCGGCCGGCTGCCGTCGTGGATCCCGACGGGCTCGCTCGGGTCCTGAGTCACGACCGTCGGACGCCGGCTGCCGCCAGCGTCCGACGGATCGGCGGCGGTGCCTGCCGGAAGATCTCCCACATCGCCGCGGCGATGGCCGCGGGTTGATCACGTCCGGACAGGTAGGCCCGCTGCCGGTCCACCGGCAGGGCGAAGAAGGCCTCGAAGAACGCGGCGGTGCATGCCGGATCGAGGCTCAGCAGCGCCCGCAACCCCACCTCGCGCAGGGTCCGGACGGCTCGGGTGGGTAACGGCCACAATGCTTTTGTGGGGTCCCTGCCGGTGGTGAGCGCGGTGACCACCTCGTCGACCGCGCACAGGGACGCCGCCACGCTGTAGCCGGTGCCCGGGTGGATCAACCCCGCCCGGGCACCGAACGCGGCCACCGCGGACCCACCGCGCGGAGCCTCCACGGGAAAGCGCACCCGTTCGGCCGGCGCGGCGGCGGGCAGTTCGACGCCGCGGTTACGCAGCCGGGTCGCGAGTCGCGTGCGCAGCGAATCGGGCGGCAACCCGGGCCGTCCCACGAGACAGGTCTCCTCGAGCAGCACCCGGTCGGCACCGAGGGGGACGGCATAGAGGAACGACGCCGGATCGTCCGGCGCGGTGCCGTTATCGCGGCGCCAGTCCATGAACCAGCCGTCGGCCCCGG
Source organism: Rhodococcus sp. AG1013 (assembly GCF_003350365.1). Lineage (NCBI taxonomy): Bacteria > Bacillati > Actinomycetota > Actinomycetes > Mycobacteriales > Nocardiaceae > Rhodococcus > Rhodococcus sp. AG1013. The sequence goes on from NZ_QQAT01000014.1 coordinate 156,558, forward strand.
CCATCGCGGGGGCCGCGACCTCCTCGGACACCACGATCCCGAACGCGGTCTGCTCCGCCAGCGCCGGATCGGGGCGCAGGCCGCGCGAATCGATCACCCGTGCCGCGCGGATCTGCGTGCCGTCGCGCAACGTGACCGTGCCGGGGCCGATCTCGGCCGCTACCCCGCGAACGACGCGATCGAATCCGAGCCGCGCATGCAGGGCGGAGTTGTCGAGCACGGCGTACGCGCGGTCGAGGCTCCGTTCGCGCGTCGTCCACACCCGGGGTCGGGACACCCGGGCACGCAACACCGACGAATCCAGCCAGGACGGCAGTTCGTCGACCCAGGCCGCGTAGGTGGGCGTCCACGGTCGGTCGGGCGTCGGGTCGACACCCACCACCCGCAGCCCGGCGGCGGCGGCGCGGTGGGCGAGGGCGCGGCCGGCGGGACCGAGGCCCACCACCGCGACATCGGCGGAGAACGTAGGGATCAGAGCCCGCCCGTCGCGAGCAGTCCGCCGTCGACGCGGACGGTCTCGCCGGTGATCCAGGCGGCATCGTCGGAGACGAGGAAACCGACCAGGGCGGCGACGTCCTCCGGGGTTCCCAGCCGCTTCATCGGGTAGACCGACGACGCCTGATCCTCGCCGGCCGACACGAGGGCCGCCGCGAACTTGGTCTTCACCACGCCGGGGGCGACGGCGTTGACCCGGATCTTCGGCCCGAGCTGCCACGCGAGTTCCTCGGTGAGCCGGATCAGCGCGGCCTTCGAGGCGCCGTACGCGGCGATGACGCCGGTCGAGCGGATGCCGGCGACGCTCGCGAGGTTCACGACCGCGCCACCGTGCTCGCCCATCCAGGCCCGGTACGCCTCCTGGACGTAGCCGAGGGCGGCGACGACATTGACGTCGAAGATCTTGCGGACGGCGTCGAGGTCGGCGTCCATCAGCGCGCCGTAGACCGGGTTGATGCCGGTGTTGTTGATCAGGATGTCGATCGATCCAAGGTCGCTCACCGTGCGGGCGACGGCCTCGGTGCGGGCGTCGGCGTCGCCGGAGTTCCCGACGATCGCGATGACCTTGCCGGCGTGCCCGAGGGCGCGCAGGTCCGCGGCCGCTTCCTCGAGCGGTTCGGGTTTGCGCGCGGTCACCACGACGTTGGCGCCGCGCCACAGCAGTTCCGCGGCGATGGCCTTGCCGATTCCTCGGCTGGCGCCGGTGACGAGGGCGTTGCGTCCCTGCAGATCGTTCGCACGTGTCATGGAGCCGAACGTTAGCCGACTCACTGCACCGCGGTGTGGCGACAATCCCGCGTCACGGTAAAATCGGTGGTTCTTGTGCTCTATCGCGGGCACGATGACGTCCGAATGGCGCAGTGCGTGCGCTTCGGGGCCGTCCCGCCTTTTCTCACCTAGGGAGTTTTGCTTGATTACCGCCACCGACCTCGAAGTTCGTGCCGGTGTGCGGACGCTGCTGTCTGCCCCGGGTTCGGCGTTGCGTGTGCAGGCCGGGGACCGGATCGGTCTGGTCGGG